>CAZLOX010000229.1:0-2781 GCA_964561265.1 uncultured Lachnospiraceae bacterium
GGTCACAAGCAAGGAGATCGCAGAGGAACTCAAAATGCAGCATCATATAAAAGTGGATAAAAAGAAATTCGCTGTGCCGGGCGGAGGCATCAAAACGCTTGGAGTGACCGTTGTGGACGTTAAAGTTTATCCGGAAATAACGGCAAAATTAAAGGTAAATGTTTCTCAGATTCAGTAAAGGAGAGGATTTTAAAAGATGGATGCACCTGATATCCCTATGAGGGATATGCCGCATAACATTGAAGCGGAACGCGCTGTTATCGGGTCATTGATGGTAAATGATTCGGTTATGACAGTAATAGTGAATATCCTCAAGCCGTCAGATTTCTATTTTGAAAATAACAGAGAAATATACAAAGCCGCGCTTGAACTTTTTGACGAAAGTTCGCCGATAGATATTGTAACTCTCTCGCATCTTTTATCCATGCACGATAAACTCAACGCTGTGGGCGGTACGGAATATCTCACCGGACTTGCGTCAAATATTTCAACAACGCAGAATATCACCAATTACTGTGAAATCATCCGTGATAAATCGGTGCAGCGTCAGCTTATAACCGGCTTTGACGTTATAACAAAGATGGCGTATGACGGCAGTGAAAAAAATGAATATCTTCTTGCAAAAGCGGAGCAGATTATATATGACGCTGTTTCCGGACGTGACAAAGCCGATATAGAGCCTGTCAGCGACATACTTATGACGTCATATCAGGAAATGGTGGCACGCTCGCTCTCAAAGGGAGAACTTACAGGACTGGAAACAGGATTCAAGGAACTTGACAGGCGGACTGCCGGACTGCAAAATTCCGATCTTATCCTGATTGCCGGACGTCCAGGAATGGGTAAATCCACTTTTGCCGTAAATATAGCGGAACATATAGCGATAAAAAACGGTATTACAGCTGCGGTGTTCAACCTTGAAATGTCAAAAACACAGCTTATGAGCCGTATCATTTCTTCTCAGGCGCTTGTGGAACTCGGCAAACTCCGCACAGGAGATCTGTCGCCGGAGGACTGGCTCCAGATAAGCGAGGTAATGGACAAAGTTGCCGGCGCGCCGTTATATATAGACGATACTCCGTCCATAACAGTATCGGAAATACGTGCGAAATGCAGACGGCTTAAACAGTCGAAAAATCTCGGACTTATTGTAATAGACTATCTGCAGCTTATGACTGCAAGCGGCAGAACCGACAACCGTCAGCAGGAAATTGCGGAAATGACGCGTTCTCTGAAAATTCTTGCCAAAGAACTTGATATTCCGGTAATAGTGCTTTCACAGCTTTCGAGAGCAAGTGAATCAAGAAGCGACAAACGTCCTCTTCTCAGCGACCTGCGTGAATCGGGCGCAATTGAGCAGGATGCCGATATTGTAATGTTTTTGTACCGTGATGAATATTATAACAAAACAAGCGATGATAAAAATGTGGCGGAGTGTATAATTGCGAAATTCAGAAGCGGTGAAACCGGCACTGTAAAGCTTGGATGGCAGGGAAAATATACAAAATTTCTTAATCTTGATCCAAAATCGGAGTATTGATATGAAAATAATCGACAAGGTGATAAGTACCATTGAAAAAAACGGACTGATTCAGCAGAATGATAAAATTCTTGCCGGACTGTCGGGCGGTGCTGATTCTTCGGCGCTCCTTCATATTCTTCATACTCTCGCAGAAAAGTATAACGCTGAGATATACGCCGCGCATATAAATCATAATATGCGTGAAACGGCAGACCGCGATATGAAATTCTGTGAGGAACTATGCGGCAGGCTTGGTATTGAAATTTTTGTGAAATCCGCCGATGTGCCGGCATATGCAAAGAAAAATTCGCTCTCCGGCGAGGAAGCGGGCAGAATAATCAGATATAAATTCTTTGAGGAAATATCCGCTCTTAAAAATATAAATAAAATAGCCACTGCGCATAATATGAATGATTGTGCCGAAACTATATTTATGAATTTTATAAGAGGAAGCGGACTCGGCGGACTCATGGGAATCCCTTATAAGCGCGGGAATATTATACGTCCGGTGCTTGATTTGTCAAGAGAAGAAATCGAACGTTACTGTGCGGAAAATTCTATTGGATTTATGACTGACGAAACAAATTTCAAACCGGTATATACGCGCAATAAACTTCGCCTTGAACTGATACCGTATATAGAAAAAAATATAAACAGCAATTTTATGAAACGGATTGTTGAAAATTCTGATATAATATCAGAAGAAAATGACTTTATGGAAAAATACTGCGGAAATATTTTTAATAAAGCGTCAGGATACAAAGACGGTATTTATTATCTTGATTCGGCGGAATTGTCAGGGTGCCATACGGCAGTTATAAGGCGAGTGCTTATGATGTATTTCCGCCGTGTATACAATACGCCGAAAAATATAGGGAGCGGATATATCAATGACGCGATTGCGCTTATGCGCGGTCAGTCCGGCAAATATCTGGATTTTCCCGGCAATATGATATTGAAAAACGATTACGGTATTTTATATGTGACTGCAAAAAATGGAAAAAAAGAAAACACATATAAAGAGCCGCGGATTGTAAAAACATATGATCAGACAGCGAAAAAGCCATCGAAAGACGCTATATTCATAAAGCCGGAATATGCGGAAAAAATATATCTGAGAACAAGAAAAGACGGAGATATTTTCTTTCCTTACGGCATGAACGGTCGGAAAAAACTAAAAAACTTTTTTTCTGATATAAAACTTCCGGGAAGCGAGCGTTCTTCCGTTCCGCTGCTTGTATCGGATAAGGATGAGATTA
>CAZLOX010000230.1:0-2777 GCA_964561265.1 uncultured Lachnospiraceae bacterium
TCGGACATCTTTCCGATACTTATGACCGCTGTAAAATTTTGCCGTTTGAGTTTAGGTCACGCATACTATGATTTGCGGCGGGAACTGCATATGATATTCACGCGTTTTGTTTTTGCAGCTGACTTTTTGTATGTTGAATTTACCTGTTATTACATCAGTAGTTTTGCTGTATACCTAATCTTTTTTCTGCCGCTCCTAACTCACCTGCAATACAATCACGCTCATATCATCCGGCGGCATATTGTTTGACTCTTTAAGCGCGCCGGCAAGGATTTTTTCCGCTATCGTATCAGGGTCAGGCGTGCTGTGATACAGTATTTCTGCTATGACAGAATTTCCGAGTGCGTCCCTGCCGTTTATTCCGTCGCTCATCATAACTATTATATCGCCTCTTTCAAGTTTGATTTCCTCTACCGATGTTTCGGATATATTCAGAAGTCCCACCGGCAATGATTCACATACGACAGTACTTACCACTCCGTCACGCATTATCAGGCTTTCCGCCGCGCCTGCCTTGAAAAATGTCGCGTATCCGCTCTTTAAATCTATATCAAGCATATCAACAGTCGAGAATATTTCATTGGAGGATTTCAGCGCGAGAGTGGAATTTAACAAATCTATGCTTGTCCGGCAGCTGTATCCGGCTGATATGAACTCCTTCAGCAGTTCACAGCTCAGACTGCTCTGATTTTTCGCCTCGATACCGCTTCCCATTCCGTCGGACAATATAAATGTACGGCTGTTTATATCCCTTGAAAAATCACATATACTGTCGCCGTATTCACTGCACCCGTATTTTGCCTCACGAAGGCAGGCCGCTTTTATACTGTAACGCGGCTGCGGAGAAAAATGCAGCATAAAATCATCCTCCGGATCAAGTTTCATAGGTATTCCCAGCGTCTGCGACACCACACGGCATATATCGCTCTCATTCATACACGGCGCGTCTATGAATACCTCGCTTTCACCGTCATTTTTCAGCAGAACATTAACTCCTGACGTTTCAATCCCAAGCTTGTCCAATTCCGCCGCTATGGATTTTTCATCATGCACCGAAAAATTAAATCCGTTTTCCGACTCGGCGGACAAATCTTCCATAATATCGGCAATATCGTTATACTGCTGCGCAACCAGCGCCCTGTTTGCGTCAATCTGTCCCTCCCACATCGCATTCTGCTTATAAAGTTCGTAAACGTGCGACATAGCGGAACATATCTCTCCGGTATGTATACATCTGTTTTTAAATTCCTCGCTGACCTCGTCCTCGGAAACAGAGCCTTTGCACTCCAGAATATTGAATATCTCCAGCATATCGCTGTATGTCCTGTTATATTCCTTGCGCCAGCAGTGGACATTCATTCCGCACAGGCTGCACACCGCGTCGGCGGTATCGTCGAATATATCGCATATATCACCGCTTTTCGGTTTATCTCCGCTTGATGCAAGCGCGCGCGATAAACGGCGGAAAGTTTCGGCTCCGGCTTTTGTTCTGTGGGATATGAATTTTTTCAGGCGGTCTATCGCTACCGAATCGGTATTGGTCTGTGTGCGGCTGAACAGATTTTGTATATATGTCTGCATTTTTTTAGGAGTGACCGCAACCAGAAGAGCGCATACAAGCACTTCGGCAGGCATTATGGGAAGGTCTGAGTTATACAGTATAATAATTCCGCATCCGGCGGTAAATCCCACAATAACGCCGAATTTCCCGAATGATTTGAGCATACTTGCAATAAGCGCGCACAATCCGAACATACCCATCACAGAAAAGGCTCCGCCGGTGTCCTGCACGCATAAAATGCCCAGCGCAACTGCGGCTGAACCTGCCGCGGCAAGCGGAAGAAACATTGCAAGATTCATAATAGTATACATCGACAGTATCGACACAAGCGAAAGACCGAAGGGCAGCGGTATTTTGGAAAATCCGCTTATAAAAATCCCCGCGCAAAGGCACGCGCTGATAATTTCCTCCTGCGTGATTATATTGCGCCGTCTGCCGGAAGCAAAAAGGCAGGCCGCGTTTGAGAAAATTATGTATGAAAAAGCGGTGAGTATTCCCTCGGCAAGAAGAAGCAGTACATTGTAGAGGTCTATCGTATGGTAGGCTATCGTGCATATTCCTCCGGCAATCACAAGCGCTCCGCATACCGCCGAAGCGAGAATTTTATTTTTTTCATAATCCTCCTTGACCTTTGAAAAAAGCCAGAACCCAATCATTGCGATTATATATTTGACAACGTCCGCTCCCGAACCTGAATTTCTCATAAGCAGACCAAGAATTGACACAATCATTCCGAGATATCCGACTTTTTTATCGTATACCGCCCCGAACATCGCAGTACAAAACGGCGATAATTCCAGTACTGACGCCCGCGCCGACAAAAAAAGCAGAGCGGAAATGATTATGTCATGTTTCCGCGGTATACGCAGAAGCAGATTTTCCTTTTTTTTCTGCGTGTTCACTCTTTTAAATACTCCTACATCACTCATAAAAAATCAATCCTTTCTCCTCCGGACGCAAAGCCTGTCCGATATGTATAAATATTATAACACCATTCAATGGTAAATTGTGTAAAAACTTCGTGTCGTATTATAATAAAGTTTCGACATCTCATAATGCCATATATGAAAATAAATTCAAAGATTACATAATTACAATATATTCCTTATATTTCCGAAAAAAGAATACAACAAAACTACCGATGTAATAACAACTAAACTAAGCATACAAAAAGTCAGCTGCAAAAACAAAGCGCGTGAATATCATATGGAGTTCC
>CAZLOX010000231.1:0-2720 GCA_964561265.1 uncultured Lachnospiraceae bacterium
CGGAATGGTTCTTTAATAATGTCAGCAGATATGACAGCTATGACAGAAACGGACTCAAAGTGTTTGCAGGTGAATTTGCGGCTCATGTTTCTGACGATCAGCCGAGAGCGAACAGTATGTATGCGGCGCTTTCGGAGGCGGCATTCATGACGGGGCTTGAAAGAAATGCCGATATTGTGCAGATGGCGTCATACGCTCCGCTCTTTGCAAAAGAGGACTGCTGGCAGTGGACACCTGATATGATATGGTTCAACAATTCATCCATATGTCTTACACCCAATTATTATGTGCAGAAAATGTATGCAAACAATATGGGTGATTATACTGTAAGCAATGAAATAACAAGTTCACAGCCCGATATAAAGTCTACGCTTTATACAACAGTATCATATGATGAGGATAATAACGATATTATAATAAAAGCGGTAAACAGCGCGAATAAAAAGATAAAGGTCACATTTGATATAAACGATGATGTGCCTGTAAGAAGCACCGGAAAGATAGCGGAACTGTATGCAGATTCTCCGAACGCAGTCAATACAATGGCAGATCCGGAGCTGATAAAGGAAAATGATTTTATCTACAATAATTTTGCAAATGAATTTGAATATGAACTGCCTGAAAATTCATTCACTGTGTTCAGAATACCTGTAGATAACGGTGAGGATTATAATATTGATGCCGGATTGACAGCAGACAATGTTAAGGCAGAGGCTGAATTGTCAATAAGAAACAATACGGAATCCGAAAAAACTGTTAATATATATCTGGCAGTATATTCAGAGGACGGCGGACTGCTTAAAGTAAGCTGTATTGAGAAAAATATTGCAGGTTTGGATACGATTGACGAGGTTATCACTTGCGATATTCCTGAAAACGCATATAAAACAAAGCTGTTTATATGGGAGGATATGAAACCTTTATATACTGAAAGCAAAGAGAATTGATTTGTATTTGATAAAAAGCAGAGGATACGGGAAGAAATTCCGTGTATCCTCTGTTTTTATTCAGATGAGTTATGTTCTGTATTTTGACATATACTGTTTTGGAGTGCAGTTATAGGTTTTATTAAAGCATCTGTAAAATGTTGCAAGGTTTGCAAAACCGCAGGAGTATGCCGCTGATGATACAGACATATCTTCCTGCAATAAAAGATCGGTAACCTTTTTTAGTCTGAAATTATTGATAAAATCATTGAAGTAACTCCCTGTCAGCTTATTAAAAAGGCGTCCGAAGTATTTTGAGTTAAAACCACAGTGATTTGCGACATCTTCGACGGTTATCTGTTCATTAAAATTGCTCTCAATAAAATTCATTGCCTGCATACATATTTCAAGTTCGTTTGCATTTATATCGTCAGAATATTCAGGTGCGGTAATGTGAAACTGCACAAGAAGAGCGAGAATTTCATACAGTCTGCCTACAGCGCGGTAGCGGTAGCCGTCCATACACTGTACCATTATATCTATAATATCTTCAACAACTCTGACCATTAAAGGATGAAGTTCAGGATGTTTTTGGCGGTTGATTATTACTACGTTATTCATTATAGGATTAATCGTATCAACAGTTAAGTTATTTCGGTCAATATCGCCGCCCATATATAAAGGAAGTGCTTTGAATTGCAGGAAATACAGTCTGGACGGTTGATTTTCCATATTAAATGAATGAATTATACGGCTTGGGATAAAAACTATATCATTGCTGCCGATATTCAGTTCTTTTTGTCCGGCCGTTACGCAATACTCGTTTTCAAAGCCATAAATCATTTCTATACTGTTATGCCAATGTGCGTAATATCCGCCTGTGCCGGGGTTGGAACGTCCCATTTTTAATGAACATTCGGTGGTCATATAATTTATTTTCTGATGGAAGAAATTCATTTGAAAACACCTTCTTTTTCTGTTACCTGTAAAAGAGCAAATCAGCCAATTTGTGCCGAATGTAAATAATAACTTAATTTTATTGTTTATCTTAAATATAGATTATTGTTCAAAATATAAACATAAATATTTTATCATAATACAGACTGAAAATCAATCTTTTTTTAAAAGTATATACTGTAAAATACTATAAAATACTGTAAAATACGTTTTTTTATAATAAACAATTTAAAATAAGTATTTGACATTTTATGCGTTTGCTTGTATAATATATGTATTGCTCCTCCAACTAACTCTTGAATTTTTCTGCTTGCCCAAACTGTGAATTCTGCATCAGAAAACATTGAGATGTGCATATAAAATGAAGCAATATGTTCAACGGATAAAACGGTATTTACATCAGATGTGAATTTCTATAAAGGGAAGGAGATATACCGGTACGCTTTTTAAATAAATTACTGAAATAATAGCTGTTTTCAAAGCCGCATTTAACAGCTATTTTTTGTATGCTCAATTTTGTTTCAGACAGAAGCTGTTGTGCCAGTCGGATGCGTAGGGATATAAGATAGTCTATGGGCGTTGTTCCAATCTTTGTTTTAAATTTCCATATCAATCCTGACGGGGTTATGCCGACTAAATCAGATAATTGATGCAAGTTCAGATTGCTTGAAATATTGTTTTTCATATAGTTGATAGTTTCAATCAGAACAGCATCATCAAATTCTTCGTTGGCATAGTCAGGGATTGTCTGCGTTTCGATATAGTATTGATATATAATATCATTTAAAAGATGCTGTTTAATATTATCAAAATCGCGCTGAACTGACGCGATACGGT
>CAZLOX010000232.1:0-2711 GCA_964561265.1 uncultured Lachnospiraceae bacterium
GGCGTGGGATTTATTGGCTGTTCCTTTGAATAGACCACCTTTAATTTTTCCACTCCTCTTTTTTTGAGTTCATGCCGCATGACCCTTGCAAGCGGACATACCGACGTTTTATATATATCGGTCACTTCAAAAGCCGTCGGGTCGGTTTTATTGCCCGCGCCCATCGCGCTTATAACAGGTATGCCGGCTTTCTGTGAATTTATGATTATTTCTATCTTTCCGCTGACGGTATCTATCGCGTCCGCGACATAATCATATGCTGAAAAGTCAAATTCAGAGGAATTGTCACGGGTGTAAAATATTTTATGCGTTCTGACCGCGCATTCGGGATTTATTGATAAAATTCTGTCACGCGCCGCATCAACTTTATATTTGTCAAGCGTTTCATATGTGGCTATAATCTGGCGGTTGAAATTTGAAAGACATACCGTATCATTGTCAATCAGGTCAATCGCGCCGATTCCGCTCCTTGCAAGCGCCTCGACAATATACCCCCCTACTCCGCCGACTCCGAACACCGCCACGCGTGACGATTTCAGTTTTTCCACAGCGTTTTTACCGAAAATAAGTTCTGTTCTTGAAAATCTGTCATTCATATATCTGCCTCCTGATTTTTTATAAATCAGCCTTTCTTTAATTTTTGTGCATACATAAGGATAACTATAACGCATTACAGCAGTTTCTGCACCGATTATAACAATCCTCAGCGGTAATTCCTGCGGTATAATATTATTCTTCAAGCCATACGTCTATTTCATTTTTATCCGGTTTTTCAAAAATAGATGCGAATTTTGCCGCAATATTATCATCAACATAGTACGCGTCAGCTTTTCCCTCTGTTATTTCTTTGTTTCTTTTATTCAGACGCAGATGCCATTTCTCATCATTTATATCGATATAATGAAATTCATAGCTGATATTGTGCGAACTGTAAAATTCCATGGCATAAATTCTCTCACTCTTGGTCCAGAATCCCCAGTCAAGTATTACATTGACCCCTACATCAATTATATCCAACGATTTATCAAACAAATATTTTTCTGTTCTTTCCACATAATAATCATGTTTTTCTCCTACATTCTGATCAAAAAGAGAAAGCATAATTTCATCTACAGAAAGAACAACGGCATTATATTTAATCCTCAGCTGTCCGGCATATGTGCTTTTTCCGCTGCATATTTTACCGCATATCATTATAACTTTTGCCAATACCAAAACCTCCCGTATAATAGCCAAGTGCTTAAATAAACTATTTTTCAAAACAGTAGTTACAGCAGTAATTCAGCTGTTATCTTTTTCATTATGAATAATTGCATCATCGGAAAATCTTTTTTCAAACATCTGATATACATATGATATTGCAAGAAACGCCGCGCCGAGAGCGAAATAGCATATAATTCTGTAACCGCCGGTCAATCCGGAAAGGTCGAATATGAACAGCTTGACCGCCGAAAATAACGCCAGAGCAAGACCGAAACGGCGCAGATACGGAAAACGGAGAATAAATCCGGCAATAATCTGCGCAAAGGCGGTAAGGGTATATATGACAGTCACAGCGGTATGGGTGAATGAAAGTCCGAATTTTCCGGTGAGTTCAGCAGCGGTTAAAATAACCAGATAAAGCGACACCGCCGGCGGATACCACTGAATACCGAATTTTGAGTGACAGGCAACATAACGTGCAAAATCGACCGCGCTCAGAACGCACAGTATATCTCCCGCAGCGATTATCATACCGCATAAAACTTTCATTCCCGTGTTTAATTCAGCGCTGTATGAGTTCGGCAGAAACAGCGAGCTTACAAGCCCTGCTGAATAAAGTATATATGCGATGATTACTGTGCCAGAGTCACGCAGAGCGCGGACGTGCATAAGCGCATATGCCAGCAGGAAAGTAAGAACGAGGAAAAGCAGCGAACCGACAGATGCAATTTGTGATATATCCGCAGTTTTAACGCTTATATATATGATATAAAACCACAGATTTGCTGCCGTTATATATTTGAAAGTGCGTCCAAATCCGGTATGCTGCATATTTTTTATTATACAGCAGACTGTTATAATAACAGCAGACATTGTAACAGCGGTGTATTTTTCAAAAAAGAGGAATTTTGTCCTGAACATAACATCTACTATCAGGAATCCGGCAGCGCACAGTGCGTATATCGGTATTCCGTAAAGCCGGAACTCTTTTTTATCCGCAAGTATTCCATACATTATAAGCAGACTGCCTTCAGCAAGCCATGCAAGACTTACCCATGCGTGCCCGAACTGGAACGGTACAATCATTACCGAAAATGCAAGCGCGGTTATAAAAAACAGCGTACGTATTTTGTTTTTTCCCGCAGTATACCCCAGCGCGCAATATATCAATGTGAGAATAAGCGAAAGTATACCAAGCGAATCCCTTCCGAACATTTTACCGAATGACAGATAAAATATAACCGAACTGAAGACAGTGTTAAATGTGAGCATTACTGCGTCAATAGTTTTGAATGTTTCTTTTGTTCGTTTTGCTCTTATAATCGGGATTGCCGTATAAATCAAAAATGAGATAAATTCATAGGCTGCGGTAACAAATCTGTTTGATGACCCTGATATAAAAACAATACATGAAGTGCCGATGATATTGAAAATTGTGCCTATAAGCGCACATGATTTCCAGTTGTATCTGAAAGCAGATGCAAGAGAAAATAAATTCAATATCATAA
>CAZLOX010000233.1:0-2703 GCA_964561265.1 uncultured Lachnospiraceae bacterium
TAAACAGGCTCTTAGGCCGTTCAGTTCCTTCTCGATGATCTGGGCGGTCTGGAATTCCTTCAATGCCAGCTCCGGATAGCTGTGCAACTCTTGTCGGAGGTTGGAGAGGTAAGGAAGAATCTGTGTGGCCGCTTCTTTTGCAATCTGCATCGTAAACATCTCCTATTATAAACTCAATCATGCCCTACAAGCGGGAAAACCACTAGAGCGAGAAGCCGTCCTTGACTTTGGCAGCGTCAAAGGCGGGAGCAATCACCAGGAAAAGGATACCACTGCCGATCCCTTGAACCAAAGTTCCCAGGAATTGGGGCAAAAAGACGGCTGTAGTTCCAGCCAGAATGCATCCAGCCAGTGCATAGGCGGCGGGGGAAAACAGTCCGGCCAGTATAACTGCGACGCAGTTCCGGCAGCAGAGGATTTTGTTCTCGCGGTTTGTGAAGAAACACACAACAAGAGCTTTGATTATCAATGTAGGAAGCACCCAAACAGGGGCAGTAAGTAGGTCAGCCAAACCCGCACCGATGGCAGATGCGGCTGCAGCATAGGGAATGGGCAGCAGACAGGCTGCCAGATAGATTAGTGTGTCGCCTATGTGAACATATCCGCCAGTAGGGAGAGGAATATGAAGCAGGTAGGCGGTCATAACTGTGATAGCCGCAGCAAACAGTGCAGATACAGTAAGGAAACGTAGTTTTTGACTCGGAAACATGGTTGTCACTCCTTATATCAAATAAACCAACTTGGTACATTGGTATAGTGAATTTTAACGACTGAGGAAGCAAATGTCAACCGTTCATTTGTAATTTTCCTCTTTTTTGTTAAGGCTTATAGCTTGATTGTTGACATAGATTGTCCTTCGTGCTATTATTACCAACAACCATAGTATGATAATGGAGAAAGAAGGATGATGATATGGACTGTACAATTCGAGAAAAATATTTTACATTACAGGCGTATCTAAGAGGGCTGGGCAGTGTAGCGGTAGCATTTTCTGGTGGAGTGGACTCTACATTTTTGCTGAAAGCCGCCCATGATACATTGGGAAGTCGGGTCGTTGCGGTAACTGCGTCTTCCTGCTCTTTTCCGGAGCGGGAATTACGGGAGGCCCAAGCCTTTTGCCTGCAGAACAGGATTGGGCATGTTATCTGTAAATCGGAAGAACTGGACATTGAAGGATTCCGGGACAATCCTACAAACCGCTGTTACCTCTGTAAACATGAGCTGTTTGAGAAGATATGGGTCATTGCAAAAGAACATGGGTTGTGTGCCGTTGTGGAAGGTTCGAATATAGATGATAACGGCGACTATCGGCCTGGACTGATTGCGGTAAAGGAACTCGGTGTGAAAAGTCCCCTACGGGAGGTTGGATTCAGCAAAGAGGAAATCCGGGCATTGTCCAAAGAGCTAGGGTTACCGACCTGGAATAAACAATCTTTTGCCTGCCTGTCCTCTCGATTTGTTTATGGCGAAACCATCAATGAAGAAAAACTGGGAATGGTAGACAAGGCGGAACAGCTTCTTTTAGATTTGGGATTTCATCAGGTACGGGTGCGTATTCATGGAACGATTGCCAGGATTGAATTGCTTCCAGAGGAATTTCTCAAATTGATGGAAGAAGGGATGCGAAACAATGTGTATTCCAAAATGAAATCCTATGGTTTTACCTATGTGACACTGGATTTGCTGGGGTATCGCACTGGCAGCATGAATGAAACGCTGAAGTGAAACAGGCAGATCAGCCTTTGGCGGAGGAGCGTGTGGATCGCGGATGTTGGGTAGGATGGAAAGAACAGCAGATTGTACGTCCTGCTGTGGGTATAGTTCCTGCGGCGGATGCTATGCCCGCTTGGAGTTAAGCCGGAACGAGGTGGATCTTCTGCGTCAGCTGGCACAGATACCCTTTCTTCCGGTAGGTCGAAAGATCAATTTGGATGCGCCGGTCTATTTGGAGTTGGGGGATGCGTATGCGCCCGACTATGGAGCAGCAATCATCAGCCTGTATCAAAAACACCTGATTACATTGGATTATGACCGTCCTCTATTGAACTTTGATTACAAGGAGTACGAAGAATGTGAACAGAAGGGCAGCTTTGCTTTAACTGCCGCGGGACAGCATCTGGTGGAATCATTGGAGATACAAGGAATTGAGGAGTGAGAAATCATGCTCGATCAATTTTCAAGGACACAGCTTCTTTTTGGTAAGGAGAGCATGGAGTGCCTGAGAAACGCCCGGATAGCTGTGTTTGGAATTGGCGGTGTTGGCGGCTACACCGTGGAGGCCCTGGCCCGCAGCGGAGTTGGAACCCTGGACTTAATTGATGATGACCGAATTTGCCTGACTAACCTCAACCGCCAAATTCTCGCCACACGGAAAACAGTCGGACAATATAAGGTAGATACGGCCCAACAGCGCATTTTGGAGATCAATCCGGATGCTGTTATCTATACCTATAAAACCTTTTATGCACCACAGACGGCGGAACAATTCGATTTCACACAATATGATTACATAGTAGACGCCATTGATACCGTCACCGGCAAGCTGGCACTGGTAGAGTCGGCCCAGAGAGCCCATACCCCCATCATCAGCTGTATGGGGACCGGCAACAAAGTAGACGCCTCCGCTTTTGAAGTAGCAGATATTTACGAAGGATGCCGACTGGGCCAAGGCTATCGTGGATGCCTACCACTCCGAGGAGTTCA
>CAZLOX010000234.1:0-2703 GCA_964561265.1 uncultured Lachnospiraceae bacterium
GGGATCTTTACTGGCATAACACAAGCAATTACGGTGAATATCCGAACTATCAGGATTATTCGGCTTTGGCGGATATGGATAAAGCCGAAATTACCGCGGAATATATTCATACCGGCGATGACGGCGCGGATGAGGAATATCCTTATAAGCACTATAAAATTCTTCTTAAAAATACCGGTAATGTTCCGGCGGTAATGCTGAGAATCAAGGTTCTGAAACAAAGCGACGGCGAAAGAGTTCTTCCGGTGTATTATGAAGACAACTACTTCTCTCTTATGCCCGGCGAAACAAGAGAGGTATGGGCTGAGTTCAAACAATCCAGCCTTGGAGATGACGAACCTGTATTTATGATAGAGGGATGGAATGTTGACGAACATAAGTTCGGAGCGGGCAGCGATATGTATGTCAGTTCGGTTTCGATAGAAAGAGAGTCTGAGGACGACAGCGGAGTTATCACAGACGGCAGTTACAGAGGTGTTGTCAATGTTGTTTCCGGCAGTGACACTTCGGCAGACATAAACGTAATAATTGCCCTTTACAGAAACGGCATACCTGAAAAAGTGACAATTAAGGATGTTACAGAGCAAATTAAAGCGGGAAATAATTCTGTCATTACAGATGCGCTTATTCTTGATGACGGAGATTACAGCGGATGTGAAATACGCGGATTTGTATGGACGGAATCAATGAAACCGTACTCTGATGCAACTGTACTTGAAAACAAAAAAATGCTTCCGCGCACATATACAAACAGAAATATGGCGCCTGAAGCGGTGTCTGTTACGGCATCAAATGAGGAATCTTCGCATCCTGCCAATCATGCTGCTGACGGTAATAGCGAAACGCGCTGGGCATCAAGCAACGATGATAATAACTGGCTTCTGATAGACCTTGGAGAAGAAAAATCAATTACATCATTTGTTATTCAATGGGAGGCGGCATACGCTTCGGAATACAGAATAGAGATTTCTTCTGACGGTGAAAACTATACCGAGGCTGTAAGAAAGACTGACGGCAGCGGAGGAACCGATACCTTTAATTTTGAGCCTGTAAGCGCAAGATATGTACGCTGGGTAGGCGAGAAACGGGCAACAAACTGGGGTTATTCAATGTATGAGTTTGAAATAAATAACAACACAGAGCCGAATCTTGCTCTCGGCGCGGCAGTTTCAGTAAGTTCAAACCAGTATGACAGTTCCGACATAAAGAAGATTACCGACGGAGATTTGTCAAGCAGATGGACTTCGGAATATGAAACATCTGGAATGTCTGAGAGTTCAAAGGATGACCAATGGGTAGTTATTGACCTTGGCAAGGAAAAAAGTTTCAGAACAATATATATGATATGGGAAGCCGCATACGGCAAGGAATATACAATTTCAGTTTCATCAGACGGCAAAAACTATACAGAAGTATATTCCGAAACAAACGGTAAGGTTGGAACAAACCGATACGTGTTAGATGATACAGTGAATGCTAGATATGTAAAATTCAAGCTGAATAAAAGAGGCACAGGCTGGGGCTACTCATTATATGAGATTATGCTGTATAAATAAAAGCAAAAGAAAATACGGAATATAAAAACAAGGGTTGTTCAGAGCAAATGCTCTGAACAACCCTGTTTTATTAAAAACTGTCATAAAGTGATGTGAGAGTAATATTTTCGGCCGGAATATATCCGTCAGCCGTTACTGTGATATTCTGTCCGGACATAAGGTGGAAATAATTGTCCGAAAATACGCTGTCACCGGCGGTTACTTTTATAAATAACGCCGGAGTCAGGGCGGAAATATTTATATGCGTTTTTCCTTCAATGTATTCGGCAGTATATGAAAGTTCGGGTTCTGTCAGCAGGAGATGTTTGTAAGGAGCAAGAAAAACTATTCTGCGTTCTTTGCTGTTTTTTAATCCGAACTCAAAATAAACTCCGCGTTTTTCTTTGTAGGTCATATCCGGCAGCGGTATGCGGACTAAATCTTCCGCAGAGTACGGAGGAATGTCAGCAGCACATTCGCCCTGTAAAAGCACTTTGCCGTCAAAGGTTTTAAGCTGCCACAAAATCATATCCGAAATTGCTTTTTTTATTTCATTTGACGCGAATATAACCATACAGCCTTCCTCTTCAACCGCACCTGTCAGTACGGGAGAATAAAAATGCCGCGCGAAATAATGAAGTGCTTTCCATCTGCCGTAATAGTCAATACCAGACCATGAGACAACAGGCCAGCAGTCGTTAAGCTGCCAGTAAAGAGCGCCCATGCAGCGGCCTCTGTTTCTGCGCCAGTGTTCAACGCCGATGCGTATGCCCTCAGCCTGTACAAGCTGGGAAAGATATGCGATGTTTTCAAGGTTTTTCGGATAGCGGAAATGTTCCGATATATAGTACATTATTTTTTCATTTCCCGTTCCGTTTTTCTGATGACATTCCATTGTGTATGAGTACACATTTCTTTCCTCCGGAGCGGTAAAACTTTCTATTGTTCTGATATCCGGAAATGACTGCAGTCCGAATTCAGACATAAAGCGCGGATACAGCGTTCTGTAATCCGTAAGAGGTCTGCGTCCGTGCCATACTTCCCAATAGTGCATATCTCCGCGGTTTTCATCATTCGGATCGTCAAAACCTCCGCCGGAGGATGGAGAAGATGTAATGTAATCTGTGTATGGGTCAAGCTGTTTCATAAGTTTCGGAAGATGCTCCTC
>CAZLOX010000235.1:0-2693 GCA_964561265.1 uncultured Lachnospiraceae bacterium
TCTAACAGTTTCAATATTCCCGTGTATTTATCATCCCCAGAGTGTCCCAGGCAGACCATGACTGCTGTAAGCAGGTCGTAATTTTCCTTTTTCTCCGCTATCTCCCCGATTATGTTTTCTTCTCTGACCGCATACCGGGTGATTGTATTTTCCCGGTATTTCGGCGGGCTTGAACAAATCCATATTGAGTAGACTTTTTTTATGCGTTCATAGTGTGTATCCGTAAATTCCACGCCATATTGTGATGAAATCATCCGGCTGCAGTAATAAATCCCCCTTTTAATAATCGGGTATCCGGGATAAAAATCGCTCTGTGCCTCAACGTTGATGATCAGACTTACCGTTTCCCCTGACTGCGGAGCCAGTGCATAAAAACGGATGTCATAAGTAACCGTCCCTTCCCCCATTGTGCTGTCCTCGGTTTTAGCGCCCTTAATCTGTTCGCCATCCGTATCCGCACTTTCATCCGGATTGACTGCCGCTTTCGCTATCTGTGGGCTGCCCTCTATGTATTTCTCTGCAATTTCATCTATACCAAGATCCCTGTATTCTTCCAGGCAGCTTTTCATGATCCATGCAAGGATAATTTTATTCGCAAGCAGCCGTTTACACGCCGCATCATAAGCAGCCTTCTCCCCGGCAGCGGTAATATTTTTCGCAAGTGTATTTTCAACTTCCATTTGTTCGTCCTTATCCTCCTGTCTGCCTGTGTTTTCTGTATTTATCTTACCATAAACCCTGCCAATAATCCATATGATATTTTTCCTCTGGCAATTCTTTAATTATGCGTTTTTCAATTTACAAGCACTAAAAAAAGAAGTGTCCGGCAATATCAACCAAACACTTCCCTTTTTCCTTATTTTCGTTTACGCTCCATATCTTCTGCCACTGCTATCTGCTGCGTGGGCTTCCCGCTCCGCTTTGCTATCTCCGCCTGTTTCCGGTGCAGCTTTTTTAAAACGGACTCCCTGCCGTTTTTCTTTTTGCAGTTATTTTTGTTCCCGTCAATAAAGCTGTAATTTTGTTCTTCGCCGCTCTCAATAGCGCGGAGATACTCACCGTTCGCCATATACTTCTGCCAATTCTCAAGCGTCGTATGTTCTTGATTGCTTACGGACGGCACATTTGCCTCAGAAGGTATTACAGTCTGTCCAATCGTTGTTTTCTGCTTTACTGGCTCTTTCTCAAATAATGGCGGATTAAGGTAATCTTTAATCTGCTGCAAGACGGTCTGGTCAAACCCCTGATATACATTATCCACAATCAGCTTCCCATCTTCATCCACTACTGCCCATGCTACTTCTTTCCCATATTTTTCATTCTCCATCAGGAAAAATTCTTTTCCATCTATAATGATACTGTCAAAGGCAAGCCAGCTTCCCTCCTTCCCTTCGATATGAAAATCCGTGGTATCAAAAGACATAATCACACCGGATGAACCGTTCCGGATAAATCCAGATATAACCGTAAATCCGGTTTTCTCAATATAATAGGAAGTTACAACACCTTCTTTATTCAACACAAGTACATCACTGACGCTAATGGAATGGCCTTTAAATCTCCGGGGCAACTGCTTATCAAACTGTTTACGGATACTCTCTGGCGTATCTGACGGCTGCATCCGCCCCAAATATACCTGCTCATAATCTTTACTCTGTATCTGGATTCCTTTCTCCTGCAGCGCTTTATACGGACGGAAGCGTATTTCCCTGTTCTCCGGAATATTTTTAAGCTGGTAAACAGCGAACTGGTTAATGTCCATCATACATCCTCCACAGGCTCCTGCCTGTATGGTTCCAAATCCAGACTTAAAAATGCTTCATCTGAAAGGAACCACAGCTTTTCCAAGGTGCTGTTGATCAGGAAAAGCATTTCTTCATCCCGGCTTACATAGCGGATTACACTATGTATTTTGTCTATCGTTTTCTGCCTGCTTTCCCTCTGGAACATCGCCATCAAAATATACTCATTTTCTTCAAACCGTATCATAATTCCTGCTCTCCCTTCTTGTGTGTCTGTGATTTCTGCCCCTGCTTCTCCTGTGCCTTCACCCTTGCCTGCCGTTCACGCAGGGCATTTAAGACAGACTGCTTTTTACTGCCTGCAGATTGGTTCTTGTCTGTTTTAAGAGCCGTTTCAGCCGTTTTTTCCAGCTCTGGAGCTTTCGACTCTTTCTGCGGTTCTGGCTTGTGCCGTTCTTCTCGTTCAGAAAGAATCGCTTCCATATCCGCAATCGCCTTTTGCACTAAGCGGCTCTCTCTGTAGTGAGGAATCTCATTGATAAATTCTTTCTGGACTTCCCCTGCCACCATCAGGTCAAAAGTCCCGTCATAGATGCTGCCATCCTCCAGGCAGAACCCGATCCCTTTTATGCCGTTCATTCGTTCTGCAGGGATCTTTTCATATAAGTCCATAGCTTCCCCCAACGTTTCCAGCCCTTCATGGTATTCCCCCAGGACGGGAAATTCCGAACATTCCGCAACATAAAAAGTAATGACTTCCTCCGGCCCTGTCTGCGCATTTTCTTTCACTGCTTCCAAAGTCTTCTGCCTTTCATCCAGGTACTTATCTGCACTCTCCAGATATTCTTCCAGCGTCCCAGTCTTTTCTATGGAGATTGGATTGATGTCAACCGGGATTCCGGCAACCTTCAAGCCATCCTCATGGAGTGCATTGAAAAAAGCATCTTCTTT
>CAZLOX010000236.1:0-2691 GCA_964561265.1 uncultured Lachnospiraceae bacterium
TCAGCAGGGTGCTGTTCTTTTAGGAGGTGCTGTTTGGGGTTAGCTTTGACTCCCATAAAAAACATTGCAATTGGGCTGCCAGCTTGTAGCTCAAGCAAGGCTGGCTGGAGACCCCTGCTCTTGAGCAGAGGCATCTGCCAATCAAAGCCACTTTATCTTGCAGAGTTGCATTCCAGGGAATCAGAAGGCTTGAGTCTTGCAAGTGGTCTTGGGAGATGTCAGGCTCCCCTGGTTACCCTTGCGGTCCCACCTGAGGTTGGATTTCTTGAGACAGTGCTGAGGCTTGCAGTCCTACTTTGTGGTTTCGTGAACAGGGCTTCTCTTGAGGAGAGACTGTCAGAGAGCGGCAACCAGTCAGAGCCCTCCTTATCCGGAGAAGGAGACAGAGACAGAGACAGAGACAGAGACGGTTATGGAGATGGAGATGGAGATGGAGAAAGAGAGAGATGAAGAGACATGGCCAGCGTGCGAGGCAGAGAGTTCCAAAGAAGGTCTTGTCTTGTTGGTGTGCAAGGCATCTCTGGTCGTGGAGGCCTGTGGGGAAGGAAGGCTTAGTGCAGTTTGATCTCAGGCCGTGTGCATTAGCAAGACAGAGGTTTGCAGCTTCCAGTAGGTTGTCAGAGCTGGTCATGGACTAGGAGGCGTGGTTGGCTCAGTGAACGTGGCCAAAGAGATCTGAGTCCTAGGGCCTGAGCTGGAGACCGCTTGGTGTGAGAGCTCTTGGTAGTGACCCCAGGGAGGGCCGCGGTTTCCCGGCTGCCTTGATTCAGAGCTGCTTCTAGGATTTTGGGGAAGAGTGTGCTTGCTGGTGTTGTAGTAGCTGGATGTGCTGGGCGGGCAGAGATTTGTGGATTGGCTGCAGAGAGGGCCAAAGCTCCCCTTCAAGGCCACGGAGGGGGCCGGGGTCAGGTCAAGGCCTGAGACGTCAAGAGTTTGCTGTCACTCATCTGGCAAACCGTGCTGGAGGGTTTGGGCAGAGCAGGGGTGCTGGCAGAACACTGGTGGCCCGATCATCCCAGGGAGACCAAGGGGCCCAAGCCCCGCCAGAGCCACTAGCATGACTCCCACTGTAACGGGGTCACGTGCTTTTATGTCTTCACAGTGTGGCATCTGTGGCACGCATGGCCGAAGGGCAGAGGGAATGGCCCAGCCTCCCATCCCGTGCCTACCGGTGAAGGCTGCAGTCCCAGCCGCCCGCAGTGACGTTGGTTGTCGTTGGTGACTTGCACGAGAAGGCCAGAGGACCAAGGTCAAGGTAAGGACCATGACCTGCACGCACCTGCACACGATTGTCGGGTCTTGGTGGTGCTGCGAGGGCTGCCCATTCGTGCATCCAGACCCGTCTGCACCCGAAGCAGACTTAGGTCCTCAAGGTGCTCCTGCCTTCCATACAGGGACCCACTGCAAGCTCCCTTTCCCAGATGGGGCACGTCTGGGCAGTTCTCGCACTCCCCAGTACCCACCCTGGCCGCAGAGGAGACCTACCTCAGAAAGTCTCTGTGCCAGGCCCCTCCAGACCCCTCCAGCGTGCTTGGATCGATGATGATTCCCAGTCAATCATTCCTTGGAAAAGCTGAACAAAATGAGTGAAAACTCAGTACCGCCGCTCTCATCGAGACTGAGGTCCTGCACCTTGGGTCACCCAGGTCCTCTGGGAGTAGGATCTGGGCACGCACACCACTCCCCTGCTCCTGCCCTCCTCCAGCACTGGCCTGACTCCCTCTTGATGGCCTGGGTCTTTCACGCTTCTGCTAGCACTCGTGGCCATGGTGAAGGCAGAATATTTGAGGCTAGCCGGGAATCTTGAACTGCTCTTGCCTCCTTGAGAACCTCAGAGGGAGAGGCTAGGTGCGGGGGCTCCTAGCAGAGCCCAACCAAACAATGGCAGTCTGTGCAGCTGAAGCAGGTGGAAGAGGGAGCCCTCCACTTTTCCCAGCTCTCTGGGAAAGTTCAGGCCCTGGGGGGAGACCTCAGAAGGAGCTTGGACGTCAAGTCTTTGACAGGCCCGCAGAGAAGCAGCTCAGAGGGTCTCTGAGGTCCAGGGTGCAGCTGCAGTGGGAAAGTGACCTGGGCCATGTGGCTCCTTGAGCCCTGGCCGGCCAGGGCTCTCGTGGTGGTTGAAATCCCACGGGGAGCGTGATAGAAGGAGACACAGAGAGCTTCTGTGGCTGAGTAGCCGCAAGGTAGTCAGGGAGGGTCCCCAAGTCTACTAGGGCAAGACCCAAAACTTTTTGAGTGAGATGATTGTAGACTTAGCGACCGACCCCCCACCGAAACCCGTCCCAGATTTCCACCTAGCTGTGTGTCTCCGGACCTGGGGCTCCGGCAAGAAGTCACTGGCAGAAATAGGAGACATTTCTCACACCTTCCTGAAGGAGGTGTGCATAGCTGTGCAGAAATTGGCCTTCGCGTGGCCTTTGGTGGGGTGGGATTTACCCCGACACTAAGGTCGCACATGCATGACTCCTGGTGGAGGGCCAATTTGTGAAGGTCCTTTGGTCCCATCCCTGGAACTAGGGGTCCTGTCTTGGCTCGAGGCAATCTCAACGCCAGGAAGGTCCAGATTTGTGTTTAGCGTTCCTCAGCAGGGTGCTGTTCTTTTAGGAGGTGCTGTTTGGGGTTAGCTTTGACTCCCAACGCTGAAACGCCAAATTTCAGCTTTACATCGGTATAATCGGCAGAAATTGTTAT
>CAZLOX010000237.1:0-2681 GCA_964561265.1 uncultured Lachnospiraceae bacterium
TGCCCGGCCTGTTCTTCGCCGGCATGCCCACCATGTCGCCCGACTGCACCGGCATCATGGCCAGTGGAAGCCTTGCCGGTTATGGCAGCGCCACACGGGCAGCCAGCGCCGGCCGGCCGGCCATCAACTGGGATCAGGTAAACGCCATCATCGATCATACTTACGACCTGCTCGAACGCGAAGAGGGCGGTCTTACCCCTACGCAAGTTATGCGCAACATCCAGATGGCCTACCACGATGGCATCGATCTGCTGCGCAACGAAGAAGGCCTTGCTGCCGCCCTTGAGGAGCTCAAGCGCATCCGCCGCGAGGACCTACCCGCCATGACCGTTGCGGACAAGTCGCCGGTCTTCAATTTGGAATGGCGTCAC
Source organism: uncultured Lachnospiraceae bacterium (assembly GCA_964561265.1). Classification (GTDB taxonomy): domain Bacteria; phylum Bacillota; class Clostridia; order UBA1381; family UBA1381; genus JAFLUR01. Next base: position 372 of record CAZLOX010000237.1, read on the forward strand.
GCCTTGGAGGCTGAGCACATGCTCAACTGCGCAACTGGCGCCGCCATGGCCGCCCTTGAGCGACGCGAATCGCGCTTCCACCACGTGCGCACCGACTACCCGGAGTTGAACAATTCCGAAGAATACCTGCGGCGCTACATGATCAACCTCAACGGCGACGAATTTACGTTGACCACCGAGGATGTGAACATGTCCATTGTTCCTATGGAATACATGGACCAGCTCATCGCCTGCACCAACATCAACTCCCGCGAGGCTTAATGCCGCGCATCTGAAAGGGGATTCTCATGTCCGATACCATTCACTTCTCTATTTTCCGCTTCGACCCCAGCCGAGATGCCGCGCCCTCATACAGCGACTACGACGTGCCGTTTCAGGACGATGGCGAAACCGACTTTATGTCGGTACTCCAGTGCCTGGCGTGGATCAGTGAAAACGTGGAGCAAATCGCCTACGACAGCAACTGCGGCTCCGGGTGGTGCGGCCGTTGCGGCATGGTAATCAACGGCACTCCGTCGCTTGCCTGCTGGACAAAAGCCGAAAAGGGCGGCTCGTATACCCTGGAACCGCTGAGCGGCTTTCCCGTTATTCGCGACTTGGTAGTCAATAAGAGCGCAACCTACCAGAAATATGTCGACGCGGTTCTTGAGGTGCAGCGCTCTGAGCCTATGCAGACGCTCGTGCCCATCGACTACGATTTCTTCTACAATACCCTGCACAAGTTCAACCGCTGCCGTGAGTGCATGCTGTGCTACTCGGCCTGCCCCAAAACCAGTTCCGGCGTGACCGACCGCTTCGTGGGCCCCGGCGCGCTCATGCAGGTGGCCATGCGTTACAACGACCCCAATGACGAGGCCGACCGCGTGTGGCAAGCTGCCTTCTCGGGTGTGTTGGAATGCGATCTATGCGGCGAATGCTCGAGCGTGTGCCCCGCCACCATCGACATCGTGGGCCAAATTGCCGCCCTGCAGAATGAGGCGAAAGACCGAGGGTTGGGCAACAGCGGAGCCTATCTCTCCCCCACCCTGGCAAGCGTGGCCGAAGGCATTACTGCGGCTAAAGCGGCCGGTGGCAATGGCAGCACGTCCGAGAAGACCAGTGTTGCAAATCAGCCCGTCGAGCAGATCATCGCCGAGAACTGCGGCACAGCGGGATGCCATACGGCCGAGGACATCCTTGCCTACAAGACCGACGTTGAGGCGGCTACGCTGCGCGTCCAGTCCCACGTAGCAAGCAAGGTTGATTTAGACGAAGCCAAGCAGCAAGAGTTTATCGACTTCTTCACTGAATAGTCGGCGATTCCCTCCCTTTCGCCGGCAAGTCACCTGGGCCCCGAGCAGCAGCCAGCAGCTCGGGGCCCTTTGTATTGAAGTGGCTCCATCTAAACGTTATAACGTGTTATAATGTGCTCAACCGATTGGAGGTCTTATGGCAACGGCAACCCTCACCAAGGTCGGCAACAGCATGGCCGTCCTTCTCCCCAAGGCCCTTCGAGAAGAGGCCGGTATCGAGCAGACAACTCCGCTGCGTGTCGCTTCACCCCGCAAAGGAGTGGTAGTCATTACATCCGTTTTAGATGATGAAGATAGGCTTGCTCGTCTAAAACGCGTCGAAGCGCGCATCGCCGCTCGACGCGGCAAGATAAAGCCCTGGCCTGAGGACGCAACCGCAGAAGATCTTATCGAGCAGGCAAAGGAGGAGCGCTATCGTGACTTCCTTGCTCTTTGATGCCAACGCTCTCATCTATTGGGTTCATCCCGATTCGCCTCATCATGAAGAAATGCTCTGCCTGGTAAATGAAACATGCGTCAATCAAAGTACTGTATGCGCCCTCTCCTCTTCTTTGAACGAGGTTTACTACATACTGAATCGACACTACATGTCAGAAGCGGAAGCTCGCGAATCCCTGCGCGACATAGCCGAGACGTTCGATCTAATAGACCTTACCGGCCTTTTCGTGCATGAATCAATCGAGTCCGATGAACCCGACTACGAAGACGGACTCATTCGTGAAGCCGCCGAGGAGCTTCAAGTAGATGCCATCGTCAGCTATGATAAAGCCGCTTTCAAGAATTCGTTTATTCCCAAGATGACAGCTCAGGAAGCGCTTGAATCCTTCTTTGTCAATAAAAACCCCGACGATTAATCTCGTCGGGGTCCGATTGGTCAATACTTAGCGCCTTTACTGAGGCTACAACTCCTTCTGGTAGTCGTTCCACCAGGCGAGGACTTCGTTGCGGAGTTCCTCGGGGGTGCCGTCGTTGTTGAAGACGACGTCGGCGGCCTCGATGCGGTCGGCGTCGGTGATCT
>CAZLOX010000238.1:0-2650 GCA_964561265.1 uncultured Lachnospiraceae bacterium
CAAGTTTAAGTAACAAGTTGTTACAGCTTGCAAACGGAGCGGTCTATGATGAGAATGGCGGAGTAAAAAATATTCACAGCAGAAAACTTGACGCATTGGAGGACTTGATAGAGGCGGCGAACGGAAAGCCTGTTCTTGTGTATTACAGCTATAAACATGACAGGGACAGAATCATGGAGCGGTTTAATGCCCGTGAGATTAAAACCGAAAAAGATATATCCGACTGGAATGACGGGAAGATACAGATCGCTGTTGCACATCCGGCAAGCTGCGGTCACGGATTGAATCTGCAGAACGGCGGCTCGACTATAATCTGGTTCGGATTAAACTGGAGCTTGGAATTATATCAGCAGGCGAATGCAAGGCTGTATCGGCAGGGACAAAAGGAAACGGTGGTCATCCACCACATCATAACCAAAGGCACTGTTGATGAAAATGTTATGGAGGCTTTGGAGAACAAGGACATAGGGCAGAACGCTTTGATGGACGCGGTGAAGGTGAGGATAAGAAACGGAGGCAGTTTAAATGGACGGATATGATAACTTGAAAAATGCAATAGTACAGCAGACTGCGGAGGATTATGCCGCAGCATTTATGGGGACGAAAGGAACCGGAAGATATGATGCTGGAATGCGAGCGGTTCTTCCGCTCCGAATGGTATGTCGCTTTGACAAACGGAGCGATAGACGGAGACAAACTGGCGAGAGATATTAAAATCCGGGAACTTGAAAAAGCGGTAAAGGTCTATGAAGCAATGCTGAGTGTATGCAATACAGCCACATTTAAGGCGGTCGTTAATTTTCCTGCGGAAAAGGGAACTCCAAAAAAGAAACCGCTGAAGTACATATTCCCCGACAGACTTGCCGACGGCATCGCGGACACATTACGGATACAGCTTAAAAGCATGAAAGCGGAATTGACGGAATTGAACGGGAGGGATTGATTATGACAGCGATAGAATATTTATCACAGGCAAAACGTCTTGATGATGTTATTAACTGTAAACTGCAGGAACTTGAATATTGGCGTGATATGTCCTGCAGAATTTCAGGAGGTAATCTTGAACAGCATTGTAATCCGAACCATCCGACAGAAGCTCCGTTTGAAAGGTGTCTTGAGAGAATTGATGATATAGAACGGGATATTGACAGAAAAATCAAGGCGATTGCGGAGTTACGGAATAATATAAATAAGGCGATTGACAATATAGAGAATCAGAATGAGCGGATTCTTTTGCGCAGCCGGTATCTTGAAAACCGTTCATGGATAGAAATAGGCGGACTGCTCAATGTGTCAAAAAGAACGGTACACCGCATTCATAGATCCGCTCTTGAAAATTTTTCTGTCCCGATTTGAAAATTGGCACGCTTTGGCACAAATTGTCACACTTAAATCGCTTGCATTATAAATTCGGATATGTTATAATATAATTGCTAAAGGTATATCGAAGGAGCCATTCGCGGAAAGAATTCTGTGGGTGGCTCTTTCAATGTGACAGAGGAGAGTAAAACGAATGCCGTACAGACATCACGGTTGTGCAAAGCTGACTGACAGAGGGAGATACTGAGAATAACAGTTCTGTTCCGGTTTAAAAATTGGCACGCTTTGGCACAAATTGTCACACTTAAATCGCTTGCATTATAAATCTGAGTGTGTTATAATATAATTGTCAAAGATGGATGAAGAAACCATCAACAAAAATAATTTCGGGGAGAGTGAAACAAATGCCGTATAAACCCAAGACACCATGTAAACATCCGGGCTGCGCAAAGCTGACCGACAAGAAAAAATATTGTGACGAGCATTTGAAACTTCATCCCGAAGTTATACGCTCGGCGAGCAAACGCGGCTACAGCAGCAAATGGCAGAAGGCAAGCAAAGGCTATCTTCATGAACATCCGCTGTGCGCTGAATGTCTGAAACACGGGAAATACACACAAGCCACAGTAGTAGACCATATCATTCCGCACCGTGGCAGCATGGAATTGTTCTGGGACAGCAGTAACTGGCAGAGCCTGTGCAAGCCATGCCACGACCGCAAGACCGGCAGAGAGGACAGCAGGCCTACATACAGTTACTAAAGCAGGATTCATTAAAAATATAAATATATGACTTTGTGTATTATGTACAAAGGGAAGGGCGGTCTATATCTCAAAAATTGTGTATTTTACTGACCGCCGCCCCCCTTCGTGTGAAATTTCGCAAAATTGCATAGGGGGGTCTTTGAAATACCGGAAACGCTGAAAACGCTGATATTATCACGTTTTTCAGCGTTTTTGAGTTTCGTGGAAAAATCAATAAAAAATCACTGAAAACCACGCTGTTATGCGGATTTTCGGTGATTTTTTATTGATTTTATTTTAATTAAAAATTCAATGTTTTTTATATGTTTTTCGGGCTTTTTTAAGTCTTTTTTTAATTTTGACAACAGATGGGAGGAATGATGATGATAGAACAGATAGAACCGAAAGCCGTGGCTGACGGTGTGGCAGTTTACTGCGCTCATGATAAAATCACAGATACAGACTCGCTTGTCGGTAATCCGAGAAATCCGAACAAACATCCGAAAGACCAGATAACGGCTCTGGCGAAGATAATAAAGCGGCAGGGATGGCGGCATCCGATCGTGGTGTCGAACCGCTCCGGCTTT
>CAZLOX010000239.1:0-2627 GCA_964561265.1 uncultured Lachnospiraceae bacterium
CTGCAGCGGTCGACGCGGCACTCTCCTCTACGGGCGGTGCACGCATCAACGACGAGGGACGCTATGTGCCGGCCTGGATGGATGCGCCGGAGCCCTACGAGAATTGGGACGAAGAGATGGAAGCCGACGTGGTAGTCATCGGTCAGGGCGTTGCTGGCGTCTGCGCTGCGCGCAAGGCCCTGGAAGACGGCGCTTCCGTTATTGCGATTGAACAGGCAAGCACGCCTCTCTATCGCGCTTCGCAGTTTGGCGTCATCAACAGCGAGTTCCAGAAGCAGTTCGGGCTGGAGTACAGCGAAGAAGAACAGCAAAAGATTCTGAATGAACTCATGAAGTGTTTCAATAATCGGCCCGACCGTCGTATCTGGTCGCGCTGGGCTCGCGAGTCAGGTGCTATCTTCGACTGGATGATGTCTGCTGCGCCTGATTATATCGCCATCGACCCTCGCAAGAGCAACAAGGAAATTGGGCTGTGGTTCGACAATCAGGCTGGCACCTTAGTGGATGCCGATGGAAACGAGCAGATCGGCATGACCATCAACGGGTATCCGACAAATCCGGATTGTGTTCCCGACGATGACTATTATGCAACGTGGCCCGCTGCGTGTCATATTCTTCCTTCGCAGGACTTCGTTATGAACGCGGTGATGGACAGGTTTGCTGCCGACGACAACATCACGCAGCTCTTCGAGACCTGGGGACGTCAGATTATTACCGACGATACGGGCCGTGCGGTCGGCGTGTTCGCCGAGACGCTCGACGGTCGTATTCTGAGAATTACAGCGGCGAATGGCGTCATCATTGCTTGTGGCGACTACTCGTCCAATGCCGAAATGAAGGATTACTTTATTCCTGAGGGCTTCAACTTCGGAATGTGGGGCTGGTTCCAGACTGATGCGGCGGGGGAGATGGCCAACCAGGGGTCTGGTCTGCGCATGGGCCATTGGGCCGGAGGTAAAATCGACGATATCCCCCACGCGTTCGTCGTGCACGGCTTCAGCGGTGGTCTGGGCAATGACCCCTTCCTGTTGGTGAACACCGAAGGTGAGCGCTTTATGAACGAGGGCGTGACGGGCAACTACATGTCGAGCGCACTCGCCCATGTTCCTGGAAATGCCTTCTGGCAGATTTTCGATGACAATTATCCTGACCAGGTTGGTAACGTTTCCTCAGGCCACGAACGATATTGGAAAATCGTCGATGATATGGAAGAGCAGCCGTGGGGCATTTTCGTGCAGGGCGTTGGCATGCGTACGCGTGCTCAAGTCGAGGAGCACTGTGACTTCATCTGTGATTCTTTGGAAGAGCTGGCGGAAAATATGGGAGTGCCCGCCGAGGCGTTTGTCGCCACGATTGAGCGGTACAACGAGTTGGCGGATGCTGGGTTCGACGCGGATTTTGGCAAGGACGCGCGCTATCTGAACCCTGTTAAACAGCCGCCGTTCTATGCGTCTAGGTTCAGCGCTGATACCGAGCTGTGCTTCGTGGCTCTCAATGGCTTGTGCTCGAACAGCGAGGCGCAGGTTCTCGACGAGGACCGAAAGCCCATTCCGGGTCTGTACGTGTGCGGCAATAGCCAAGGCTCGCGTTTTTCAGCTGACTATCCGGTGACCTATATGGGCATTTCCCACGGCATGGCGATGGTTTATGGCTATATCGCGGGCATGAATGCCGCTGCTCGTCTGAGCTAGCCGGACTTTACCCTCCCTCTAGGGCGCCGATGCGCAAGGTAATTCTGCGCATCGGCGCTCCTGCTGGCCTCCACCGCCGTTTCGGCGGTGCGATGGCAACCTTCAGAGTAGGCAAAGCCCCGAACCACATTGGCGAGCTCGGGGCTTTGTAGATAAACACGCCTGCGGAGAAACCGGCGCTGTTCGACTGTGCTAGTTCTCGCTGTGAGGCCGTGCGCTACGCGGCGATTGGCTCGTCAGCTTTTCCGGTGAGGATGGCGTCGATTTCTTCAAGGAGGTCGGGAGGCACTAGGCTCAAATCGATTTCGTCAAAGGGCACGTTGTTGGTGTCATCGCATACCAGGAACAGCTCCTCGCTTTCGGTCATCTCATTCGCCTCCAATCGATCGATTTCCCATTTTCCAATTCAACCAGCTGCTTGACGCGGCGTTTTCCGCGAAATCGCCTAGCAGGTCCTTCAGTGATTTGTACGTTCTTCTAAGGCGCTCGGCAACTAGGGAGTTGCGGACCGATACGTACCACACCGACCCATCGTGTCTAGGTTGTCTGCGATGCACTGTCCTGTACGACTGCTGATAGCAACGAGATACTCATATTCCGTACTGTCTGTTCTCTGAAGGATGCGGCCGGCTTGGCGATAGGCACTTTCGCTGACGGGCCTTGGCAGGGGCATTGCTTGGAAAGCAGCGTGGAAGTTCTGGGTGTTTACGATGGGGGCCGTCCGAGAGCCGAGATGGAGGCAGACAAAGTGCCGTCTTTGAGTCAACCGACTACCGTCCCAGAAGCGCGCAAAAAGCCCCGAGCTGCGTTTGCAGGCTCGGGGCTGGAAGTTCTGGCGGAGGTGGTAGGATTTGAACCCACGGTACCTTTCGGCACGACGGTTTTCAAGACCGCTCCCTTAAGCCACTCGGGCACACCTCCATGTCGTGGTTTGCG
>CAZLOX010000240.1:0-2624 GCA_964561265.1 uncultured Lachnospiraceae bacterium
GGACTGCGCGGCGGTCTGTATATATTCATATTCAAGCAGTTCTTTGCGGGAATGCCGAAAGAACTTGAAAACGCGGCTAAAATCGACGGCTGCAACGCGGTTACAACATTTATGAAAATAATGCTCCCGAATGCTGGCGCGGCTGCGCTTACAGTATTTCTCTTCTCGTTTGTATGGCACTGGAACGATTATTATGTTTCAAATATGATGTTCCAGCTGAGAAACCAGCCTTTGTCGGTTGTAATATTCCAGAAATCAGACTTTATGCGTCAGATGACAGGATATACCGGAGAGGTAAATTATCAGTATGTCCTGAACGCGTCGGTGCTTCTGAGTACACTTCCGCTGTTGGTTCTGTATTCATTCGCGCAGAAATACTTTATAGAATCAGTTGCTAAAGTCGGCGTAAAAGGCTAAGTTTCAGATTTATCTTCAAAATTTTGCACAGAATAAATTTATTGCGGGAAAAGCAGTGAATTTGTTCTGTGCTTTTTTTATGGAATGAAAATAATTTTTTTTATAAATATCACAATCAGCGTCCCTGAATTGTGTTATAGGTGAAAGGAGTGATAAGGGAATGAAAAATTTATCATTGCGGCCGGATGATAATGATGTTGAAAACACTGTTAAAACATATTCAAATATGCTGTTCAAATTATGTTTTACCTTGCTTCGCAGTAATGCGGACGCGGAAGACGCTGTTTCGGATGTTTTTCTGAAATATATATCAGCCTCAGTATCATTTAAAGATGAAGAACATAAAAAGGCATGGCTTATAAGAGTGGCAACAAATATATGCAAAAATATGCTGAAATTCTATAAGGTCAGAAATCACATAAATATTGATGACGTAACCGGATACTGCAAATCGGAGAGCGAGGTCGGTATTTTTAAGGAAATTCTGAATCTGCCGGCAAAATACAGGACTGTTATTCACTTATATTATGTGGAAGGGTATAAAACCGCTGAAATAGCTGATATGCTTTCTGTTTCGCCTGCCGCGGTAAGGAAAAGACTGCAATACGGACGGGATATGCTTAAAATTGAATATGAAAAGGAAACGCTGAATAAATCAAGATAAAAAATAGTTTTAGTCCCCCGACGGCGGAAAATAGCTCGGAAGTGGTGAATTTCCGTAGGAAATTCATATGGAGAGCGTACATTTTCCGCAAAACTATTTTTTTATTACCTTTAAATCAGCCTTTCCGGAAAGGAAGTGCTTTTATGAAAGAACAGGATCTGAAAAATGTAATGAACAATGTTGAAATTACAGAAGAAATGCAAAACAGAATTTTAGAAAGAACGCAGAATGCTTATTCTCAAAAGGGAGGTCATTATATGAAAACAAGGAAAAAATTTGTGATAACGGCAGCGGCGGCGGTTCTTGTACTGGGGATTACGGCTTTTGCCGCGGCGCATATGGATTGGAGCAGAGGTTTTTTATCAAATCTTAATATTTCAGAAGATCAGATGAACAAACTGCAGGATTCGGGTAATCCGCTGGTTGCTATGCCGGCGGTCAGCGACAGTCACGACGGTATAACAGTTTCGACTGAGCAGTGCTTGTTTGACGGAAATGTAATACACTTGTCATTCTATGTAGACGGATATGAACTCGCCCCGTCAAAAGAGCCGGAACTTGAATCTATCAATGTATTGATTGACGGCAAGCAGGCATATAATTATGACTGGAATTTCTATAACGGTATTGACTGGAGTGACAGAGCCAACCCTGTTATGGCGGACGGAACGCCTGTCAGGGAGGATGAAAACGGCGCTTTAATTCCGAATTACCGTATAGCCGACGGCAAAATGGAAATCAATCTGAATTTATCGCCTGTTACAGAAAACGGAAAAAGGATGTCCGAAGAAGATTTAAAAGGAAAGAAAATCACCGTTATTATGCAGAATTTCGGAGATACGGCAGGCGAATGGACATTAGAGTGGAATTTAGGCGGTTTTGAAAAAGGCTCGGAATTTACGCTTGACGCGGAACTGGGAGATACAGGCGCAAAAGTCACATCGGCGCTGTTCTATTCCGCGTCGGCAGTTATAACTTACGATTTTCCGAAAACAGTAATTCAAGATTCAGGATTTGATGAGAATGGGAAATTGGTTAAATATACTGATTATGCAGAACCGCCTGTAATGATTGGTGTGAAACTCAAAGACGGCACTGTATATACAGATATCAGAAACGGCGGAACCAGCGGATATGAAAACGGCAGTACCGATGAATTTGTGGCAAGGATAAATTTCTCAAGAATTATTGAAACTGACGAAATTGAAAGTCTGCTGTTTATCAGGGAAACAAATGAGAAGGCGGAACGAAAGGTTACGGAAGATAACTGCTATGTTGTTAATGTAAGATAGCTGAATAAGATGGGGATTTAAAAGGGTAGTTTTTAAGTACTGCAGCAAAAATCATTTTGCTGCAGTACTTTATGCTTTTTTGAAATAAGGATTACAAATATACTGCGAAGCAAAACTACTGATGTAATAACAAATAAATTCAGTATACAAAAAGTCAGCTGCAAAAACAAAGCGCGTGAATATCATATAGAGTTCCCGCCGCAAATCACCCGATACGTGACTAAGCTCAAACGGCAAATTTTGCAGCGGTC
>CAZLOX010000241.1:0-2604 GCA_964561265.1 uncultured Lachnospiraceae bacterium
GCCCTTGTGGATATGAACCTCAATTGCCTAGTGGCTTCTCTTGTAAAATCCTAGAATGTTGGGGGCGCCAAACGGAGGGGTTCCAGCTTTCCGCTCGTTTGCTCTGCGATGCAGAACGACATATAAAGCGGTAGGTACCAGACGGGCTTTCCTTCGCGTTCCCGTCGCTCGATGTTCGCCATGGAAAGGACGCAGGCTTCCCGTATGCCGAAGTCGGGTGTGCCTAACAAGTTGTTGAGCGCCGTATGCAACTTGTAGTCTTTGCCGGACTTCACTTCGATGGGCAGCAGGGCGCCGTCGTTGAGCTGCGCGATGAAGTCGACTTCCCCTTTCCGGTTGTTATGGAAGTAGCACAGGTTGGGGTTCTGGCAGGCAAGAGCCTGAGCGACGGCGTTTTCGTAGACCGCGCCGAAATTCACGGACGAAGCATTCGCAATGACGTCGAGCGTAGTTTGGGGGGGATACTGCGAAAGGAGAAGGCCCGTATCGGAGGAATAGAGCTTGAAGCGGTTTTGCTTCGCGCTTCGCGCGAGCGGGTGCTTGGGTTCGGCGACTTGGTAGGCGGGCAGTACGACGCCCGCATCGATGAGCCACGCAAAGTCGTCGGCGTAGCGATCGAACACCGCTCCATCTTTGAGGGCGTCCATGCGAAAGCGTTTGTTTTCCTTGTCGAGCTGGGAGGGCACCGCGTCGAAGACGCGACGAATCTGCGGCGCGCGGGGTTCGGCGTACTTTGTGATGTCGAACCGATACTGTTCCACGATTTGCGTCGTGGCGCTTCGAACGGACATCATGTCGTACGACGAATCGATGTAGGTGCTTACGACGGCCGGCATACCGCCGATGGCCACATAGAACCGGAAGAGCTCTATGAGGCGCGAATGGAGGGATTCTTCCAAAGGCGTCTTCGAATCGAAGGCATCCCTCATGTTGTCGACGATGGATTGGGAAACATGCTGAGCCCAGCAGAACTCCTCGAAATCGAGCGGGAACATGCGCTCGATTTGCACATAGCCCACAGGGAAGGAGCGAAAGCCCTTGAGTTCTGTCCCGAGCATCGACCCGGAGATCACTACGCGGTAGCGCCCGTCTTCCACGAGAAACTTCACGACGGTGATGAGGTCGGGCGCTTCTTGAATCTCATCGAGGAAGACCAAAGTTTCGCCAGGAACGATGGAGGTTTCGGTCACCAGGGATAACATCGATATAAAGCTGTCAGTGTCGGATGCCCCGGCGAGCAAGGTCGCGGCGCTCTTGTTGTCGAGCAGATTGACTTCGGCAAAGGAGGCGAAGTGCTCCCGAGCGAACTGGCGTATCACGTAGGTTTTTCCTGTTTGTCGTGCGCCGACGAGCATGAACGCCTTGTCTGGCTGCTTCCGCATCCACCGGTCTAGCACATCGAGCATCTTCCGACGCATGATAGCCATGGGTTCCTGCTTTCCTATCATATCTGAACAGGCATGTGTATCTATCACAGATAGAATATCACAAAAAATGTGTCTAATACAGAAAAATCAAGGACTACAATGTGACCTAAAACAGAAAACTTACCCTGTCATTCGGCGGTAAATGAAAGGGTAGAAATTGTCATCGAGCCGTCAAAGTCCTATGGTATACGTGCGCGCGTAGCGCGCGAGCAGAGAACACCCGACGCGGCGCATCAGGGGCGCCGCGCGCTTCGGTTACAGGGAATCGAGAGGAACGGACTATGAACGCAGGAACTATGAGCGCGAAGTCGCGCCTGGCTCGGGGGGGGGTTGCCCTCCTCCTGGCGGCCATGCTCGCTGCGGCGCCCGCCCTCCCGGGCTGCGCGGCCCGGGACGCGGCCATCGACTCGCACGAGACGCCCATGGCGTCCACGGGCGAGACCGACCTCGGCATCGCCGACAGCACGTCCACGTCGGCCAGCGACACGCTGACCATCATCGCGGGCGCGGCCCATCCGGTGAGCACGGAGGGCACGAAGGGCACGGATAGCGAGCGGACCACGTATACGTTTCCGAACCTCAAGGTGATTTCCACTACCGACCGGCCTATCAAGTCAATTACCGTCCAGTTCACCACCGAGGTTGTCACGGGCGCGAGCGGCGATGCCATCGAGCTCAACACGGCCACGATTGATGGAGTGACATTTACGCGATGGTCCGGCGGCAAGGATGTGAACCAGTCGGCCAACGCCGACGGTGCCACCGCCGAGCAGTGGGAGAAGTACCTGCAGGAGAACCTCAAGGTCACCCTGAAGGGGACAGGCACCAAGGGCCTGCGCATGATCGCCTCCTTCGAGCCGGTGAACCGCACGCTCGACTACAACTCTCTGAACGGCCACTACTACGAGGTGGGCAAGAAGGCCAACGGTTCAGCTGACGTGGGTCAGTCGTGGTCCTATGCGCTCAAGCAGGCCGAGAAGAGCACCTACATGGGTATGCAGGGCTATCTGGTCACCGTGACCAGCGAGGAAGAGCAGAAGTTCGTCTTCTCGCTCGTGAATACCGATACCTGGATCGGTGGTACCTGCGATGACACCTACACTGGCCGCACGAGCGCCTGGGCTAAGAACTACCGCATTCCTCTTGATCAGCATCCTACCCGCTGGGCCACCTCGGC
>CAZLOX010000242.1:0-2579 GCA_964561265.1 uncultured Lachnospiraceae bacterium
TCTGTGGGGCGGTGAGAGGTGGGAGGGGGGCAAGGGCTTGAGCTCGGGGTGGGCAGGGGGAGGGCCGGTGGAGAAGAAGCCCAGCGGCAGTTGAGAGTTTGAGGTCTTGGTTTTGCTGTGGGCCAGTCCCCAGTGAGGAAGGGCGAAGCTCGCGGTGCCTGAGCGCCCACGAGGCTGCCTGGCGGGGGTGCGGGGTCTGGCGGGCGCTTCCAGAGCGGTGTCCTGCGGCTGGCTGCCGAGCGAGTATGGACCGCGACCGGGCCGGAGTCGAGCAGGAGCAGGAGCAGGAGCAGGAGCAGGAGCAGGGCGAGCAGGGCGAGCAGCGAGTAGAGAGAGACGCTCGGCTCGGCGATGCGGCTGGGAGGTGTCAGAGGGTTGGGGCCCGAGTGGACTGGAGGAGAGGGAAAGGAGGCCAGTGTGTGAGCAGAGCAGCGGGCGGGCGGACGGGCGGGCGGCCGGGCAGTGAGCGGCGGTGAGTGTGTGTTCCCGGGGCGGCCGGCAGAGGTCGTGTTGGCGCCGGAGGGAGTCGCGGGCGAGGCAGTGAGTGAAGTGGATTCCCGGGGTGTAAGCGTGAAGTGTTGTTTGTTTGTGGTGAGGAGGTGTTGAGGGTTTGTGTGTGTGTGTGTGCGTGTGTGTGTGTAGGTTGTTGCGAGTGTCCGGGGCGCGAGAGCAGGGCGGGCGAGCCGGCGTGGTTGTGGGCAGCCAGGGGGCGTGCCTTGGAGAGTGACGTCAGGCCGGGGCAGGTTCGAGTACGTCCGCGTCGCGGCGCTCTCTCGCCGGTAGTGGTGGCGCACGCCGGTAGGATTTGCTGAAGGAGGCAGAGGCAGGAGGATCACGAGTTCGAGGCCAGCCTGGGCTACACATTTTTTTCCCTCCCATCTCCTTCCACAACTTCACCCACCACGCTCTTCTGCTTCCAAAACAAAAGTCACACACACTCACCGCTTCAAACACACCTCACCCTCAACAACAACAACCTCGCAAAACACACTTACACAAGGCAAAACACACTCTTCCTCGCTCCCTCGCTTGCTACCTTGCTCGCCTCCACATCTACACACTGCCACTGCTACACCCTGCCCGACCTGCCCTCGGGGACCGCCAACTCCACTCACTCACTTGCTTGCCTGCCCGCCCGACCACTCACTCACTCACTCACTCACTCACTCACTCACTCACTCACCCACCTTCAGCCCTTTCTCCCTCGCCCTCATTACCTCGCCTCCCCTCGCCTTGCCTCGCCTGCCGCCTGCCATCGCTCCACCAGACAGCAATCCCGACACATGCAAGACAACACACAAACATGCCTTCCTGTCGCCTCGCCTGGCGAGACACTTATTCCACCTCATCTTCTTGGCCTCGGGCTCCCTAGCTCCTAATTTGCCAACAGAGCCCGGGATTGTGTGTGTGTGTGTGGGGGGGGGGAGGTAGGGCTTGGTGCTGTTGCTGCTGGTGGTCTGGCGTACTTCGGGACCATCCCGACCATCCCAATGGTCTCTTTGGCCCTGTCCTTGCCCCCTTTGGCAGAGTCACTCCTTTGGCCTTGGCCTTTGCTTCTTTAGGGGGTTTCACTGTCAACCCCCGCAGCCTCATCCTTTTATTAAAACCATCACAATCTTGACTGTTCACTACCTCTATCATTCTTTCCTGGGAGGAGGAGGAGGAGGAGGAGGAGGAGGAGGAGGAGTTTCCACTACAACTACTGCTACAACAACAACAACAACCACAGGTTTTCGTTGTCATGCCTTTTACCAGGCGGGTACTTTTGATCTTGTCTGCCTTGTTTGGGCGATTGTCACACCAACCACAGGGAGCTTTACAAGGAAGCATACTGAGCAAAACGCAGCCCGAGTCCAGCTATCAGAGTTTCATTCGGTGGGTAGATTGCAAACCTAGAATATTTGAAAATCTTTGAAAACAAAGTTCGACTCTGAGGTTTTTCTGTTCTGTTGATTGTTGTGGGTTGGATGGTTGGTTGGTTGGTTGGTTGGTTGATTGGTTGGTTGGTCTGGCTGGTTTCTTTGCGTAGTGTCTTTCGACCTGACAACCCGACTCAGCTTGAAATTTCTGGTCGAGTTTTCAGTTCAGGCGGTCACCAAGAATACTGTCAGTGCTGAGGCTTGCTGATGCCCTCTGTCGAAGAAGAAGCCCGTTCTGAGTGTGCTGCCCTGCACTGGTTGTGCCCAGGCTGGATTCCCTAGGTGTTTGCCTTTCCCCGTGCTGGGCCCCCCGGGTGCGTGGGCACATCCCAGACGAGAGCACAGCACGCTCCCTTAAAGCCTCTGATCTAGGACTTTGCCTTCCTTGGCTCCGTGAGTTTGTTCTCCTCTTCCTGCTGTAGTTCGTGGAGCAGAGACACCTGTTTTGACCTCTCTCTGCACTGGCTTCGGTAGGTTTTGGGGGAGGCTGTTGATGCTGGGGATGAATGGATAGATCCATGGATGGGTGGATGGGTGGATGGGTGGATGGGTGGATGGATGGGTGGATAAGTGGGTAGAGGTGGATGAGTGAGGGGTGCATAGAAAGAGCAAATGACAAGGCAAGGTCACGAGAGGTCAGAGTTCTAAAGCCAGCATGCA
>CAZLOX010000243.1:0-2577 GCA_964561265.1 uncultured Lachnospiraceae bacterium
GCAACGTTCATTGACTGTGCGAATTTCTGTGTTACCTTACCGTATACAATGCTGAGATTTTCTGTCGGTGAAAATTCTTTTTCCTCAGCCTTTGTGCTTGCGTCAAATAATACTCTCACATTAACGATTTCGCCGTTTTCGTTTGTCTTATACTGGATAATATCGCCGTTTGAAAGTGCTTTCTGGTTTTCGCCTTCGCCCTTTACAAGTATGCCTTTTTCCTCGGCGATGATTACTTTTTCTTCGCCGTCAACAAACGCATAGAGCTTATCTGTTTCGATATCGTCTGCATTTGTAGCGTCTGAAATCTTGCTTACAACAGCCAGCGAAGCGTCCGCGTTTGTCTGGAATGACGCGTTGGATACGATAATTGCTTTCGCTGTAAAGTCGTCCTGTCTGTCGAATACTGTTACGTCATATTTAGCCTCGTCCTCAAACATATCTATGCTTGCGATTGAGTAATCCGCCGCTGATGATGAATCTGCCGGAATATCAAATATAATTGTGTCTGATGTTATATTGATGTTGCCGATTTTCTTTAATTTTTCGTTGTATACTGCATTTTTGAGTTCGCTGTTCTTTGTGAAGTGATTTTTGTCAACACTGCCTGTTTCGGTGTTGTCCTTTGCTGTGTTGATAGCTACAACTTTGCCGTCTGAGTTCAAATCGTAGGTTACAAGCTGTTTTACAGTTGCGCCGTCTTTGTTGAGTTCTTTTGCGGCATCTTCTGCAAGTGTGCCTGATTTGCCGTTGAACTTGATTTTATCTTTTGCCTCAAGCGTTACTTCTTCGCCTGATGAATTGTATACCTTGAATGAAGTTTTTTCCGAATTGTTGTCGGTATATGCGCGCATCAGGTAAGCGTAGTTACTGCTGAGCGTTGCCGCTGTGTCAACAGCCGCTATTTTATCTTCCGCGTCAAGATAGAACACGCCTTCTGTGCCCATGGACAATGTCTGGGTGTAATTTGCGGCAATCTTGTAATGCTCGCCCTTAATGGTAACGCCCTCGTCGTCCATTTCTGTTATTTTGCCCTCAACCGCTTTTCTTGTTACGACAACATCGTATAATTCCTTATCTTTGCTTGCCGCAACTGACAATACGTCATATTCCTGTAAATCAGCCGCTGCGAGTTCTTCCAGACCCATAGTCATTCTGAACGAAATGCTTGTGTCTTCCGGATCAAGTTTAAGCGATGGCTTGCCGTATTTGTCTATGATCTTATGAGTTGATGTTACTTCCTCAACAACCATATTTTCATATTCTGTCACGAAAACTATATCATATTTGTTGTCTTTGTTTGTGTCGAGGAGAGTGATATTGCCGGCTTTATCTTTCATATTGATAAGCTCATCGCTCATTTCCTCGCATTTGCCGTTGTAGATAAGGATAGCGTCCTTGTCAAGTTCGGCTGTTGTTGTTTTTGAAGTTGATTCCGATTTGAAGTAATTTATAGCCTTGTTGCCGGATTTTTCTGTGAGTTCATCAAATAAATCCGCGCTGATTGTTACACTTGAATTAGCGTCTTTCTTTGGTGTTGCGAGAATGATTTCATTGTCGCCGTTGTCGTTTTCGATTGAGTAATAAACGACATTGTAACCAAGAAGATTGTTTATATTGTATGATGTTTCAAATATATCATCATCAATTTTTACCTGTCCCTTTTTAAGCGAGCTGTCGCCTGTAAGAGCCGATGATTCTATCGCATTTATCTGACCTTCGCCCTTTGTAACGCCGAGTCTGTCAAAGAGCAATGTCTTGTCAACTTCCTCATAGGAAAGATTGCTTCCGAATCCAACCTGTTCCATAAGTTTTGCTGTGAGCGCGTTGTAAGTCATATAAGCAACGTCGCCTCTTAATATTGCCTCATTTGCGGAGCCTGTAACGTTTTTATTCAGCCCCTTGTCAGAGCCTACTACAATATATCCCGACGGGAAACCGCCTTTTGTTGCCGCAACCGGTTCATAGCCGAGTATTCTTACCATAATTGCCATAGCTTCGGCATAGGTTATGCTGTCGTCCGGACGGAAGTTTCCGTTGTCATCGCCGATTACGATGCCCTGTGAATTTGCTACATTTATATAACCGTTTGCCCAGTGATCCTCAACCACGTCCGGGAATATTGTTTTTTCATTTGATGCTTCTGCCACATCCTCAAGTCCGAGAGCCATAACTGCCATTTTGGCAACTTCCGAACGTCTTATTTCAGATTCAGGACGCATAAGGCCTGATTCCTTGTCGCCGACCATTATGCCGAGAGCTGCCAGAACCTGAGCCGGTTCTTCAAAGCGTGTATCCTTTATATCTTCGGGGAGAGTAACTGCCATAGCTCCCATAGAAGATGAAAGAAGAGCCGCTGCTATTGCTGAAGTTGTAAATCTTTTTAAAGCTTTATTCATACTGTTGTTCCTCCTTGAAATAAAAAACACTATACACTTACGGTTTACATAACATATTCTCATCATCCGCATTGATGTCATTCCTTTGTTGTCGCTGCGGTGTTATGTCAACCACGAGTTATATAATACAGTATATCCGCTCAGATTTCAAGTATAAATTTCTGGTAATTTCAATTTC
>CAZLOX010000244.1:0-2568 GCA_964561265.1 uncultured Lachnospiraceae bacterium
CTCATTCATAATGCCTATTCCGCTGCCGTTCTCTTCTATATGAATCAGTCCGCTGTTCGGCTGTGTACCGTTAGCTATTCCTTTCAGAATATCGCGTCTGTCGCGTACTATTGTATCGAACGGAATCAGCGATGTTGTATAATCTGTTGACATACCTGTATCAAACAGCATACGAAGTCTGTGATCCTCCGACTTATTATCAACTGTACATTCAATGTCAACCCATGGCTCACCTTTTACAATTGAAAGTTTTATTTCAACTGTATTGGAAACTGTATCCGCGCTTCTCTGAAGTGTGTCAATATCAAGCTTAGC
The DNA here is from genome assembly GCA_964561265.1 of uncultured Lachnospiraceae bacterium. Lineage (GTDB taxonomy): Bacteria > Bacillota > Clostridia > UBA1381 > UBA1381 > JAFLUR01. The sequence continues at coordinate 316 of CAZLOX010000244.1, forward strand.
CGGCAAATCCAGAGTATATCTGATTAAGCAGCTCTTTTCAATATCAGTGTCTTTGAGCATTGCAATCTCCGGCTTGATGCCGTCTGTCACAATCGGAACATCATTTTCAACCGGATAATGTACATATGAATGTCCAAGTTCGCCGTCGTCCGCAAGGCGAATACAATTTTCATATGTTTTATTCTGTTTCTTATCCGTTACCGATACTTCGCCCATTTTATTTACAGCAACTGTAAACATATCATTTTCCAAAAGGATATTATCAGCTTTGATTTCCTTTTCTTCTGCTATACCGCATACACCGTCAGCTTTTCTGACAACATATGTGCGGTAGCTCATAGGCGCAATTTCATCAACAGCAAGCTTTACAAGATAACTGTCACAGTCAATCTGTCCCGGAAGATTGATCGGACTTGTCGTTTTCATACAGTACGCGTCTTTTCTTATTACATCATAAGCGGTTTCACTGCCGTTTTCATCAATAACAACGAAATTATCAAAGCCTTCCTCAACAGGGAAGTTAAATTCAACCACTGTGCTGCCGCTGACATTCATTTCGGAGGTATTCCATACTGTAACCACATAATCCTTATCAGTTACTCCGTCGCGTGTTATATGAGCGGTAAGTACACCGAGAACATCATTTGTAAGCTCATCTGCAAGCTCATTGAAACGGGCTGTTCTGTCCATCATATTTCTATGTACAGCGTCGATACTACAGCCGCATATACTGTCATGCGGATGATTTTCTATTAAAAGCTTCCACAAATATTCAAGATAATCAGCCGGATATATGCCTTTAAAGCCCATTGCCTCTGCCATTGTATACAAAGGCTCAACCACATTTTCGATTTTATTCTGCGCTTTTACGTTAGCCGTCTTAAGATATACTCTTGCCGATAAAGTTCCTTTCAGCAAATCATTGTCATTGCCGTAACGAAGTTCACCGATAACTTCTTCAATATCTATATTGTTTTCTTTAATATAGTTTTCAACCTTATCAGTAAATTCCTGCATTGTGCATTGTTTTATAACACCGTTTTCAAGTGCCTCATTTGTTTCCGGAAGTATCTGAAGAAGATTTTCCTGCGCTTCAAGATGATCCACACCGTTCATAAGCAGATAATACGGCAGTCTGTCCGTACCCTGATAGAGTGATTCTATACGCTCTATCAGTTTTACATTTTTTGATACAGTTTCAGAAAATCTCTGCGCGTTATTATACCATGTAGTAAAACGTACTGTCAGAACTTCCGAGCCGTCTTTACCCTTCCAGTAAAATTCCGGCGATGTCATTTTTCTTTCCATATTGCCGTCTTCATTTATAAAATGAAAACTATATCCTCTGCCCACCAGACAGGTCTTTATGCCAAACTGATTATATATCTGAGGAAGCTGACTGATATTTCCAAACTGATCCGGAATATATCCTGTTGTTCCGCAGGCTCCGAATTCATTAGCCATTTTTGTTCCAACAATCAGATTTCTTATTGTAGCTTCGCCGTCTGTCAGATAAAAATCATTCTGTACATACCAAGGACCAACAATAATTCTGCCTTCTTTTATGTATTTCTCCAGAAGCCCCTTATTCTGCGGCTTTATCTTGAGATAATCCTCCAGCACTATTGTCTGCGCATCCAGATGGAAAATAAATTCCGGTTCTTTCTCCATTATATCAAGCAGATTATCAATAAGTTTAACCAGGCGGAATCTGAACTGTTCAAAACTGAAATACCACTCTCTGTCCCAATGTGTATGTGAAATAACACAATATTCTTTTTTCATTTATAATCCTCCAAATTCATATAAAAATTTCCAATGAAATTATTCTCATATTATCCTTTCACACTACCAACCATAACGCCTTTAAGGAAATATTTCTGTAAAAACGGATACAGGCATAATATAGGCAATGTTGATACTATAATTGTAGCATACTTGATCGTTTCGCTTACTGAAAATCTGTCAGCTGCGCCAATACCTGCCAGCATATCATCTGTCTGATTCTGAATAAGCAAATCTCTTAATACAAGCTGCAAAGGCCACTTTTCTTTTTTCTGCATGAACAGCATTGCATTGAACCATGAATTCCAGTTTGCAACTGCATAGTACAGTATCAAAACCGCAATAGTCGGAATTGTAAGCGGAACCATTATTCGGAACAGTATCACCATCGGGCTCGCGCCGTCTATTTCCGCCGCCTCTTCAAGCGCAGGCGGAAGGCTTACAAATGCCGTACGCATAATCATCATA
>CAZLOX010000245.1:0-2532 GCA_964561265.1 uncultured Lachnospiraceae bacterium
TGGTCACCATCCTTGGCGTCTCGTGCCTGGAATACCTGCCCTTCGCCTTCTTCTGCTACCTGTATCCCATTGCCGTGGCGCTCATCGCCCTTTTCCTCGGGCGCAAACTCGGCTGGGTGCCCGCCAAGGGCGCGGCAGTCGGTGCCGCCCAGGCCGGCGAGGCCGGAAGTGCGGCAGTCTCCCAGTAAGTGACGCCGCCTGAAGGTGGCCCATCGGGGAAGGCGGGTGCCGTCGCCTTCCCCATCTTTTTCCCAAAACAACCGAATACCTCCCTATTGAAAGGAACTTCCATGTCCGAGAAGATCGTTGTTGCCCTCGGCGGCAATGCCCTGCAGTCCAAGGAAAGTGACGGAACGGCCGAAGCGCAGCTCGAAGTGGTGAAGCAGACCTGCAGCGTGCTGGCCGACCTGTCGGCCGCCGGCTACGAGATGGCCGTCGTGCACGGCAACGGGCCCCAGGTGGGCCGCATCCTATTGTCGAGCGAGACGTCGAAGGACGTCGTGCCGCCCATGCCCCTTGAGGTGTGCGGCGCCATGAGCGAGGGCTATATCGGCTACCACGTGCAGCAGGCGCTCAAGCACGAGCTGGCCAAGCGCGGGCTGGCCTACCCGGTCTGCACCGTGGTTACCCAGACCGTCGTCGACCAGAACGACCCCTCCTTCGCCAACCCCACCAAGCCCATCGGCCCGTTCTACGACAAGGAAGAGGCCGAAGAGCTCGAAAAGACGCGCGGCTACGAGATGCGCGAGGACAAGGCCCGTGGCGGCTGGCGTCGCGTGGTGGCCTCGCCCAAGCCGGAGAAGATCGTCGAAATCGAGGCCGTGAAGCTCATGTGGGACGAGGTGGTCGTCATCTGCGCCGGGGGCGGCGGCATTCCCGTGGTGGAGCGCCCCGACGGAACGCTCGAGGGCGTGGCCGCGGTCATCGACAAGGACTTCGGCGCCGAGCTGCTCGCCGAGAACGTGGGCGCCGACGTGCTGCTCATTCTGACGGAGGTCGAGAAGGTGGCCATCAACTTCGGCACGCCCGAGCAGGTGGATCTGGACAAACTCTCGCTCGCCCAGGCGGCCAAGCTCTGCGAAGACGGCGAGTTCGGCAGCGGCAGCATGCTGCCCAAGGTGGAGGCCTGTATGAAGTTCGTGCGCGCCAACCCCGACAAGCGCGCCATCATCACGAGCCTCGCCAAGGCCAAGGAGGCCCTGGCCGGCGAGACGGGCACCGAGTTCACTTACCACGACTAGCCCGATCCGACCTCTACCCTACGGAAAGGGTGAACCATCATGAATGTATCGCTGAAGCAGAAGGTGTACCCGTGGCTCGTGGTGCTGGGCTGCGGCATGTGGGTGTCGGGATCCATCGGGTTCCTCACCATTGTGGCCGGCAACTTCTACGTGCCCGTGTCCGAGAGCCTGGGCGTGAGCGAATCGTCGCTCGGCTTCTACATGACGCTCGTGTGCATCGGGCAGGCCATCAGCTTCCCCATTGCGGGCCGGCTCATTCCCAAGATGAACATCCCCGTGCACATGACCATCATCTGCGCCGTGGAGGCGCTGGCGGCCGTGGCCATGGCGCTGTACAACGACGTGGCGCTCTGGTACGTGTCGGGGCTCATCATCGGATTCTGCATGGGCTTCAACACGTCCATCGGCGTGGCCATCGTGCTGGAAAACTGGTTCGCGAAGAAGACGGGCCTGGCCATCGGCCTGGCCTGGGGCATCGGCAGCTTGGCCAACGCCATCATGAGCCCCATCATCAGCGCCGTCATCACGAGCGCGGGCTGGCGCACGGGCTACGTGGTGCTGGGCCTCACGAGCCTCGTGCTCATGTGCGGGGCGTCGCTGTTCATCGTGCGCTTGAAGCCGGAAATCAAGGGGCTGCTGCCCTACGGGCTTGACAGCAGCACCCAGCAAGGGCTGCATATCGAGGACCCCACCGACGGCGTGTCGTTCCGCGACGCCGTGCGCTCGCCCTCGTTCATCCTGCTGCTCGTGGCCATGACGCTTATCACGATGACCACGGTGACCAACCAGCTCTTCGTGAGCTACTCCGAATCGGTAGGCTACGGCGTGGGCGTCGGCAGCCTGATGGTGTCGGTGGCCATGATCTGCGATATCGTGTGGAACCCGCTCATTGGCATCACCTGCGACAAGTTCGGCGCGGCCAAGGGCGTGGTGCTCTGGTGCATCGTGACGGCGCTGTCGTTCGTGTGCCTCATGATCGGCGCGACCAACCCGGCGTTCGCCTTCGTGGGCGCGGGCCTCAACGACACCATGTACGCCTGCTACGGAACAGGCATCGCCATGCTCACGGCGTTTCTGTTCGGCAACAAGGACTACGCGAAGATCTACTCGCTCGTGCCGGCCATCGGCTACGCGCTCGGGTGCATGGGCGTGCCCATCCTCACGGGCATCTTCCTGGAAACGGGCACGTACAACACCGTCTGGTGCTTCTGCATCGGCTGCGACCTCGTCATCGCCATCAGCGTGATTTTGGCTGCGCGCTTGTCGAAGCGCCTGCCGCGCACCGAGTGAC
>CAZLOX010000246.1:0-2522 GCA_964561265.1 uncultured Lachnospiraceae bacterium
AAGAAGATGCCGGGAGATAACTCCCGGCGACTTGGTAGAAGCTAAAAGCCTCCGATAACTTTATAGCATCTTGACGAGCGCTTATCAAGATAGCAGCCTGGGCTACCGCGAATTAACCATGAACGAAGAACCACGATACCCACTGCGCCAATTTGGCGCAGTGGGTCCGATCTGGTCATGTCTAGACTGCGCAAGAATTCACTATTCATGACCGCAGTGCCGTTCACGGACATCCAGGGCAGAGCTCTCACCATTCGATTATATTTCATAAGTATATTTCATAAGTATATTCAGAGAGGAACGATATGCGAGAATCCCTGCACTTCTGCCACCAGGTGTTCATCGGCAGTCGCGCGATGACGTTTTCCTTCCAGGAGTTCATGGCGCCGCTTTTCGAGGCCGTGGACCTCAAGCCCCTAGAAGGCTGCGTTCTGGCGGAGATCGGCCAGAACGAGGGGATGTCGATCGGAGAGCTTGGGGTCGCCACGTGCATCAGGGCCACCAACCTCACGCCCATCGTCCATTCCCTTGAGGAGAAGGGCCTCGTGACGCGCAAGAGGGACATCGACGATGCGAGATCCTGGAGAATCCATCCGTCTTCCGAGGGAAGGAAGCTTCTCGACCGATTGAATGCGCTCATAGCAGATCGCATATCCAAGAAGGGCAGCGATGCCTCAGAGCTCATCGCCAAAGTACTTGATGGGTTCAAGGCTTTCGAAGAGCTCATGAAGGACAGCGGCGTTGAAATGGGAGGTGTGCGCTGATGGCGCTTAAGAAAGGCGACCTTCTGACGGTCGGTATCCTCCTGGCGGGCACGATGCTCACCATGCTCAACCAAACCGCGCTCAACCCCGCACTTCCCGTGATCATGGCGGACCTCGGCGTCGATGCAGTGACAGTGCAATGGCTGGTATCGGCATACTCGCTTGCCAACGCGATCGTCATCCCCCTCTCCGCGTTCCTGCTCGGGCGCTTCAGCGTGCGCCACCTCTTCATCGGCGCGATCTGCCTCTTCATGGCTGGGACCGTCATCGCCATGCTCGCACCCAGCTTCTGGTTCATCCTCCTCGGGCGCATCCTGCAAGCATTCGGAGCTGGCGTCACCATGCCCATGATGTTCTCGGTGATCCTGCTCATCTTCCCCCGCGAGAAGAGAGGAAGCGCTATGGGCATCGTCACGCTGGCGATGTGCTTCGCCCCGGCGATCGGACCCACCGTATCAGGCCTGCTGCTTGGGGCCGTGGGCTGGCGCGGGCTGTTCGCATGCGTCTGCGCGCTCGCGCTTCTCGTCGTCGGAGCCGCCGTCTTCAAGCTGCGAACGAACCTGCGGTTCGATCCCACCAGTTTCGACAAGGTGTCCGTGGTGCTCTGTGCAGCGGGCTTGCTCTGCCTCCTGTACGGCTTCTCCACCATATCGTCGACATCGAGCTGGCTTCTCACCATCGGTCTCATGCTCGCGGGCATCGTCCTTCTGGCGCTGTTCGTCCTTCGCCAGAAGCGCCTCGAGGTCCCGCTGCTCAACATGGACGTTCTGAAGGTGCGCAACTTCCGCGTGACCGTCGTCATCGCCATGGTGCTCCAAGGCACGCTCATCAGCCTGAACGTGGTGATGCCCCTCTACATCCAGGGGACGTGCGGATACCCGGCGGTTGCCACTGGCTTGGCCATGATGCCGGGCGCGCTCCTCGGCGGCGCGGCGAGCATCCTGGCGGGAAGGCTCTTCGACCGCTACGGCGCGCGCAAGTGCGTCGTCCCGGGCATCCTCCTCGTGTTCGCGGGAACGGGCTGCTTGCTGTTCCTGCAGGCAGACACGAGCATATACATCATCGCCATCGCCTACACCGTGTTCCCCGTCGCGCAGCACTTCACCCAGACGCCCATGAACACGTGGGGCGTCAACTCCCTCGACGACCGCGTGATCCAGCACGGCAACGCGCTCATGAACACGTTGAACCAGGTCGCAGCATCCCTCATGACGGCATTGCTCGTGTCGGCTACGGCATTCGGCTCGACGATGAGCCCTGCCGCAACGCCCCAGATGCAAGGGCTGGACGGACAGCATCTCGCCTTCGCCATTCTGGCGGCCATCTCGGCCTTCGCCGCCGTCATCATCATCGCCTTCGTGAAGGACCGCTCAAGCGCGCCGTCCGCCGAGGCTTCGTTCGTGCGGGAATCCATACCCGCAGGCAGCTCCCTGGGGTTGGGATCCCCCGCCGGTACGGCCATGAACGCCGACCCGTACTACCTGCTGGCCTCGGCAAGCATCAAGGATGCCATCGGAATGCTCGTCGAGAGAAAGACCGGCGGAATGCCCGTCGTGGACGATGCCATGCACGTGGTGGGGTTCATATCCGATGGCGACATCATGAAGTACCTCGGACAGCGCGAAGACCGTATGCTCGATGCATCGCTGATGATGTTCCGTGCATCGGATACCGAACCTTTCGACGAGCGTCTAAGGGATCTGCTTGACCTGAAGGTGATGGACCTCGCAACAAGCAAGGTCGTGATGATCGACAGGG
>CAZLOX010000247.1:0-2502 GCA_964561265.1 uncultured Lachnospiraceae bacterium
GACACGCTTCTTTTTTAGTGATATAATTATTTTATAAGTGGAATTACCATTCCGCTACGGATGAATATATGTCAGTTCACACTGACACAGTCACCTCATGGGCGATATGGGGTGACTGTTTTTTTTCAAAAAATACCGATAACACCTAAATCTGCTTTGAAACAACATGGACAATGCCGTACAAAATAAATCTGAGCAGGATTTGCCCCTGCATTAAATGCGGGGACAAAAAAAGACTGCATTTTGATAAATGCAGTCTTTCTGGCTCCTCAAGTTGGGCTCGAACCAACGACCCTGCGGTTAACAGCCGCATGCTCTGCCAACTGAGCTATTGAGGATTATCGCTCTCTCATTGAGTACTCTGTTATTATACAACACAATTTACCGTTTGTCAATAGTTTTTTTAAAATTTTTTTAAAAATTTTAAAAAAATTTTATATCCCATAAAAAAGCGCGCTGTTATGCCGTTTTTATATTCATATAATTCATGCACGCAAGGCTAATTATTAAATTTTTATAAATTATTTCTCTGCCGATTGACAAAAGCGGTATAATTATTTAAAATAAATATAACAAATATTATTTATAAGGGAAGTGCCTGAAATGACAATCCGCCGGCAGATAATCTATTCAAATATTCTTATGCTTCTGGTGCCTATGCTGCTTATGATAATCGCGGCTGTTGTAATGTCGGTTGCTTTATTCATCAACTCACCGCACAACAGCTTTATTTCACCGAAAGATATATATTTATTCCTGTACGGAATATCTCCTAATTCTGTGATATTCCGCTGTATAACCTTATTCGTATTATTTTTCATACTGACGGTTATAATAACATCCGCGTGCATAACAGCTGTTTTATCAAAAAAAATACTCGTGCCTATAAAGGAACTGACCGCCGCCGCGTATAAAATAAAGAACGGACAGCTTGATTTTGAACTGCTGGGCAGCCGGTGCAGGGAAATAAACGAATTATGCAGCGCGTTCGACAATATGCGTCTGCAATTGAGGGAAAGCCGGAATACGGAGGAAAGGCAGCTTGTTGAGCGCCGTCTTATGCTCGCCAATATCTCGCACGATATAAAAACTCCGCTCACCTCGATAAAGGGATATATCTCAGGTATCAAGGACGGCATTGCATCATCGCCGGAGAAACTCGCAAAATATCTCGACACAATATATAAAAAGACCGAAGTAATGGAGAATATCATAAACAATATGTCGGACTTGTCTATGCTGGAACTTTCAAAACTGAATTTCAACTTTGAATACGGCAATATTGCCGCGCTTATAAAAACAATGTGCGACGAATATGAGTTTGACCGTCCGGATGTGAAAATTTCGGCTGACATTCCACAGAATATGACCGTCCGCATGGACTGTCAGAAAATGCGGAGAGTATTTTCCAATATTATAGACAATTCAATAAAATACGCAAAAAGCGGAGGATGTGAGATCACTGTAAACGCGGAGGAAAATGATTCTGGATTTGTGATTTCCGTTGCCGACAACGGCATAGGGATAGATTCCGGAAACATCGGTCATGTGTTTGATGTTTTCTACCGCGCCGACCCGTCAAGGACACCAAATATAAAAGGAACAGGTCTGGGACTGGCGATAGTGAGGGAGATAATAGAAAGCCACGGCGGAAATATATGGATCAAAAGCAAGGAATCTGTCGGAACCACGGTATATATTTTTTTAAGGAGAGTGGATTAAATGAAAAAAATTCTGATTATAGAAGATGACACCGATATAGCGGAGCTTGAAAGGGATTATCTTGAAATGAACGGTTTTTCATGCGATATTGCGGAGCGCGGACAAAGCGGACTTGAAATGTCGCTGAAAAATGATTACGCGCTTATTGTCGCGGACATAATGCTGCCGGATATAAACGGCTTTGAGATATGCGCGCGGCTGAGAGAGAAAAAACAGACTCCGGTTATATTTTTAAGCGCAAAAAGCGATGATATAAACAAAGTCCGCGGTCTTGGACTCGGCGCGGACGATTATATGACAAAGCCTTTCAGTCCCAATGAACTTGTGGCGCGCGTCAAAGCGCACATAAACAGGTTTGAACGTCTGAGCGGAAATTCAACGGAGGATATAATAGAGATACGCAGTCTTAAAATAAACAAGGCATCGCATAAAGTGTATGTATCCGGTCAGGAGATTATTATGCCGAACAAGGAATATGACCTGCTGGTATTTCTTGCGCGCAATCCGAATGTGACCTTCAGCAAGGATATGCTTTTTGACAGGGTATGGGGACTTGACGCGTTGGGGGATATTTCAACAGTGACGGTACATATACAGCGCATAAGGGAAAAGATTGAAACAGACAAGGATAAATATATTGACACCGTATGGGGTGTGGGGTACAGATTCAGGGGAGCTTAAGCACTCCTCTGAATCTTTTGTTATAATAAGGATTACAAAGGTACTGCGGAGGGGCGTATCGACGCCCCTGTGAGTTTTCCTGAATTACTTCTGTTCACA
>CAZLOX010000248.1:0-2480 GCA_964561265.1 uncultured Lachnospiraceae bacterium
GAGCGGGGGAAAATCCGGAGATGATTTCAAAGGATTACCTATCGCTATCACTTAACCTTGCGCTTTCAACAGCACAGCGCAGTTTCAGTATGATTCATACAGGCAGTATAAGCGACAAAATACAGGAAGCGCGGAATGTGCTGTTTATGGCTGAAAAATATATGGACAGCCTTGTTGAGGAATTTGATAATCTGAGTGGTATTGAGATAAGCGATGATGAAGTCAGCAAGTATATTGAAATGCTTCTGCCGTTAAAAGAAGACGCAACACCAGTTCAGGAGAAGAATATCAACCGTCTGCGCGGTGATATGAAACAGCGTTATTACTATGCTCCCGACTTGCAGAGTATGGGCAGAACCGCATACCGCTTTATGAATGCGGTATCTGACTTTGCAACGCACACAAATCCGTTGCGCAGAACAGCTAACTACACAGAAAATCTGTTTGGTAAAACAATTGACGGCAATCCATTTATTGATAAAGCATACAGCATAATAAAAAAGGAGGCATGAAAAATGTTTGAGAAAATACCAATATCGGATATTACAAACGAAGAATGGCTGCAACTGAGAAAAACCGGAATAGGCGGCTCTGATGCAGGTGCTGTATGTGGTGTAAATCCGTACAGCAGCGCAATAAAGGTATTCCGCGACAAGACCATTGATACAACAAACAATAGTTATTCTGAAACGAATAATGAAGCTATTCGTATAGGACATGACTTGGAGCAGTATGTAGCGAGCAGATTTTCAGAAGTGACAGGATTAAAGGTCAGACGTTCAAATTATATGTACCGCAGCACAGAGCATCCGTTTATGATAGCGGATGTTGACCGCCTTGTTGTCGGAGAAGATGCCGGACTGGAATGTAAGACCGTCAGTGCATACAACGCAGACAAATGGGCAGACGGCAAGACACCGCTTCATTATGTCATGCAGTGTTATCATTATATGGTGGTGACAGGCAGAAAAACATGGTACATAGCGGCTGTGATACTCGGCAAGGAGTTTGTTTACCGCAAACTTGAATGGGATGATGAAGTTATTTCTTCATTGATAGACACAGAGGAACACTTCTGGAATAATCATATTCTTACAAGAATAATGCCATCGCCTGATGGAAGCAGTGCATGTGATGAAGCAATATCAGAATATTTTAACAAGGCAAAGAAATCTACTTCAATAGAACTTGTCGGTTTTGATGATAAACTGAATCGCCGTGAAAATATTCTGCGTCAGATATCAGCATTGCAGGATGAGCAGAAGAAAATCGAGCAGGAAATAAAACTGTATATGCGTGACAATGAATACGCTTACAGCAATAATTTCAATATATCATGGTGTAATATTGATTCTGTACGGCTTGACACAAAACGTATCAAAGCGGAAGAACCCGCAATTTACTCTAAATACGCGAAACCATCACACTGCAGAAGATTTGAAATTAAGGAGGCTGCAAACAATGAATACAAATTTAATCAGACCGCTTAGAGCCAACGAAATAGAGTGCCGTATATCAATGATGAACTCAAAAGGACTGGTATTACTTTTATATAAAGATGCAAGAGTAGATCAGCGCATACTTGATGAAACTTTCGGCGCGTTTGGATGGAAACGCTCGCACCAGTGTATAGACGGAAATCTTTATTGTACGGTTGAAATACGTGACAGCAAGACAGGTGAATGGATTGCAAAGCAGGATGTCGGCACGACAGGGTATGCTGAAAAGGAAAAATCACAGGCGTCGGACAGCTTCAAACGAGCTTGTTTCAACTGGGGTATCGGACGTGAGCTTTACTCTGCGCCGTTTATATGGATACCAGCTGAAAGAGTGAATATACAAAGCAAAAACGGTAAACTTGTATGCAATGAGCGGTTTTATGTACATTACATAGCCTACGGCAATGACAGAGAAATCATATCGCTTGTTATTGTAAACGGGAATGGCGAGCTGGTGTATGAATTGAAAAATTTCAAAGCTACAACAAAATCAGGAGCATGAAGTAAATAAAAAATAGAAACAGAGAGAACATCAGCAGCGGTGTTCTCTCTGTTTTTATTAGTCTAAAACGGCAATTTAATAGAACGGTAATTTACGAAGGGAGACAATTAAAAATGAAAAAAGATAACCAAAATACAGAAGAAAGATTTGTATGCAGCGAATGCGGAGAAGAATTTGAGCAAGAAGAACTTACAGCTTTTGCAGGGGCTTTACTTTGCAGAAACTGTCTTGAGGAAGCTACAATTACATGCCGCTGCTGTGGTGAGAGAATGTGGATAAGCGACGCAATAGATGATGATTTGTGCGAATACTGCTATGACAACGATTACACACGCTGCAGCGACTGCGATTCCGTAATACATTATGATGATGCTTATTATACGTCAGACGATGAAGATAATCATAATCACCCGTATTGCTACAGATGCTATCATAAGCATACAGACAATGCGTCAATCCATGATTATTTTTATAAGCCT
>CAZLOX010000249.1:0-2441 GCA_964561265.1 uncultured Lachnospiraceae bacterium
ACGCTGCCGGAAACACCGGCGGCGCTCCTGTTGGCAACACAAACGCATTTAAACACGGCGGTTACAGTGAAATTTACTGGGATACCGCCGATGAACGGGAAAAAGAAATGATTGCGGATATGCCTGATGAAGCGGAATTTCTGCTGTTGGAACAAATAAAGCTGTTATCCGTAAGAGAACGGCGGCTTATGAGTGCCATAAACAAATACAGCGGTATCAAAGGGGAACTGGCAGTATCAGGCGTTGTTACATCGAACACAAAGAGAGCATTCTCGGATGACAGAGATGGACAAGAAGAGAAGGAAATTTACAGAAACCTTAAAAAAGAGAAAATTGACGAGGGCAAAATCAGCTATCTTGGATACGATAAATTCACGCAGACAACGACAGAGGCGACTTATAACATCATATTACGTCTGGAGCGTGAACTTACCGCCGTGCAGTCAAAAAAGACAAAGTGTATTGAGGCTCTCGCTAAACTGCATAATGAAAAGGATAGTTCCGATAATGGAGCAAATAAGGCGGAAGTCGTAAATATATATCTGCCGGATAACGGCAGAAGCAAATAAAGCAATTTTTCTACAGTTCAGAGGGAGGCGCAGAATTTAATGATAGAGATGAAACCTCAGCCGGGACCGCAGGAAATGTTTCTGTCCTCGCCGGCTGATATTGTAATATTCGGCGGAGCCGCCGGAGGAGGAAAATCATATGCGCTGCTCTTAGAAGGACTTCGGCATATAAACAATCCTGATTTCGGCGCGGTAATTTTCAGAAAAAACGCAAATCAGATCATGTCCGAGGGCGGTTTATGGGATACCGCCGCTGATATATATTCTCTTATAGGCGCGAAACCGTCAAGAAATCCCCGCCCTACATGGCGATTCAAAAGCGGAGCAAAAATATCATTTGCACACTTGGAATATGAAAAAGATAAACACGCATGGCAGGGTTCGCAGATAACTTTTATAGGATTCGATGAGCTGACTCACTTTACGGAGGGTCAGTTTTTTTATATGCTTTCGCGAAACCGTTCGGTATGCGGTATTGACCCGTATATAAGGGCAACAACCAATCCTGACGCGGATTCGTGGGTGGCTGAATTTATAAGTTGGTGGATAGACAATGACACAGGCTATCCGATACCGGAACGAAGCGGTGTTTTAAGATGGATGTTTCGTCTTAATAACCGTATATATTGGGGAAATTCTCCGGATGAACTTGTATCCGAACTCGGTGAGGATGTATGCACTTATGACGACTGCAAAAGTGTGACTTTTATTGCGTCAAAGCTGTCCGATAATAAAATACTTATGGAGAAAAATCCCGGTTATATATCAAATCTCAAAGCACTGCCGGAGGTTGAAAAGGAAAGACTGCTTAACGGCAACTGGAAAATCAAGCCGGCGGCTGGACTGTTCTTTAAACGGTCGCAGGTCAATCTGATTGATAATGTTCCTGATGATGTTATCAAGTGGGTACGCGGATGGGATTTAGCGGCAACGAGTGAAAGCGAGGGAGGAAAGCCGGCGTATACTGCCGGTGTTCTTATGGGAAAGCGCAGAAATGGTCGGTATGTTGTGGCTAATGTTTATAATAAGCGCGACAGTGCAGACGAGGCACGACAGGCTATAAAAATAACAGCTCAGGCCGACAAGGCAAAATACCGGAATGTGAAAATAAAACTGCCGCAGGACCCAGGACAGGCGGGAAAAGCGCAGGCTGAGAGTTTTATAAAATTTCTTGCCGGATTCAATGTAATGACCGAGAGGGAGTCCGGCAGCAAGGAAACAAGAGCGGAGCCGTTTGCTGCTCAGTGGCAGCACGGCAATGTTGATGTTGTTATCGGTGAATGGAACGAGGAGTATTTCTCACAGCTTGAAAGTTTTCCAGAATCACAGTTTAAAGATATGGTTGACGCTTCGTCAAGCGCGTTCGGGGAACTTGAAAAGATGAATGTATCATCTCCGCCGGTTATAGGCGACAGCTTGAAGAAAAAGAGTGAGTGGAAGAGGTAATTTTATGAGCGCAATGAAAGAAATAGGACGTTTAGGGCAAAAAAGGTACGGCGGCGTTATATATGAGGAATTTCTAACGGAACTGCAGGGAAACAAAGGCGCGGCTGTATACAGAGAAATGAGCGATAACGACGATGTAATAGGTGGAGTCATATTCGCTGTGGAAATGCTGATAAGACAAACGCCGTGGGATGTACAGGCGGCAGGAACAAAATCTATAGATAAGGAATGCGCGCAGTTTGTACGGAGCTGTATGGAGGATATGAGCGATACATGGACAGATACGATAAGCGAAATATTGTCTTTCTTAACATACGGATGGAGCGCACATGAAATCGTATATAAACGCCGGTGCGGCAGAAACAAGGATAAGAGGTTAAACAGTAAATTTAATGACGGACTTATCGGATGGCAGAAACTGCCCAT
>CAZLOX010000250.1:0-2402 GCA_964561265.1 uncultured Lachnospiraceae bacterium
TGTGTCGCCTGCCATAACGGCATCGCCAGGAATAACGGCGGCTCTTCCCTCTTTGACGGTAAGCTTTGATATAACGCAGTCCTTTGCGGCGGTTATATTGCCGGCAACGGTCTCATCGGCCGGTTCGGGCAGAGGTGCTTTTTCCTCGATTTTCATAAGCGCGCGGCTGCCGTTTATATATATCCACGCCCATGTTATATTGTCAAAGCGGTTCATAATAATATCTCTTATCTGCTGCGGCTGTCTGAGATTTCCCTTGTACGCTCCGGGATAGACTCCGGCATCGCGCAGAGCGGAGAGCAGTTCCTGTCTGTCTGTATTCACACACCCGTCTGTATCGACTATCCATATAAAACGGGGCAGCAGAATACATGAGGCGGTGAATATGAATATGCCGATAAAGAGGGCATATCTTTTTTTGTATCTGCCGACAAAATATTTCAGTCCGCATTTCTGCCGGATTTTGATTTTGGTATGTGTTTTCCTTGCGATCTGCCTTATTTTTTTAAAATCGCTTCTGCTTATTTTCATAACGGCGAAGGATGGATTGGTTTTTTTTATATCCCATAATTTAATATTGCGTCTGGTGCATATGTTTATAAAACGTTCAATAAAAAATCCCCTTAATGTTATTATAACATATCCTTTCAAAAATTTAAAGATTTTAATTAAAAACATTTAAAAAAATCTTCCTTTCTGTATACAAAATATCTGTTTTAAATATATATTTCTACATAAACTCTATTTTATCTATAAAACCGGACAAAGAAATATCATTTTCGCCGATGAAGGATATATCCAGAGAGCGTCCGGTTATGGTTATTACAGAGTCTTTCGCGTTGATTTTCATAACGGTATCGGAATACAGGGCAATTCCTTTGTAATTGTCAATGCTTATTTCGCGGTTTCCCGACAGGACGATCTGCGGCAGGTCAAGCGCCGCGTCCTTGGGCAGTTCAAAAGCCTCGGATAAGCGTTCCCTTATTTTTTTCATGATGATGTCCGCCTTTCAAAAAAACTTATAATGAAATTTATGCTATATTTTATACAAAAATTACATATTATTATTATGAAATGCTGATTTCGGGAGGAATGGAAATGAAGATAAAAAAGTACATAACATACGCGCTGGTGACGGCTCTTACCGCGCTTATACTGATAAATCCGGCATATACGATGGAGTCGGCGAAAAGTGCGCTTGCCCTGTGCGGAGAGGTGATAATACCGTCGCTGTTTCCTTTTTTTGTGTGTTCGGGGCTTCTGATATATTCAGGCTTCGCCGAAACACTTTCAAAGATTTTTTCTCCTGTTATGAAACCTCTGTTCGGAATAAACGGCAGCGCGTCGGCGGCGTTTGTGCTTGGAATAATAAGCGGTTATCCTATGGGAGCGTCAACGGCTTGTTCACTTTATGAGAGCGGATATCTCACGCGTGAGGAAACAGAGCGTCTGCTCGGATTCTGCAATAATTCCGGCCCGCTTTTCATATTGGGCGCTGTCGGAACATCGCTGCTCGGAAATCCGAAAACAGGCTGGATCATATATGCCGCGCATATCCTGTCGGCATTTGTTATAGGAATAATAATGAAATTCACAAGAAAGGAATATGAGGTTATTTCGCGCGATGCGCCGATATTAAATCCTAAAAGGAGCATAGGAGAGATATTTTCTATAGTGATGTCAAATTCTATAAACAGCATACTGAATGTGTGCGGAGTAATAATATTTACGGCAACGGCGGCGCGTCTTGTACTGGGATTTCTTCCGTGCGGAGCGTGGTATACGGCTTTTATAACCGGACTGTTTGAATTTGCGTCAGGCAGCAGCGCGGTCGCGGCGCTTTCAATTGATGAGTTCAGCAAGATAATATTATCAACATTCATTGTAGGATTTGCCGGAATAAGCGTTCATCTGCAGGTTACCGGCATTGTGGCAAAGTACGGACTGAGCATGAAAAAGTACATACTGGGGAAACTGCTTCACGCTGTGATTTCCGCGTCAGTTGTGTATATTGTGGTACGCTATACGCATATATTGTATGAATTTACACCGGCTTCGGATGGAGGTTTCGGCATAGGCTTTTTTGCTGCGGCGGGATTTGTGACAGCAGCGGCGGCGGTTGTTATTGTCGTTGGACGTTTGTGCCGGAAAAGGAGAATTGTGTGATATTTCCATATCTGTTTTGTAATAAGAATTACAGATGTACTGCGGAGGGGCGTATCGACGCCCCTGTGAGTTTTCATGGATTACTTTTGTTCACAACCCCCCGAGTTACTTTCCCTACAGCGGCAAAGTAACCAAAGCGCCGCTAAGAGGGGAAAACCTGCGGAGGTTTTCCCCTCTTAGAAACTCCCTTTTCGCCAGCTCGCTGCGCGGTTACTGACCGCTGCAAAATTTCGCCG
>CAZLOX010000251.1:0-2372 GCA_964561265.1 uncultured Lachnospiraceae bacterium
GGCACCGTTGCCGAGGGGTGGCTTGATCGCGCTGTTGCGTTCTGGCAGCGTCAGTATGAAGGCTAGCGCTACACGAGGAGGCTGCAATGAGCATTGACCAAGATGATCGGCGCAGCCCAGCAAAGCCCTCTGTCCGAACGCGTGCCTGCATCGCCCTCGTTGCAGCCGCGCTTGTATTGGCATCGGTTGGCTGCGTCCCAGCCTCATCGAGCGTCAGTTCGTCAGCCGCTTCGGATGGACCAACGAACAGCGATCAGTCCTCGCTTCCAAGCACGCCCTCGAATGAGCAGGTACCTGATGACGATGACGAGAGGGGAGTCGTCGTGCTAGATGAAAATGGTCCTCGGTACAGAGACTTCCTTATGGACCAGACCATTGATGTTGATGGAGAGACCGTCCACTACAACGTGCTCGTACCCGGCGACCTCGACTTCGATAGGCCGATCTCTCTCTTCGTTACCCTCCCTGGATATCAGGGGCTCTACTTCCAAGGCATCGGACAGAATCTGTATACGGAAGATTTCGCTTTCACTGCCCAGGGATATCAGAACAACATGATCGTTTTGGCGCCGCAGCTGTCAGATTGGGGCGCAGCTTCTGCGGAACAGGCCATCGCTTTGGTTGAGCGATTCCAGAAAGCGTATGGAATCTCGCCCGACAACACCTTCGCGGAAGGCTACTCGGGCGGTGGCGAGACGCTGTCGATCGTGCTGGGCATGCGCCCCGACCTCTTCTCGCGCGCACTCGTTTGCTCGACCCAATGGGACGGCGATCTCGCCGTGCTTGCGGATGCGGAGGTACCCGTGTACATGGTCGTCGGGGAAGGCGATGAGTACTATTCATCAGCCCCTTTGCAGAGCGCTTACGAGGAACTGCGGGAGTTGTACCTGAGCAAGGGTCTGCCCGATTCACGCATAGGTCAACTGGTAACCTTGGACGTGAAAGACGCGACGTACTTCACGTCACGAGGCGTTGCCAATCAACACGGAGGCGGTGGTCAGCTCTTCTCGAACGATGCGTCCATCATGGGGTGGCTATTCTATAAGGAGTAACTTTTGAAGGACTTCACTTTCCATAATCCTGTTACTGCTGTTTTCGGCGATGAGGCCCTCTCGGCCTTACGGAAGGCGATGAAGGGTGCCAAGACAATGGTCGTCTACGGCTCTGCATCCGCCCAGAAGAACGGATCGCTGGCAAAGGTGCATGAGATCGCGTCCGACGCGCAGGCCGAGATCATTGATTACGGAGGAATCTCCCAGTGCACCTACGATGCCATTTCCAGGGGATGCGCCCTTGCCCGTGGGGAGCAGGTGGAGGTTGTCATCGGACTCGGAGGCGCTTCGGCCATGGATACCGCTAAGGCCATCGCCTTCTGTGCGATGCACGACGACTTCGACAGGTACCTGACAGGCGAACTTCCCCAGCGAAATGATGAGAAGCTGCGCTTGGTTCTCGTTCCCACCTATCCCTCCACTGGATCAGAGGCCAACGGGGTGAGCGATATCATGGGCTATGCGGGCGGCATTCATGGGGTGTTCGCCGACTACGCGCTGCTCTACCCACCCTTCACTTACTCGCTTGATAGGCGCAATACTGCCTATGGATCGATGGTGATGCTTGCCCAGACGGGATATTGCTATTTCACGGACGCGAATCCCATTTCGAGAGGCTGCACGGGTGCGACCCTGCGAGCTATGCTCGAAGCGTACGATGTTCTCGTAGACAGTCCCGACAACTACGATGCCCGCGGCACGATGCTCTGGGCGAGCTTCATGGAGACGAGCGGCATGCTCGGGCTTGGCATGGAGGGAAGCTGGACGTACAGCATCTTCTCAGCAGCGGGGCTTTTGCGTTTCACGCGAGGAACGGTGTACCGGGAGAACCTTGCCATGATCTATCCTCGTTGGCTCGTGTTCGCGGCACGCCACCATCCGGAGGATGTCAGGCGTTTTTGCATCGACGTGCTTGGGGCCCCTCCTGACTCGGACGTTCGAGAAGCAGTCGAGCACGGATATGACCGCTCCATGGGCATCCTCCACCGTGGGGGCCTTCCGACCATTCTTCCAGACATCCCGACTTTCGACGAGGTTGCTGAGGCGATCAACAAGGTGAGCAGCCGAGAGTTCACAGTCGAGGAATACTACGAGATGGTCCGTGCCTGTGGAATGGAGGCGTTTCCCGGGTTAGACGACGAATAGAAAAGGAGGCGAGCGCGGCAATCGGGATCCTGGGGCGATTGCGGCATCGAGCATGTCGCCACGTTCTTCGCAAAGGGGCCTTAGCTCAGTTGCCTTGGGTTGTTAGGGCAGAGACCACATCGAGCAGCTTCTGCACCTTGTCCGAAGGATCGGGTGAGTGCATGATCCCGAAGG
>CAZLOX010000252.1:0-2342 GCA_964561265.1 uncultured Lachnospiraceae bacterium
GACCCGCAGAAGTATGTGGACGGGAAAACGGGTTTGTTGACCATACAGGATATTATCCAGGAGCTGAGAAAGCCGGGGCGCGACCCGCGTACCGTTGCCAAGGTGTTTAGCTTTGCCGAGGGGATTACCAAGATTGAAGATTTGCAGGAGGGGATGGTTTTGCCGGGCATCGTGACGAACTTGACGAATTTCGGGGCTTTTGTGGACGTGGGCGTGCATCAGGACGGACTGGTGCATATTTCGGAAATGGCGGACCGGTATATTTCAAACCCTGCCGAAGTGCTGTCCCTGCATGAACATGTCATGGTCAAGGTGATACAGGTGGACCGGGAGCGGAAGAGAATCGGGCTGTCCATCAAGCAGGTGGCGAAGTGAGCTTGTCCCTCCGGGGAGACGAAAAGAAATATTAACTTTAATAATTGAGAATACATGAAAACGTTTTTTGGTGTTGTATTGTTTGCGTGCCTGGCATTTGCCGGTACAAAGGTTTGGGCGGATGTGCCGGAGAAACCTTTTGTCATTCCGGAATTGAAGGAATGGCAGGGGGAAGCCGGTTATTTTACGCCTTCCGACGCTTCCCGGATTGTATGTCCGTCCGGTGACCGGGAGCTGTTGCGTATCGCCCGTATGTTCGCCGCGGATTATGCGGAGATGTTCGGAAAGACCCTGGAAGTGGTTGCCGGCAAGGCGAAGCAGGGGGATTTCGTGTTTGCCCTCCGGAAAGACAAGGCTTTGGGCAAGGAAGGGTATGCGGTGAAAATCACGGACCGGGTTGCCGTTTCCGCTCCGGAATACATCGGGGTGTACTGGGCTACGCGTACATTGTTGCAAATGGCGGACCAGACGAAGAATCAACAACTGCCCCGGGGCGTGATTCGCGATTTCCCCGATTATGCCTTGCGGGGATTCATGATTGATTGCGGTAGAAAGTTCATCCCCCTCGCCTTTTTGCAGGATTATGTGAAAATCATGGCTTATTATAAGATGAACACGTTGCAGATTCATTTGAACGACAACGGTTTCAAGCAATATTTTGAACACGATTGGTCGAAGACCTATGCCGCTTTCCGGTTGGAGTGCGACACTTATCCCGGTTTGACGGCTCGTGACGGTCATTATACGAAACAGGAGTTTATCGATTTGCAGAAACAGGCGGAGGATTGTTTCGTGGAGATTATTCCGGAGATAGATGTGCCGGCTCATTCCCTGGCGTTTACGCATTACAAGCCGGAATTGGGAAGCGAGGAATACGGCATGGACCATTTGGATTTGTTCAAGCCGGAGACCTATACTTTCCTGGATGCTTTGTTCAAGGAATACCTGGAAGGAGAAAATCCGGTGTTCCGGGGAAAAAGGGTGCATATCGGTACGGACGAATATTCCAACAAAAAGCAGGATGTTGTCGAGAAGTTCCGGTATTTTACGGATTATTACATCCGTTACATCGAAAGTTTTGGAAAGCAGGCTTGTGTGTGGGGGGCATTGACCCATGCCGCCGGCACCACTCCCGTCAAATCGGAGAATGTGCTGATGAATGCCTGGTACAATGGATATGCGGATCCGGCAACGATGATCAAGGAAGGGTATCGCCTGGTGAGTATTCCGGACGGCTTGGTCTATATCGTTCCGGCTGCCGGATATTATTATGATTATCTGAATACCAAATATCTGTATGAAAACTGGACGCCTGCCCACATCGGCAAGGCGGTGTTCAATGAGAAAGAGCCGGCGATAGCGGGTGGTATGTTTGCCGTTTGGAACGACCATGCCGGAAATGGCATTTCGACCAAAGACATCCATGACCGGGTTTTTCCGGCTTTGCAGACGCTGGCGGTGAAGATGTGGACCGGAAAGCAGACGGGCGTTCCCTACCAGCAGTTTGACGAGCAGCGTCACGGGGTGGTGGAAGCTCCGGGCGTGAACATTGCCGGCAAGCTGAGTCGTAAACCGGGCTTGGTGTACGAACAGGCGGTTGTGGAGCCGGGCAGTGAGCTGCCTTACCGGGAAATCGGTTATGATTATCGGGTTTCTTTTGAGGTGGAAGGAGCCGAAGAGGCGAAAGGCACGGAATTGTTCCGTTCGCCGGATGCCGTGTTCTATCTTTCCGACCCCATCAGGGGCATGCTGGGATTTGCCCGTGACGGTTATTTGAATACCTTTACCTATCCGGTGCGGAAAGGGCAGAAAATGACCGTTGCCGTCACCGGTAACCATGAGCAGACCTGTCTGTATGTGAACGGGAAACTGGTGGAAACCCTGAACAAGCAAACCCTTTATTTTAACGAGGGCAAGGACAAGATGAGCTATGTCAGGACGTTGGTTTTCCCTCTGCAAAAGGCGGG
>CAZLOX010000253.1:0-2320 GCA_964561265.1 uncultured Lachnospiraceae bacterium
ATCACCCCCATTGCCCGCCGCCGTGGGGACAAATACGAGTTAGACCTGGTTCTCCGCAACAACCTGACCACCAAGGATCATCCCTTGGGTGTCTACCATCCTCACGCCGAACTGCACCACATCAAAAAGGAGAACATCGGACTGATCGAGGTCATGGGCCTGGCTGTCCTTCCCGCCCGGCTAAAGGAGGAGCTGGCCGCTGTGGCAGACTGCTTGGCCTCCGGCGGTGATCTCCGTTCCAGTGAACTGACTGAAAAGCACGCTGACTGGGCGGAAGGTTTTTCAAAAAATTACACCATTACCCCGGAAAATGCCCTGGAAATTGTTCAGAAGGAGACAGGTATCGTTTTTGCCAAGGTGTTGGAACACGCTGGAGTATATGCTCGTACTTCTGAGGGCCAAGCTCAATTTTTGCGTTTTCTCAGTTGTATAATTTAAGGGCCTATAAACTTAAATAAAAATTAGTAGTGTTATGAAAGCGGGACGGCTGACTGCCGCCCCGCTTTTATATTATGTTTGTCGCAATTTGTTAAAAATAGTTGCGATGGAACGCAAAAATGAGAGGAGACATATATGTACCAAGCACTTGCGATAGGATTGCCTGATAGTCTGATCATCAGTTTACAAACTCTCATGACACAGTACCATTTGCGGTTTACAGTAGCATCGACGCTGCAATCGGCCAGTCGGTTGCTATCTAAAACAGAATTTCACTTACTGATCATAAATATGGACTATCTTCGGAATATCCAGCAGGTCAATTGGTTGTCCAGTCTTCGCCATATCAGTTTCGCTCCTGTGATTGTTTTAAGTGAGGTTCCTGAACAGGATTTAACCAACTCGGTGGAGCTTGGCGCTGATATCTGCGTTTCCAGTAAAATGTCCCATGCCGAGCTTGCTGGATTGATCCGTGCTCAGCTTCGCCGCTACATAGAATACAATCACAATAACAACCCTAACATCAGTGAAACCGCTGCCTTTCAAAAAGGTGATATTTTTATTGACCCTGCCCGTCACATCGTAAAAGTTCAGGGCCGCTCGGTTAGTCTGCGGCCCCGTGAGTTTTCCTTGCTGCTGTATTTCATGCGCAATCCTGATGTGGTGTTGTCCTCTACACAAATATGTGAGCAAGCCTGGGGCATGGAGATTGGCTATAATCAGGGTGTTGCACAGCCGATCTATTTGCTTCGTCAGGCAATAGAACCCGACCCGGAGCATCCCATTTATATTCATACTGTATATCGGAAAGGATATTGTTTTACCGCAAGTAATGTCGAAACTTGCGATAAGTGTTAGCGTTTTGTGAGTGTACTGTGAGAGTTTTGTGAGAAGTTTGTGGTAAATTATCCTTGCCCCCCAAGTTTAACTGCTATCATACAGCTTGGGTATTAAAACGAGAACAATCTGCCTGCCAGACGGCATATAAAAAAACCGTCAATTTGGCAGGTACATATCCGTGTGCCCCAAGTGAAACAAGCTACCAACTGGCGGTTTTGAAATGAAAATTTCAGACCCGCCAGTTTTTACTGTTTTATGATTATGGGGAGGACTACAGTGTGCCAAATCTACATATACAGGGGGATAATTCATCAAAAAAATCTTAGAATGTTCCCGCTGTATCTGGCCCAGCGATGTCGAATATGGGCGAATTATACAATCAAATAAGAAAAGTCCTTTTAAGGAACCTTCAGGTGGTACGGTGATCAAGTTGTACCACCTATTTTTTCTTTCTGTCGAAACATGTAAAAATATATCGAGTAACTTGCATGATTGGCAGCCATACATAGCTCAATACCCCTGATCTCCAATCACAAACAAAAAACTTGAAGATTGGAGATTGTAAAAATGCCCTATGATATGAAACAAAGCGGAGCACGCATTCAGCAACTCCGCATACAGAATGGGTATACTCAAGAGGAATTTGCCAAAATCCTGAATATCGACAGAAGTAATTTGAGCCGCATTGAGTCCGGCAAGCGGAGCTGCTCCTTAGAACTCCTTGTTCAACTGTCCAGCTTGTTTCGTGTGACTCTGGACTATCTGGTTCTTGGGCAGAATGACTCAGGTACATCAGAAGTCAATGGCAATGAGCATTTGAAAGCAGATATAACAGCTCTAATTCATCAATTAGAGACATTTAAGTCCAACTTATAATATGTGCCAAACTGGCACGCAATGTGCCAATCCCGCTCTAACAAAACAAACACATCTCCGTTACAATAAGAGTACGGCCAATACGGCTGCTGCTCCTTGACAATTTCACATCAGCAGTACGGGGAACCACCTGAACAGACGAGCGTCCGACAGCGCACGCCATGAC
>CAZLOX010000254.1:0-2262 GCA_964561265.1 uncultured Lachnospiraceae bacterium
GTCAGGATGCATACCTATGGCGGAGAGCATTTTGCTGACGCTGACACAGGTATTGACATCATCGTCAACCACAAGTGCGCGTAAATCTGCCATCTGTTTCAGACGCGGAGCCTCAACGGATCCGTCTGTAATGCGGAAACGGAAGGTTACTATAAATTCCGAACCTACTCCAATCTCGCTGTCCACCGTAATTGTGCCGCCCATAATATCCACAATGTTCTTGGTAATAGCAAGACCCAGACCTGTGCCCTGAATACCGCTTACCGTGGCGGTTTGCTCTCTTTCAAACGGCTCAAACACGTGTTTTTGGAATTCCTTGCTCATACCGATACCGCTGTCCTTGATGCGGAATTCATATGAGGCATAATTTTCCTTTGCATCGGATATCTGGGCAACACGCACGCTGACCATACCACCCGGTTTTGTATATTTCATTGCGTTGCTTAAAATATTCAAAAGCACCTGATTCAAACGAAGTTTATCGCATACAATTTTTTCATTTACCACATCAAGAGTATCAATATAAAATTCCAGCTGTTTTGCCTTCACATCAGACTGTACGATAGTTTTTAAATCATGCATAATTTCCGGAAGGCTGGTTTCTTTTTCCTCAATTTTGACTTTTCCGCTTTCGATACGGCTCATATCCAGCACATCGTTAATCAGACTCAGCAGATGATTGCCGGAGGTCATAATTTTATCAAGATAGTCATGTACCTGAGTTTTATTGTCAATGTGAGTTGCAGCCAATGCGGTAAAACCGATTATGGCGTTCATAGGTGTGCGGATATCATGGGACATACTATTGAGGAAGGTGGTCTTGGCTTTGTTGGCGTACTGAGCCTGTGCGAGCGCTTCCTCCAAAACTTTCTTTTGTTCCTGCTCCTTTCTGATCATATCGTCAATATTTCTGAAGCCGGCAAGAATAAAGCTATTCTTTTCCGAATCATCTTCTTTGACAGTTACATAGGTGTATTGGAAATAGTGAACTTCTTCATCTGCCAGTACACGATAGCTTCCATTATATTCACTGTCCGAATTCAGCTTTTCGCGAACTTTGTCCAGAGAAAGAGCCTGTGTAAGATATTCTCTGTCCTCCGGATGAACGCGGTCCTGAATATATCTGTGCAAAATCGCGGTGTAAGGATTTTCCGCTTCAGAATCCTTTTGCAGGCCTTCTGTTACATAACCCTCCAATTTTATAATTCTGGCAGTGCCGCGCTCCTCATTAACTGCAAAAACATTCAAATAGTCGCGGCTCAGCGCTTCTACAATGGCAAGCTGTTCACTCATCTCTTTATTTGATTGTTCAGTGGTGGTCAGAAGTTTTCTGTTCCACAGTCCGCGCAGATATAGTATCAGAATAATACATATGATCAGGGCTGTTATCAGAACAAGAACAAGCATAACTTTCGGATGAGCCTGCATATATTTCAGGAAATTCATGTCCCCGATGCTGTAGGAGGTATACTCTGACACTAATTGATTCAGCGTATTCTCAGGCATCTGATGTATACATTTATTCAGTATGGTAATCAGTTCGTGATCCGCACTGTCACGGACATACATCCGGAATCCAACATCCATATCGTTCACTATGCTGTAATACAAAGAATTGGTAGTATCATAGTTCACGAACAGCTGTGCGGTATAGGAATATACATATGCTGCGTCCACTTTCCGGTTCAGCACAGCCTGCATCACAGCATCTCTGGTAGGATAGCTTAAAAATTCAAAATCTTCCTGAAGATTCTGGGCAATGAGGTCTCCGCTCGGGGTATCCGATACGGCAACCGTTCTGATATCTCCGGTAAAATCCTGCCGAATAAGTCTTGCTACACCCGTCGTCATGTAGACGTCCGTATAGAATCCGCTGTAATCGGATTCCTCCGTGACAGCGCCGGAGCTGTGCCTGTCAAGTACCACATCCACGCCGTTGTTATTTGATATATTGTAATAATCATCCTTGTCTTTTGGCACTATGATTTCATAGTTCAGTCCTGCCCTTTCCATAACACCGGCAAAATAATCAGGCAGAATACCCTTTAATTCACCGTTCTCAAGATAGGAATAAGGAGCTCTGTCGCCGTAAGCAGTTACAGTTATCGTCTTTTTGCCGGATGCGACATCTTGGATATACTTCTTTTCGCGTTCTGTAAATGAAAGTTCAGAAGAGTAGACCGGACCGTAATACCGGTAAAATAATTCATTTTTCCAGTCACCCTCATTCATATCCATCTGCTCAATAGCATAATTGATTTC
>CAZLOX010000255.1:0-2246 GCA_964561265.1 uncultured Lachnospiraceae bacterium
AAAATTCTTTATATTCCGCCTTTGCAACCTCTATGCCTAAACACAGGTTTTTTACCATGCGCCATTAGGCAATGCGAGAAGCCTCCAATGGTAGGACGGTAACAGATACAGATTCCTGCGCTTTTTCGTACAATAACCAAACGCCAACGAGGGGATGACCGCGGCATTTTTCAATTTTATGGAAATAGAATACGAGATCTGTGAGAAGCAGGAAGAACAAATCGTTAGTGAGGCATGCTATGGCCGCTGCTGCACGCATGGTGGCTATGGTAATGATGAATGGTAAAATTTACTTAGTTTAATCTTTTTGATTTGTGTGGCGAATACTGTATCGCCACACAAATAAATATTATGAAAAAAACAATATCCCCACAAACAAAATTCAATATTCCAACTGATATCAGATACATTCGATACTCTGGGAAAATATTAACGATATTTCCTAATATCGCAAAATGGATTGTACTTGACAATGAAGCACAAGTTGGATTCTTGGAATTATTGCGAGATAATAACCTACAAACATCATTAGATCAGTTTGATGGAATAATCTCAGATGCACAATGTGTTGTTACGCAAATTATTGCCCGTGGAATAGAGAATCACGATGTTAAAAGTTGTATTTCAGATGATACCAAACAATTGCATTTCTATTTGACAAATGGTTGCAATTTGAGATGTCCGCATTGCTACATGCTCTCAGGTGAAAAATCACATGATGAATTAACGACAACGGAGGTATTTGACATATTAAGAGGTTTTAAAAATAGTGGAGGTGCTTCAGTCACATTTTCCGGAGGAGAAGTATTGACAAGAAATGATTTCATTGAAATTATTAAATACGCTAATTCCTTAGATCTTCGTATTCGAGTACTTACCAATGGGGTTCTGTGGACCGATAAATTAATCCTTGAAGCTTCAAAGTATATTAATGCTGTTCAAATATCAATTGACGGCTACTCGGAAGATTCTAATTCAATCGTGAGAGGAAAGAATAATTTCCAAAAATCTCTGCATACAATTAATAGTTTCATTAGCTTTGGGATATCTACTGAATTAGCAATAACGCCTCCATACTCTAGTGTTAAATACGATGAGTCCGAACAATTTATCCATTTTTGCAATGATCTAATTTCCCGGTATCCAGCAAATTTATTTAAAATTAAAATAGCCGAACAAATCATTGACGGAAGAAATGTGCATCTTTCGGCGAGTGAAGCTAAATCATATTATGAATACATTTGCAAAATCAAGTCTGCTATTAATGGCTGGGAATCAGAATTGGAATCTTTCATCCGGGCATTTGATAAGAATGAAATAATGGACAACTGCATGTATGGAGTATTTTCTATTGATTCATCTGGGTTCATGTATTTTTGTTCGAGGATAAGCTCTCTAAAGCCTGTTTGCAATGTGAGAGAAACATCTTTTGATGAAATAACCAAGCTGTCTAGGATAGCACAAAAATTATCTGTTATCGATAATTTCCTACCTTGTAAAAATTGTGAAATCAAATACATCTGTGGTGGCGGATGTCGAATTGACTATTTTCAAGGCTTTACTGATATCACAGATGTTAATAACGTAAATATGAATACTATTGCTCCTCGAAATTGTACAGAAGAAATTAAAAATAGATTTTATCGACTTATGATTGATAGTAATCATAGATTGTTTAGATAATACATTCCCATAAGATCAAGAACGCAAAACAAAGGAATAAAAAATCCGTCCGTGAGGCGGTCGGGGACGGCTTCACGGACGGATGACGGTGCTCGAAGCGGGACTCGAACCCGCACGGTCGCAATGACCAAAGGATTTTAAGTCCTTCGTGTCTACCATTCCACCATTCGAGCATCCTTGGTGCATGGGGGATTGACCGTTTGCGATGCAAAGGTAATGCTTTTTTTAATAAATCCAAAACATTGCGGACGGCTAATAACCATAAATCCATTCATTAAAGCTGATTCCTCACGGGGAACTTCCTAAAACAATAATCCTAAATCCATTGGTTGCAACTGATTCCTCGTGGTTAATAACCGAACACTACAACCTCAAATCCATCCGTTGAAGCTCATTCCTCACGGAGAACGTCCAAAAAAAATTTCGTATTGCTACTAACCAAAAATCAGAGGTGCATCCCACAGAATGCACCTCTGATCTACTGATGATGGTATTCCCGTAGGGAGTCGAACCCTAATCGTCGGAACCGGAATCCGATATTCTATCCATTGAACTACGGGAAC
>CAZLOX010000256.1:0-2246 GCA_964561265.1 uncultured Lachnospiraceae bacterium
AGCGGCGGCTCCGCGGGGGATTTTCACCCCACTTCCCTTTTCACCCCGGCACCATCCGGACCGGGACACCTGTTGGTTTTTATATTTTCACAAGGCATATTATCACGCTTTGTCATAAATGTAAAGTGCTTTCGCCAAATTTCGCCTTGACGGGTTTTCTCATTGGAGGTATACTTACGGCACAGCATTATTTTAGGAAAAAGTTTTTAGCCATCAACAACAACAGACTTTCTCGAAAGAGATTGGATGTCATTTAGGCTTTCCGCTGTATCCCAAGGACAATTTCCTTTTGGGACAAAAAGTAAATGACCGTCCAATCAGATACTTTTTCGGGGAAGCCTGTCATAACCTCAGTTTGAACGAGCGGGCCAAGAGAAGCATACGACACAGCGCCGAGCAGGGTTGCCTGTCAGGAACCGGATTGGGTAGAACGGCAAATTGCGGCAAAAGCTCAAAAATCAAACTGAAAGGAATGGTGATTTGCAAAACGTAAAAAGCGAATCCAAATCTGACCAAACGAGTGGAGCGTGCAGCAGAAAAAAGCGGCGGCTCCATATTGTTTTGTCATTGGACAATCCTGTGCAGCAGGAAACATGGTCGATTCTTTCCACGGCCAAAAACAGGACCAGTGCGGTATGCGAGGCGGTTTGCGGCTTTCATAAGCAAAAAAACTTGGAGGATACCCTTCGCAAAGTTCTTCGAGAGGAATTCAAACATATGCCAGCACAGCCAACGACAGAGGCAGCTGAAGAATCGGATGTTTCCTATGACACCGATGTTCTCGATTTTCTTCGAACACTGCAAAATGAATAACAAATAGGAAAATCCAGGTGTGTATGTTCATACGCATCTGGTTTTTTCTTTGGGAAAGACAGTGTGTACATTGATACACACCACAACAACATTAAATTGCCTATCGATTCAATTACTTTATCACTTGGAACCCCCCTCTGCTGCCAGAGCTGAGGCCATCGCCGCCCTTGGCGGCGATGGTGCAAGCATCGCGTTTTGATGTCAAAACGCCACTTGCAGGGGAAATCCCCTGGCCCCAATGCCGCCTGCGGGCGGTAACTTTTCGGCAACGTTGCCGAACGGTTGGAACGAACATTTTGACAA
This sequence comes from uncultured Lachnospiraceae bacterium, assembly GCA_964561265.1. GTDB lineage: Bacteria > Bacillota > Clostridia > UBA1381 > UBA1381 > JAFLUR01. The sequence goes on from CAZLOX010000256.1 coordinate 1,117, forward strand.
CGTTGTCGGGAAGTTGCTTCCCTGATCGCTATCGGGTTTGACAAACTTGTCAGACCCGATTTTTTGGACCTTCGGCAAGATTGCCGGAAGTCCACCGTGCTGTAAATCGGGTTCGGCAATGTTGCCAGACCCGATTTTCTATGGACTTCTGACAAGATTGTCAGAAGTCCACTCGGACCACAACTGGGTTGACTGTGCTGCCAAACTTAGATTTGCATTCCGCAGATCAGGGGAAGGCTTGACAACATTGTCAAACCTTACTGTGCGTTATCAAAAAAACGATTTCTACAAAATACCGCTTCCGGCAATATTGCCGAAAGCGAGATGGGAGTGAAGAACATGAGTAAACAATCACACCGCACCTGCGTTCGTATGAGCGTCAAGAATTATGAGCTGCTGAAGAATAAAAGTGCGGCCGCTGGGCTGTCCGCCAACGCATGGCTGATGGCGCAGTTGGAGTCCAACCGTCCTTTCCTGCACCGGGAGAAGGAAAGCTGGGAGGCCATTCGTTTCATGAATGAGGCAGGCCGGGAAATCAACGAGATTGCCCACAATTTCAACAGCGGCTATGGAACAGCAGAACAGCTCCGGCACGCTGTTCACCTTTTGGGAGCCGTATATGAGAAAATTTACGCACTGAGAAAGAAGGGATATATCCGTGCCGCTCAAACGAAAAGCACAGCAAAAGAAAGTTTGCATATCCAGGAAGGATTATAGCAGAAACCTATCTGTCCGCATGACGGAGGAACAATATCAACGGCTACGGCAGTACATGAAGCTAACCCGGCTGAACAGCACAGCCTATTTTTGCCGCCTGATTCAAGAAGATAAGTTCAAAGGACGTTTTCCAGAACTGAACCGCGCAATGCACGCCGGTGTCAACATGATCTATTCCAATGTACTTCAAATTTCGCGCCATCAGAGGGCCAGGGCGATGGATGCCGAAGCCATCAGCAAGCTGTTTTTTCTGACGGATAAACTCTGTGAGGAAATCTATTTGCTTGCCAGCCAGAAATAGCCCCTCGTTGGCCCACAGGAGGCCCGTGTGACCCTCGTTCAGTCCCACAGGTATCCCTGGCCATCAAACCCAACACGGGCGGCTGTGGCAAAATCGGGTTTGGTGAATTCGC
>CAZLOX010000257.1:0-2228 GCA_964561265.1 uncultured Lachnospiraceae bacterium
GTTTGAAAAGAGCGGCAGTAATTTAAGATTTAATGGTACAAATATCTATACATCGGCTGATGAAGACACATGGTATCACGTTGTAATTCACGCTGACCCGACTTCAAAGAAATGCTTTGCGAAGGTTTACGCAAAGTCTGAAGATTACAGTGCAGTGCAGCCTTTAGGAACATCGCAGACGGTTGATTTTGACACATACACGTCTGGCAGCGCATACCGCATAAGTCCGGCAAGAAGCAGCGTGGGATCGATTGATGTAAATAACGTAAGAATTTACACGGCAGAGATTGACGAAAGTTCAATCACTGTAACCGCGCCGTCAACTGCTGATATACCGGACAGCGGAACATCAGCACAAATGCTTTCGGTAACCGCAAAAACAACTGACGGTTCGGACGCAATAGGCGCTGCTGAATGGAAAATAGATGATGAGTTTGCCGAGGGTGTGACGATTACAGGCAGCGGAAATACAGCAACGCTTACGATTACAAGTGAAGCTGCATCGGGCGAGCTGCCGATACGTGTTACAATCGGCGGCAAGTCAAAGGCAGTAAACATCAAGCTTTTAGGAACGAAGGATAATGTAGCGTTTACTGAAGCTCCGGCGGGTATTCAGCTCGGTGCGGCAGGAATCTACAAATTCACGGCGGTTGTAAGAAACGGTCAGGCGGAAACAGTGACGGGCAGACAGATTTCATATTCAATCGTGAATGAGAGCGGAAACGCGATAACGCCGGCAGGCGTTTCAATCGCGGACGACGGTATACTGACAGTTGGCGCAAATGCGCAGCCGCAGACAATTTATATCAAAGCGCAGTCAACCGACAGCAGCGGCAATATAATAAGCAAACAGTTCAAAACTGTACTTTACAATTTAAAGTTCAGTTTCGGTACAGGCGCGGCTGCGAGCTGTTATACAAGCGTATCAGCGTCAACCGTATATAGCGACAGTCTCGGTTTCGGTATTGACGGAGGAACAGAATCGGCTGACGGAATGACAGGGGGCACATTCAGATTAAAACTTGAAAAAGGCAAGGTTTACGAGGTAACAGCGCAGTATAGCGGTACAATTACCTGTGAGAAAATAAATTCAGCACTAACCGGCTTTGTATGCACAAAGAGCGCTATGAGCAGCGATACTTATCAAGTCGCGGTTTTCGGCGATGACATAATGGATATTACTGTTAGTGGAACATTAAAATCCGTTTCTGTAACGCCGGTCACAAAAACGGCAGCTTCAAAGCCTGACTGGTGGACAATCGGCGACTCTACGCTTCAGCAGAACGGCTCATGGGCGTATGTGCTTGCAGGAAAGACTTTATCCGCAGAATATCCGGCGCTTGCATCGCGGATTAATGTGTTCCACAACAGCGGTCAGGCGGGGCGTCAGCATAAGAGTTATTATACGGAGGGACTGTTAAATAATGTCCTTACTCAGATGAATCCGGGTGATGTTGTTTCAATAAGCGGTATGGGAACGAATGACTCATCAAGCACGTTCGACCAATTCAAGGCTTATGACGATATATATATGAACGCAATAATCGACATGGGCGGTTATGTGATTTTAGGCTCGTATACGCCGTCCGGCAGCTTTGGTGAAACTGCGGGAAAGGTATACGATACGGATAATATGGCTTTCAGGGGCATGAGAACAAATTCGTATGACAGAGCCATACGCGAATTATACAATGACAATAAAGATAATCCGAAGGTACTTGGATTCCTTGATATAGGTCAGATGTCGGACGATAAGATGACAGCGGACGTTCAGAGCGTGTACGCTTCCGCAAATGGTGATGAAACAGCAAAACGCACGGCGGCGGACGTGAGGGCATCTGAAATGATGAGTTGGTGGCGCGACTATAATCACTATAGTGCAGATTTCTCAAATTATATTCTGCCAGATATAACAGAAGCTGCAGCGGAGCTGATAGATAAAATAAATTAAAATCTATGTGCATATCTGCGGTCTCCTCTCTCTTTCCCGCGGATATGCACAATTTATTTATAAGTGTATTTTATTCAAAATAACAGTAAACATAAGTGTTTATATTATAAAAAGCTTAAATTTTTAAAGGAAAGGAGTGTATTGATATATTTAAACCTCTTAAATATATCAATACAATATGGGTAATATGTCTGATAATTTGTACAGAAAGACGCCGATAATGGGATGGGCGTCATGGAATTGTTTCAGAACTAATATAACAGAAGAAAATCTGAAA
>CAZLOX010000258.1:0-2204 GCA_964561265.1 uncultured Lachnospiraceae bacterium
GTCGCTGCCGGAGATTACGGTGGTAATAAATTCGGTGTTGAGTTGGAAAAAACATTTGGGGTTACCTGGGAAGGTACCTGGGAAGTCCGAGATTCCGGACTCGTCCTACTTGAAAACAAACAAGGCAAAGTAGAAAATAAGGAAAAAGCTCGTCACTGGATTTCACTGCATTATAATACTACAAATAGCCCTACAAAATTGGTAATACATACCACTCAATTAAGCAGTTCTATCAAAGACAAGTTGTTACAAGAAATCGCCCAAAAAGTCAAGGACTTTGCAGAAGAAAAAGGCATAAAATTTTGATGCAACCTCCGGCGAGTAAATTGCCGGAGGTTTTCTTTTCAAGCACTTCTCTTCCTTTTAGATGAAAATCTGACACACCGCCACATTCTGGCGGTGTGCTTGTTTAGTTTTGCAGTAAAACAAGAAGTTTTACTAAAAGCAATGTTATATGGAAACTACAAACAACAACATCCTCATCTATGAAACAAACAGCGAGTGCGAAAAAATCACCCTGACCGCACATCAGGAATATTTTTCATCCATATCCATTCCCGATACGGGAGAAGAACTGCTCCGGAAAGGAAAGACGGGAAAATTATCGCACATCTTTCCTGAAAAGGGAGAACACCAAGTAGCCGTACGTTTCAAAGACGACCTGACAAACCTGCAAGAATGCTTTATGGATTGCTATAACTTACAAAGTATTCCCTCTGGACTATTCGACAAATGCACGAAAGTAAAAGCCTTTAACTTTTGCTTCCACAGGACAGGTATCAAAGAAATTCCGGAAAAACTATTCGCACGGTGTAGGAAAGTTGAGAGCTTTAGATACTGTTTCAGCTTTTGCAAAAACTTAAAATACATTCCGGTAGGATTATTCGACAAATGCACAAAAGTTGAAGACTTTGAAGGGTGTTTTTGGTATACAAACATCAAGAAAATCCCCCAAAAACTATTCGTCTCCTGCACTGAAGTCAAAGACTTTAGCATCTGTTTCTCCTATTGCAGTAATTTAGAATACATTCCGGAAGGATTATTTGATAAATGCACCAAAGTAAAAGATTTTAACCGCTGCTTCAACTCCACTGGCATCAAGGTGATTCCGAAAAAACTATTCACGCAGTGTACAAAGGTTAGAAACTTTAGTCTCTGTTTCTCCTATTGTGACAATTTAAAACATATTCCCAAAAAATTATTTAACAAATGCACGAAAGTAAAAGACTTTAGCTTCTGCTTCTACTCCACTGGCATCAAGGAAATTCCGGAAAGACTATTTGAGCAATGTATAGAAGTTGAAGAATTTAACTGCTGTTTCAGTGGATGCAAATACTTAGAAGACATCCGGTAGGATACGACCGAATGCTTTAGGTCATCTCCAATCACTTCTCTTCCTTTTAGATGAAAATTTGACACACCGCCACATTCTGGCAGTGTGCTTGTTTAGTTTTGCAACGAAACAAGAAAAATCAAATTAAATCAAATCACTATGCAAACTATGCCTGAAATCGCCAAAGAAAGAGACTTGTATTTGAGCAGCAGCATTGATACCAATGCGGTTAATGGAGTCGTCAAGGACATACAAAAAATCGTATCGGCGGACAATGCCTTGAAAGAATGGTTCCGAACTGAATTAAAACAAGAATACACGCCAGCCCCCATAAGGCTGTTTATTGATTCATCCGGAGGAAAGGTATATCACACCCTGGGATTATATGACGTCATCCGGAATTGCCAGACACCCGTGCATACCATTGCCTTGGGACTGGCAGCGTCGTGCGCCGGCGTATTGCTGGTGGCAGGGCATCGAAGATTCGCCTATCCCAACAGCACAATCCTGATACATTCCGTCAGCGTTATGCTGACCGGGAAATCGGAGGAATTAAAGGACGACCTGGAAGAAACACTGCGAATCAATGAAATCATCAATGGCATCTTTGTCACCCGCACACAAATCACCGTACAACAACTGCACGAAAAGGATCTATACAAAAAAGACTGGTGGATTTCCGCACAAGAAGCCCTGGACTTAGGAATCATAGACGAAATCATCAAATGCTGATTACAATACAAATATTCATAATTTTTTATTTCTCTGCCGCACTTTGGCAGGGTGACTGGTTAGTTTTATCGTGCAAATAAAAGACAAAACGATGAGCAAAAAAACAACAAGATTAGAAAAACTGTTCGAAATAGACTGG
>CAZLOX010000259.1:0-2203 GCA_964561265.1 uncultured Lachnospiraceae bacterium
CGGTGAATGCCGGCTCCGGAGTTATGCCGACATCGGAGAGAGCCGATTTTGAAACAGATATAGGCACATTCACTCAGATATGCCTCGGATATATTTCGGCAGCTGACGCTTTTCGGATGGGGTATGTCAGGGATTTATCACAGAGCGGGGATAAAAGAGAGCGGTTTGAGAAAGTTTTTAAAAAGCAGAATAATTATATAAATATGATGCTGTAAATTTTGCGGGAGGAATGTATTATGGTATACTTGCTGCTTATGGATGGATTTGAGGAGATAGAGGCAATAGCAACTCTTGATATTTTGAGAAGAGGCGGAGTTCAGGTTCAGACTGCCGGAATTGACGGAACAAAGCAGACAGGCGCGCACGGCGTTGCGGTTGAGGCGGACATTTCCATAGATGACGCGGATAAGGACGCAATGGAAATGCTTATTCTTCCGGGCGGCGGCGGTCACGTTAATCTTGATAACAGTCCGAAAGTTCACGCTCTTATTGACTGCGCGCTTGAAAAGGGAATTTACATTGCAGCAATATGCGCGTCACCGTCAATACTCGGCAAAAAAGGTATTTTGAAGGGTCATACGGCAACGTGTTATCCGGGATTTGAGCAATACCTTGAAGGCGCGGAACTTTCTGATAAAAAAGCCGTTGTATCGGGAAATATCATCACGGCAAACGGCCCCGGAAGCGCGGTTGAGTTCGGATATGAACTTCTTAAAATACTTAAAGGAAAGGACACGGCGGACGATATTCTCCGCGCGATGCAGTATTGACAGAGAAACAGATAAAAAGAGAGTATTATAAAAATTTAAGATTAGCTTTAACAAAAGAGGAAACAGCTGAAAAAAGCCGTCTTATACGGGAAAATTTCCTTTCATCGGATATTTACCGCCGTTCGGATACCGTTATGATATATATGCCGACAGGAAATGAGGCGGATATTTTTTCGGCTTTTGAGTATATGCTCGGGGATAATAAGCGCGTGTTGATTCCGGCAGTCACCGGAGATGATATGCGTGCCGTTGTTATAGACAGCAGTACTGTTTTTAAAAAAGGACGTTTTAATATTCCCGAGGCATCAGAGGGGGAATACGCGGATCCGGCAGAGATAGATTTAATAGCCGTTCCGGGGATTGCCTTTGACAGAACCGGCGGAAGGATAGGATTCGGAAAGGGATTCTATGACAGATTTCTGACCGGAACAGGCGCGGTGAAGGCCGCGCTTTGCTATAATATGCAGATAACGGACAGCGTGAACGCGGAGCCGTTTGATATCTGTATGGATTATATATTTACCGAAACGGAGATGATAAAGTGTATAAAAAGGGATTTCAGATGATGTGGTGGTATCAGCTTCTTTCTTACGGGATTTTGATGCTGTTCTCGGCTTTATCGGCGGTCGTTATTCATATTTCAGGAGCGGATGTAATGCAGGGAGTGGCTCTTTTGTCTGAATTGGTGCTTATTATTCCCTGTATAGCGGGTTATTTTTTGTTTGTAAAAGGAGCTGACGGAAATGCCGGTTTTAAGGAACTGGGTTTCCGCCCGTTAAAGCCGGAATATATTCTGTATATATTGCTGATGCCGGCGCTTTATCAGATATTCTGCGTATATATGACTATGCCGCTGACGCTCGGCCTTAACGCGCTGTTCGGCTCGGACACGCCGGATATTGAAATGCCGAAAAATGCGTTTGACTGCGTTCTGACAGTTTTCAGTCTGTGCATTGCCGCGCCGCTTCTTGAAGAATTTATATACAGAGGTGTTATGGTACGTATGCTGAAAGGATATTCCTTTCAGACGGTTATGCTTACAACATCTCTCGCTTTTGCGATGATGCATATGGATATGTCGGGATTTGTGCAGATATTCTTTCTCGGTATGCTGCTTTTCGTACTGCGCTATGTGACAGATTCGATTTTCGCGTCAATGACGGCTCATGCGATTGTAAATTTCACATCTTTTATGTCTATGATTATGATGGAAAAAGATGTGAGCGGTCTGATGCCGGTTATTCTTGCGGTTGAAATAGGCTCGCTTGTGATAATACCGTTTTTGCTTGTGAATTTCCTGAAAACAGCCGATGAAACAGAACGCTGGACGCGGCGTGTTTCTCTTAAAGGAAAAAAAGCCGGTGTATCGGCAGGATGTATAATTTTTGTGGCTATATTTGTACTCTGGAATATCGGCATACTTATCGGCAATA
>CAZLOX010000260.1:0-2198 GCA_964561265.1 uncultured Lachnospiraceae bacterium
GGGCTTCAAACAACGATACCGGCGGCAGTAATTTTGCTGCCGCCCGCGTCCATGGTATTCTGCACGGCATTGCATACCTGAGCATTTCCGACGCATACGCCCTGCGCCAGCCGATTCTCTCCTTCCCGCAGCAATTCCCCGCAAACGTGCAGAATTTCCGCGATCTGCTCTTTTGTGGCATTATCGTAATGAATGCCGCCGCATACGGTCACGCATCCTCCGGTGTGGCGGGATAGCTCCTGCGCCCAGCGCTCGCACACCGTCTGCTCCTTATGGCCGGGATACGCAGGGCAGGCCAACAGCGCTCCGCCCTGCGCCAGAGCGGTCGCACCGACATGGGTGCGCTCCCCGCCCGCAAGCAGGATGTGCAGTCCATCGTCCAGCACCGTCACCTCGGCAAAGATGCGTCTGCCGTACAACGTTCGCTCCAGCACAAAGCGTCTCATGCCATGCCCTCCCATTCGGCCGCACCCCCGCCCAGACCGAATTGCGAAAGAGTGCGGCTGACGGTCTGCCGGGTGCAGTCTGCCAGTGCCTGTGGGCGGGTGTAGTACGCCGGCACCGGCGGCAGGATCACCGCACCTAATTTGCTTGCCTCGTACAGGTTGCGCAGATGCACGGTGGAAAGCGGCGTTTCCCGTGCCACGAGTACCAGTTTCCGCCGCTCTTTCATACAAACATCCGCGGCGCGCAGCAGCAGATTGTCCGAGTAGCCGGATATGATTCCCGCCACGGTCTTCATGCTGCACGGCGCCACGATCATGCCCATCGTGCGAAAACTGCCGCTGGCGATCGCCGCACCGATGCTGTCGTTCTCATGGCACACGCTTGCCAGCGCGCGCAGTTCTTCCATGGATACATCCGTCTCCTGCGCCAGCGTCATTTCCGCGCCCTTCGTCACCACAAGGTGCGTTTCCACCTCAGGGTGATTTTCCCGCAGCTGCCGCAGCAACTCCACGGTAAGCGGCGCGCCGGACGCGCCGCTCATGCCGATGATCAGCCGCTCAGCCATGCAGCCACCTCTCGGGATCCAGTTCCATAAACGGCGCACGCACGAAATGATCCTTCAGATCGAACGGCACCGTGCAGTCGAAAATCGTCTTTGTGGAGATGCCCACGTCCCGGATCGAGCCGGTATACTCCGGGCTGGAGCTCGGATCCAGCGGGTGGCAGCGCACACCGGGGATCGTGATGATGTCCCGGTCGCCCTGAAAACGCGTGTTCATCGCCCAGAGCACATCATTCGTATCAAAAATGTCCACATCCTCGTCCACAAGGATCACATGCTTCAGTTCCGGGAACGCGGAAAAAGCCAGCAATGCGGCCTGCCGCTGCTTGCCCTCGTCGGTGTGCACGGTTTTGCGGCACTGCAGCACAGCCATATATTTGCCGCCGCCCGAACGGTGCGCGTAGCAGTTCAGCACCTTGCCCGGCAGCGCCTTGTCGATCATGCCCAGGATCGAGGCTTCGGTGGGGATGCCCGCCATGTTCACGTGCTCCTCGCTCGGGCCGATGCAGGTCTGCATGATGGGCTGTTTGCGGTGCGTGACGGCGTGCACTTTTAACAGCCAGCACTCGTGCGAGGCGCGACCGTTGTAGCCGGGGAATTCCGGCATTGCAAAGCCCGTGTGGCTGTTCTGATCCTCCACCACATGGTTGCTGCCGGGCAAGATCTCACCTTCGATAACATATTCGGCATTGGCGATGGCATGCTCATTCACCGATACGCACTTCACCAGCTCCACCGGCCGCTGCCGCAGCGCGCCCGCGATGGAAAGCTCGTTGAAGCCGAGCGGCGTCGTGGGCGGCTCGAAGCACGAGAGCACCTCGATGGCCGGGTCCACACCGATGGAAACGGAAATGGGCAGCGGCTGCCCCAGTTCGGTGGCGCGCTCGGCCATCGCCCCGATGTGGCGGGAGCCGGGCTGCAGGAAAATCGACAGCGTATCTTTGGATTGAATGCACATCCGGTGGATGGTAACATCACTGCGCCCGGTGTCTGGGTGGGTAGCGTAGCACATCCCAAGCGTAATATATGGGCCAGCATCCACAGGCGTATTGGTGGGCGCGGGGATCAGCTGAAACAGGTCAAAATCCTCGTCCTCCGCCCGGTGGACAACTTCCTGGCAGGGCGCGGGAGCATCCGTCACCACCGGCTCGATGGGATTTGCCGCACAGGACTGCACCAGATGGCCCAG
>CAZLOX010000261.1:0-2197 GCA_964561265.1 uncultured Lachnospiraceae bacterium
TCCCGAAATTCCCGCAACGGAAGACAAGGACGGCAATACCGAATATTGGGAGTGCGACGAGTGTCACAAATATTTCTCGGACGCGGACGGCAAAAATGAAATTACCGATAAATCGGGCGTTATCGTTCCCAAGCTCGAAGAGGATAAAGACAGCAATTTGTGGTGGATAATTCTCATTATCGTATTGATAATTTTGATTATCGTTGCGTTAATCTTATTCCTTCTTTGGAAAAAGCGTCATAACGGAGGTGACGAACCGCCCGCAAGCAAAACCGTTGAAGAGGAACAGCCGACAGTAATCGATACGAAGCCTATCGTTAAGGAAGTGCAGAAGCCCGCCGAAATTGCGCCCGAAGAGGTGCGCGAAAGCGTTACGGCTGCCGAGGTTGATACGCTTATGGCTGACGACGTGGCGGAAACCTTTATCGAAAAATCGGAGGTTAAGGCGGATAGAACCAAGCAGGGAATAATCAATATCGATACCCTTTCGCAGAATTTTAAAAGCGGTGAAAAAGTTACGCTTGACGAAATCAAGAAGCGCATAAACGGTTACGAAAAGACTACTTTTTTAAAGGTTCTTGCCCGCGGCACGCTCGATAAGGCGTTGACCGTCGAAGCCGACGGCTTTTCGATACAGGCAGTAAAAATGATAGTTCTTACGGGCGGCAAGGTCATTAAAAAGCGGTAAGGGGGCTTGCGAAATCGGTTTCTGAAAGAAGTTGACTTTTCCACAAGTTTTTGATAAAATAAAAGCGTGGTTACAATTTACGATATTTCGAAGAAAAGCGGTTTTGCGCCGGGGACGGTTTCAAAAGCGTTAAATAATTATTACGGAGTCAGCGAAAAGACCAAAGCCAAGGTTCTGGCGGTTGCAAAGGAAATGGGCTTCGTGCCGAACGCAAACGCAAGGGCAATTAAGGCAAAATACTCGCACAACCTCGGCATACTTTTCTATCTGAGGGATAAGCTGGATCTTTGTCAGTTCTTTTTCATTCAGATTCTGAACGAGTTCAAGCGCATTTCCGAGGAAAAGGGATACGATATAACCATTCTTTCAAAGGGTAACGATTCAAGCGTACACGCGTTCATTAAGCACTGCCGCGTACGTCAGCTTGACGGAGTAATCATTTTCGGGGATTACAGCTCCGATTTGGTGCAGGAGCTGATTAACAGCGACATACCCTGCGTCGGATTCGATTATAAGGGCGACAAGATGCCCGGCGTTATGAGCGACAATTACGAAAAGACGAAGGAGCTCGTTTCAAGGCTTATCGAATACGGACACGAAAAAATTCTGTTCATTACGGGTGAAGATAACTTCATTACGAGAGAAAGACAGCGCGGTTACACCGACGCGTTCAACGAGGCGGGCAAAGACCGTCTGCCGTGCGTCAGGGCAAGATATACCGACGCTAATCTTTCGGGCGAGCTGACTAAGCAGCTTTATCCCGATTTAAAGCCCACGGCGATTATTTACCCCGACGATTTTTCCGCAACGGGCGGCGTCAACGCCCTTAGGCAAATGAATTTATCCATTCCCGAGGACGTTTCGGTCGCGTCGTTCGACGGAAGCATATTTTCGGAAATTACCAATCCGCCTTTAACCTGTATCCGTCAGGACATTGAAAAAATCGGCGCCGCGCTTGCGGAAAAGCTGATAAAAATGATAGAGGACGGGGACAGCTCGACCGATACTATCACCGTCGAAGCGAATATCCGCTTTACGGACAGCTGCCGTAAATTAAAGTAAAAAATAAAACACAACTGCAATTAAGCAGTTGTGTTTTATTATGTAATGGAGAAAAATGAATGAACTTATTTGCCGAGATAGATTATCTCGATGTCGTCGAAGAAGCATTTGCCGATCTTCGCGTTGTTGATAAGGTAATAACGGATACTGTCTATGCCCTGTTTATCGATAGTGAATTCAAGTGAAAAGTCCTTCCATTCGCTTGACTTGCCGATTGAAATCGTTTTGTTACCGCTCGTAATAGACGCGGTCGAATAGCCGAGCATATACGCAAAGCGGAACGCCGCTTCTCCGTCGCCTTCGGTTCTGAACTTGCCCGAAAGCCTGTATCTGAAGCCGCTGTGCGCCGCGCGCAGGTACTGTCCCAAATATCCGCCGTTTGCGATTTCGGCGAACTTGTTTCCGTTTTCTTCGATTATTAATGCACTGCTGTTTTCAACGAAGCTT
>CAZLOX010000262.1:0-2187 GCA_964561265.1 uncultured Lachnospiraceae bacterium
CTGGACGTTTGACAGTAAGGGCGAACTTTTACTGACCATAATGTCAAGTATAGCCCAAGAAGAGGCACGCTCAATTTCAGAGAACTGCATATGGGGACAGCGGAGAAGATTTGCCGAGGGAAAAGTGTCGGTTCCGTATTCAACATTTCTCGGTTATGATAAGGGTGAGGACGGGAATCTTGTTATCAATGAGAAACAGGCTGAACTTGTACGCAGAATTTATGGGATGTTTCTGCAGGGACAAAGCGCGTATGCAATAGCAAGAATACTGACCGATGAGGGCATTCCGTCACCCGGCGGAAAAGAGAAGTGGCACGTCAAAACAATCAAAAATATCCTGACAAATGAGAAATATAAAGGCGATGCGCTTCTGCAGAAGACCTATACCGATGATTTCCTTACAAAACGTCAAAAATTGAACAGAGGGGAGGTACAGCAATATTACGTTAAGAACAACCATGAACCTATCATTGACCCTGACATATTTGATATGGCGCAGACATTGATGCAGTCATTAAAAAGAGGGAAAAACCGCATAACCTGCGTACATACATTTTCAAGCAGAATCAAATGCGGGGAATGCGGGAGTTGGTATGGTTCAAAATTCTGGCATTCCACAGACAAATACCGGAAAATAGTATGGCGGTGCAATCATAAATTCCGCAATGAACATAAATGCGGAACTCCGCATCTTACTGAGGATGAGATAAAACAGGCGTTTATATCAGCGGTGAACAAGATGATAACAAGCAAAAGCAAGGTTATAGCTGATTTTGAACTGATAAAATCGAAAGTGTTAAACACTGACGAGTTGGAAACAGAAAAGACCGGATTTGAACGTGAACTGGCGGAAACGGCTGAACTTATGCAGAAATGTATGAAGCAAAACGCATATACGGCGCAGAATCAAAGAGAATATACAGAGCGTTATAACGGCTTATCTGAACAATTTAATACACTGAAAGCACGGCTTGATGAGGTAAATCAGCAGATTATTGATAAAAACGCAAGACGGGGAAAAGCACTGATGTTTATACAGAATCTGAAAAAACAGGGGAGTGTCATAACCGAGTTTGACGAGGATTTATGGCTTAACACAGTGGATTTCATAACAGTGAATTCAAAAGATGATATAAGAGTGACCTTCAAAAACGGTGATGAAATAAAGGTGTGAATGGTTTATAAAGAACCTCCGGCATGGACGGTTGTCTGTGCCGGAGGTTTATCGTTATAAATTTCAATTAATCCCGTATACTAAAACTGGCAATTGCCGCTGTCAGACATAAACATAAATCAATAATCCACAACGAGGAATAGCCAAGAGCGGTATTTACAAGAATACCGCCAAGCCAGGCACTTGTAAATGCACCAATCTGATGCCCTATGAATATCGAACCATATACTACCGCCATTTTTTCAACTCCAACTTTTGCGCTTATTATTCCTGTTGTCGGAGCTACGGTTGAATCGCCTGTCAGACCTAACAAGGCTGTAGCTATAAACGCAAATGCTGCAGATTTTGGAATAACAATAAATCCGACAGCAATTATCACACGAACAGCATATACCATTGACAGCACATTTTTCATTCTGAATTTCTGACCTAAGAATCCTGTTATAACTGAACCAAGCATTGTTGTAATACCATATACTGTAAGGGCAAATGACGCGGTATTTCCGGAAATACCGCTTGACACGTATTGTGAAAATAAATGCGTTTCAATAATTGCCATATGAAAACCGCAGGTTGAAAATCCGATCAGCAGACACCAATATGTAGGGTCAGCTATAGATTTTCTTAATATTGAAAACAGCTTTTCATCATTATTTTTATTTTCAGTGATTTGTTTCAATTCAGCGGATTGTTTTTTTCTGTACCGTCCAAGCCATATCACAACAGGAAGCATAAGCAATATGGGTATGCTGAAAAGAGGCATTGAAACAGAAATGCCTTTCCAATCAGTCAGATACTGCAGTCCCGGCGACATAAGAGCATCACCAATTCCCGCGCTTGCCTGAACAATACCGGAAACCAGCGCCGCCCGTTTTTCACCTATAATAGGAGAAACCGCTCCCATTACAATACCAAAACACAGCGCGCCTGTACCTGCAGGCAGAATAATACCAAAAAATATTAACAGGCTGAAAATTGTTGTACAGAACGGTGTTGCAATCAATCCGGCTGCC
>CAZLOX010000263.1:0-2184 GCA_964561265.1 uncultured Lachnospiraceae bacterium
AGACCTCTTGCAACGCCTATTTCGTCTGTTTCATTCATCATATCAAAGTCATATTTCTTAGGGCCGAGGTATTTTGAAAGATTTTTTTCGGTAACCGTAATCCGTTTTCTTTTTTCATATAATATACTCTTGGCCGCTTTTCTGCATACCGCGCCTATCTGTTTTTCCAGACCGCGCACTCCTGCCTCGCGGGTATAGTGGTTTATTACAGCGGTAACCGCGCTGTCGTCAATCTCGACTTTCCTGTCAGAAAGACCGTTCTTTTCCATAGCGCGCGGTATCAGATATCTGTGCGCAATATTTGCTTTTTCGTCTTCGGTATATCCGCCTATCTCTATTATCTCCATTCGGTCAAGCAGAGGACGGCTTACTGTTTCAAGCGTGTTTGCCGTTGTTATAAACATTACATCGGAAAGGTCGAACGGAACTTCAAGATAATGGTCGCGGAAAGCGTGGTTCTGCTCCGAATCAAGCACCTCAAGAAGAGCCGCCTGCGGATCGCCGCGCATATCTGTGCCGACTTTGTCTATTTCATCAAGCAGAAGGAGCGGATTTTTACTGTCCGCCTGCCGGACTGCCGACATTATGCGTCCAGGCATAGAGCCGATATACGTTTTGCGGTGTCCCCTTATATCCGCTTCATCGTGTATTCCTCCGAGCGATATCCGCACATATTTACGTCCCAGAGCCCTTGCTATGGATTTCGCAACGGATGTTTTGCCGACTCCCGGCGGGCCGACAAAGCAGAGTATCGGACATTCGTTGCTTTTGGAAAGTTTTTTTACCGCAAGATACTCAAGCACGCGCTCCTTCACTTTCTCAAGTCCGTAATGATCTTCATTCAGAATATCCTCCGCCTTTTTTATATCGAATCTTTCCCTTGTTTTTTTATTCCAGGGAAGTTCGGTTATATAATCGAGATATGTGCGTATAACGACAGCCTCAGACGACATCGGCGGCATTTTTGCCATACGGCTTATTTCTCTGCGTATCTTCTCCTTTGAGTCTTTCGGCATTTTCAGAGCCTCGATTTTGTTCCTGTATTCCTCCGCTTCTGATGCCGGAGAAATATCTTCGCCGAGTTCCTTCTGAATAGCCTTTGCCTGCTCGCGCAGATTATATTCATTCTGATGCCGGTCAATACTTGATTTGACATTGTCATGGAGTTTCTTTTCGACTGTCATGATTTCTATTTCCGCGCGTATTCCGGCAATAATATTGCGTATGCGCTCCTCAGCCGATTCGGATTCAAGAATTTTCTGCTTTATCTCGATATCAAATGAAGAATTTGCGCATATTACATCGCCGAGCATAATAGGGTCGTCATATTCCATAAGTTTCAGAAAACTATCGGTTCCCATCTTGGGATTGGCTGCAAAATATTCCTCAAAGGCAGCTTTGAGTTCCCTTAAATAAGCCTTTTGTTCCGGTTCGCTCATTTCATCCGGTGCAAAAGGTTCGGTGTCGGCATTGTAGCAGCCGTCATCAAAATACACGCCCTTGATTTTAACCCGTTCGATTCCCTCGATAAGAACTCTTGCGGTTTTTCCGGGCATTTTCAGTATCTGTTTGATTTCCGCGACAGTACCTACCATATATATGCTTCCCGTATTGGGATCCTCCTCGCCTACGTCTTTCTGCGCGGTAAGGCAGATATACTGATTGTCCGCCATTGCGTTCTCAATAGCCTTTATAGACTTTTCTCTCCCCACGTCAAAGTTAAGAATCATATGAGGAAACACTATCAGCCCCCTCGTTATGAGAAGCGGCAGAGGTTTATTATAATCCATTGTATCACTTCCTTGTATGTGTGTTTTTTCATTTCTGCAAAAAACAGACTTATTATTATATTATACATATATTTCATATATATTTCAACTGTTATTTTTATTTTGATGATTTTTTGAAAAAAATCTAAAAAAATTTAAAAAAAGTACTTGACAAATGTGAATGGATGTGTTATTATAAATAAGCTGTCAGCAAGACAGTGACCATACATAGCTAAAGTTTCAAAATCATTCCGGATTGAAAGTGTCTGCGAAAAGAATTTTGAAAAAAGTCAAAAAAATGCTTGACAAGAGATAATATGTGTGGTATAATAAATAAGTCGCTTGGATAAAGCGGAAGTAATTGTACATTGAAAAATAAACAGTGCGAGTTCTTGTGAATTTGAGTAAACTCAAA
>CAZLOX010000264.1:0-2183 GCA_964561265.1 uncultured Lachnospiraceae bacterium
ATTCCGCAGTAAAAACTGCCTTCTATTCTTAAATATTCCGTCCCTATCTGTATAATTTCCTTTTCGCTTACAAAAATTCTCATCAGATACGGCGCGCATATGAAAATAATCAAAGATACCGCCAGACAGAACAGTACCGAAACTTCTATTGCCCTGCGTGTACCAAGCCGTACTCTCTCATCTTTTTCTCCGCCGTAATTCTGCGATATGAAAAGAGAAAACGCATTGCCGAATTCCTGCGCCGGCATATATGCGAATGAGTCAATCTTCACAGCCGCCGCAAAAGCCGCCATAACTGACGCTCCAAAGCTGTTTACCAGCCCCTGTATCATTAAAATCCCGAAATTCATCACCGACTGCTGAACACTCGCCGCCGATGAATGACGAATAACGTTTAATACCGTTTTTTTATTTATTGCAATACTTTTTTTGTCAAAGCGTAATTCCGGCTCTGTAATATAAACATAAATACCTATTCCAATTCCCGATACCGCCTGTGATATTACAGTTGCCGCCGCCGCGCCGCCTGCTCCGCTTTTTAACGCAAGCACAAAAACTATGTCCAGCACAATATTCATTCCGGCGGAAACCGCAAGGAATATCAGCGGTACAAGCGAATTGCCCGCCGCTCTTAACAAAAATGCAAAATAATTATAGAGAAATACAAAAAATATACCTCCGAAAATAATCCGCACATATTCCCTCATAATATCATACACATCGTCCGGCACACTAAGTACCCGAAGAATAATATCTGTTCCGGCAAATGCCGATATATTTATCGCAATCGTTACAAACGCGATAAATAAAAAAGAAACCGCCATACTGTTTTTCAGCATATGACCGTCCTTTTTTCCGTAACTGACCGAAAAGACTGAACCGCTTCCCATACATAGTCCGATAATGACAGACGTTAAAAAAGTCATCAGCGAATAAGCGGAACCCACCGCCGCCAATGCGCCGGAGCCTAAAAATCTGCCCACAATCAGCGTGTCCGCTATATTATAGCCCTGCTGAAGAAGATTTCCCAGAATCATAGGCCCGGCAAAAAGCAGCATCGTTTTCGTTACATTTCCTTGTGTTAAATCTTTTTTCATAATGTTTTAATCATTTTTATATGTTCACAGTATTGCTCAAAGAATATTTCACCGACGGGAGTGTAACCGCATTTGCGATAAAAACCCTCCGCATGCATCTGAGCGTCAAGACTCACAAGGCTTCCGCCCTCTTTTTTTATTTCATTTTCTGCCTGACGCATTATCTGTGCGCCGATATCTCTGCCGCGGTATTCCTTTATAACTGCAACACGTCCTATATGATATTCGCCGTCCGCCTTAAAATAACGCACCACAGCGACAGGCTTTTCTCCGTCATAACAGATTATTACCTTTGCATACTTATCAATCCCGTCAAATTCTTCCTTAAATTTCTGCTCATCCACAAATACTGCCGTCCGTATATCGACAGCTTCCTGTGGGAGAGTGTCAAATTTTCTGAACTCCATATCAATAACCTCCGTACTTCCAGAAATGATTTACAGGGCCTGAGCCTTTGCCTATGTCATACGAGTGTTCCAAAGCCTTTGTGATGTACTCTTTCGCATGATAAACCGCGTCTTTCAGATTTTCTCCCTTTGCAAGAAATACAGCAATCGCTGATGAAAGCGTGCATCCTGTGCCGTGGGAATTTTTTGTGCTGACACGCTGACCGCTGAAACGGTATATATCACCGTTCCAGAGCAGCGTGTCAACAGGCTCGCCCTGCAAATGTCCGCCTTTTATAAGCACATTTTCCGCACCGGTTTTATGTATGGCGAAAAGAGCCGTTTCAATGTCGGCATCATTTGTGATTTTCATACCTGCCAGAATTTCCGCCTCGCCGATATTCGGCGTGACAAGCGCGCATAACTTCAAAAGCTCTCCGCGTATAACTCCGGTAATATCCCCGTCGGACAGAGCTGTTCCCGATGTGGATACCATGACCGGATCAAATACAATATTGCGTACAGCGTATTTTTCAAGAGCGCCGCACACCGCATGAACAGAACCGGCATTCGTCAGCATACCGATTTTTACCGCGTCTGTTTCTATATCCGACAAAACTGCTTCAATCTGAGAGGCGATATTGTCCGGCGGTATTCTGCAGATATCGGTTATTCCCTCGGTATTCTGCGAAGTCACAGC
>CAZLOX010000265.1:0-2181 GCA_964561265.1 uncultured Lachnospiraceae bacterium
TTCTAAAGCCGTTGTCAAGGGGAAATGTAAGATTTGCATCATGTTGCAAATCCTGCATATTGGGTCATGTATAAATCATAGTATTTCCCCTTCTGGCGAATCAGCTCATCGTGGCTCCCCTGCTCCACAATCTCACCATGATCCATCACAACGATGATATCCGCGTCCCGGATGGTAGACAGGCGGTGGGCGATGACGATACTGGTGCGGTTCTCCATGATCTTGTGCATGGCCGCCTGGATGGCCCGCTCCGTCCGGGTGTCCACATTGGATGTAGCCTCGTCAAGAATCAAAATCTTCGGATCAGCCACGAAGGCCCGGGCAATAGCCAGCAACTGACGCTGTCCCTGGCTGATGCCCTCGCCTGCCCCAGAGAGGACAGTGTCCCATCCTTGCGGCAGGCTCTGGAGCAGATCATCACAACGGCTCATGCTGACCGCCTGCGCCACATCCTCCCTTGACGCGCTCTCCCGACCGTATTTCAGGTTGTTCAGGATCGTATCGCTGAAGAGCACCGTGTCCTGCAAAACAATAGCCACGTTCCGCCGCAGGTCGCTCCTGGAAATATCCTGAATATCCTGTCCATCAATCAAAATATGGCCGCTGTCGATGTCGTAAAAGCGCATGAGCAGATTGACCAGGGTGGTCTTTCCGCTGCCCGTAGCGCCTACCAGAGCCACCTTCTTTCCAGAGGGCACTGTTAGATTATAGTTCCGAATCACCGGATGGCCCGGTATGTAGGAGAACTGTACCTGCCGGAAAGTAACAGTGGCGGGGCCGTCTTCCAGATCGATGCCAGAGCCGTCTTCGTCCTCCTCGTCCAGAACAGCAAATACCCGCTCCGCCCCGGCGATGGCGGTCTGAAGCTGTCCGTAAACCTGGGCCAGCTCGTTGATGGGACGGCTGAACTGCTTGGCATAGACGATGAAAGCAGAGATGACTCCCACCGAGATCAGTCCGTTGACAGAAAAATACCCGCCGAAGGCGGCGATGACGACAAAGCCGATATTGCCGATGCAGTTCATCACAGGCCCCATGACCCCGCTGAAAATGTCTGTTTTAATGCCGGCCTTGGTTAAGGAATCGGAGGTCGCGCAGAAGTTCTCTGTTGTGGCGTCCTGGTGGTTGTAGGCCACCACGGTGTGATAGCCGGACACCATCTCCTCCACCGTGCCGTTGAGCTGGCCCAGCAGCATCTGCCGCTGCCGGGAAAACTTCCGCACCTGCCCGGAGAGCACCTTGGTAGCCAGGAGGGTCAGCAGGACTGTGGCGCAGCTGAGCAGTGCCAGCTGCCAGCACTTCCACAGCATCACAGTCACCGTCCCCAAGATCGTCAGGACACCAGAGAACATGGAGGGCAGAGACTGGGAGATGGTAGTGGAGATATTCTCCACATCGTTGGTCATCCGGCTCATCACGTCGCCGTGGGAGTGGGTGTCCATATAGCGGATGGGCAGGTCTACCAGCTTCCCAAACAGCTCCGTCCGCATCCGGGCAACAATTCGCTGACTCAGGCGGGCGCTGAACAGCCCCTGAAGAAGCTGGCAGGCACTGTAGAGCAGATAGGCTGTCAGCATCAGCAGGATGGTGCCGACAAGATTGCCCTCACGGGTGCCTGCGATGATATCAACGGCGTCGCTTTGCAGACTGGGGGCGCTGACAGCGCACAATGTTCCGAAGATTACCACCGTCAGCATGATCAGCACCATTGCCTTCTCCCGTACAAAGTAGGCCGCGATGCGCCGGAGGGCGGCTCCGGCGTTCTCTGCGTGCTCCACCTGGGCAAAGCGCTGACTTCGATTCATCATGCCTGGGATGTTTCGCTCGGTGAGTTTTTGTTCTCGGTTCTCAGCCAATTTCGGCTCCCTCCCCTCCCGACTGCGAGCGGCAGATGTCCTGATAAATCTTACATCCCGCCAGTAGTTCCTGGTGGGTGCCGGAGGCGGCAACGCGCCCCTTCTCCAGCACGATGATACGGTTCGCCTGACGGACGGAGGCAATGCGTTGGGCGACGATGAGCTTTGTTGCCGTCCGGCGTGTCTCGCGCAGGGCGCCGTAAAAGTCGGCCTCAGTTTTCAGGTCCAGGGCGCTGGTGGAATCGTCAAAAATCAGAATCTCAGCGGGCTTCACCACGGCCCGGGCGATGGACAGCCGCTGCCGCTGGCCGCCGGACAGGCTCAT
>CAZLOX010000266.1:0-2165 GCA_964561265.1 uncultured Lachnospiraceae bacterium
TCACCACGGCCCGGGCGATGGACAGCCGCTGCCGCTGGCCGCCGGACAGGCTCATTCCCCGCTCCGCCACTACGGTGTCGTAACCGCCGGGGGTAGAGCGGATAAAGCCATCCGCCTGCGCTGTTTGGGCCGCGGACAGGATCTCATCTTCCAACGCGCCTGGTTTGCCCCAAGCGATATTTTCTCGAATCGGAACGGTGAACAGCTCCGCCTTTTGCAGCGTGATTGCCACCTTTTCCCGAAGGACCTGCTGGCGGTACTCCCGTACGTCCACGCCGTCTACCAGCACCGCTCCCTCCGTCACATCATAAAAGCGGGGAATCAGGTTGACCAGGGTAGTCTTTCCGCAGCCGGTGGCGCCCATGATCGCCACCGTTTCTCCCTGGCGTATGGTCAGATCAATATGCTCCAGTACAGGCTGCGCTGCCCCGGGGTAGGCAAAGGACACATCCCGGAACTCGATCGTTCCCTGGCACGGGGCATGGCCATCAGAAATACCGTCCTTCAGCTCCGGCTCGCTGTCCAGCAGCTCTTTAAGGCGCTTCCAGGAGGCCATGCCCCGTGAGATGTTCTGGAACAGCATCACCAGCATCAGAACGCCGTTGAGGAGCTGGGTGGTGTAAGTGACAGCCGCCATGACATCTCCCGGTGTTGTGCCGCCGGCGGCGACCTGAAAGGAGCCGGTATACAGGATGACCGCTACGACCCCATACATCAGGGCGTTGGCGGCGGGGTTCATAAAGGCGAAGATGACCAGCATCCGCAGCTGAGTTTTCACCAGGGTCTCATTGGCTTTTCCGAACCGGGTTTTCTCATAGGCTTCCCGCACACAGGCTTTGATAATTCGGATGCCGGACACATCCTCCTGCATGATGGAATTGATGGCGTCCAGCTGCTCCTGCAATTTAGCAAACAGAGGATTGGCCTTCCACAGGCACAGGAGAATACAGCCCGTCACAAAAGGGAACGCGCACAGCACACTCAGTCCAAAGGTCCGGTTGAGCCGGAACATACAGTACATACTGCCAAAGGTCAGCACGCTGGTGCGGATCAGCCCCCGGACAAACAGGGACAAAAAGTTCTGTACCTGCGTAACGTCATTGGTCACCCGGGTTACCAGCGATCCGGTGCTGAACCGGTCCAGCTGAGGGAAAGAAAAGGTCATAATGCGGCGGAAGGCGTCCTTGCGGATCTCATTGCCGATGTTCTGGCTGGAATAGTGGGTGAAAGCGTTGTTCAGCGCGCCGCTCAGCCCGCCCAGCAGCACCAGACAGATCATCTGCAGCCCTAGAACTAAAATCAGGTGCAGATCTCCTATACCGCCATTATCCAGTCCCAGCACGCCGTCATCCACGATGCGGCGCATGATTCCCGGCTGCACCAGGTCCATGGATACCTCGCCCACCATAAACAGCGCGGCCAGGATGGCATAGGGCAGATATTGCTTGATATACTTCCACATAGGACCTCACCTCTGTTTACCCCGTCCCCGGCCGCAGGGATGCTCGCAATGTTCACAGTCGTGGCTGCAGCCGCTCTCTCCGCCGTGATGGTCAGGGTGCTCGTGGAGCTCGTGATGATGGCCCTGATGGTCATGATGGCGGTGCCCGCGGCGCTCATGGGCACCCTGATAGCGACTGTCCCAGTCGCTGTTGATCTTCTCCAGCAGGGCCAGCAGCTGTTCTTTTTCTTCTCCGGACAGGATGGAAAACATCTCCTCATGCCGCAGACTGCGCTGCTTCAGCGCGTCCTCTGCCTGCCGCAGGCCATTCTCGGTGAGTGAAATGTTTGCGGTGCGGCGGTCCTCCTCGCTGTCGGTTCGCTCTACCAGTCCGGCACTCTCCAGCTTGGCAATAACCTCACTGGCAGAGCCTGGCTGGATGCCCAGCCGTGCGGTCAGTTCCCTCTGGGTGATGGTTCCGGTTTCACTGAGCACGATCAGAACCCGCTTTTGGCTGCCCCGCCCTTCGTAGAGAGAGCGCATTGTGCGGCTGATATCCAGCAGGGCAAGTACCAGTTTTCCCTCCATATTTTCTCCCCAGGACGATGTCGTTTGTTTCCATGTATGGTTCTTGTAACAATTCATATACTTACTCCTTCCAGTTTTACAAGGTACCTTGAATTATAACATTGCTCATGCAAATTGTCAAGGTACCTTTTATATT
>CAZLOX010000267.1:0-2152 GCA_964561265.1 uncultured Lachnospiraceae bacterium
TTTATCTTTTGGGTCTTTTTTATAGCCATAGGGCGGCTGTGAACCGATAAACTTACCATTGATTTTTTTAGTGGTAAGAGCCGTTCTTACCTTTTTGCTTATATCTTTCGCGTACATATCATTAAATACCGCCCGAAACGGAGTCATATCGTCGGCGCCGCCTGATGAGGCTGTGTCAATGCCGTCATTTACGGCGATATATCGTATACCGCGCGACGGGAAATATTTATCAATATATTTTCCGACTTCTATATAATCTCTGCCAAGGCGGGAGAGATCCTTTGTAATTACAGTGTTTATTTTTTTTTCTTCGATCATTTTTATCATACGTTTAAAATCCGGTCTGTCGAAAGATAAGCCGGAAAAGCCGTCGTCAGAAAATATTTCAACAACGTTCAGTGAATGTGCCTTTGCGTATTCCGATAAAAATTCTTTCTGATTGACAATACTCTCTGAATCAGTTAAATTGCCGTCATCTCTTGACAGCCTTAAATATAACGCTGTTAAATTATCTTCCATTGCGCTCACCCTGTTTATTTATAAGAATCTGTTTTAATATATCACCAAGGCTTTTTCCGTCCGCATTAAATATTATTTTAACTTTCTTTTCTGCCGGCATAGCTTTTCAGCCTCCTTTTAAAAATATATATTCTTACAGAATGATATATTATTATGTATAAGTTAAAGAAAATATATTGATTTCACTGCAATTCAGAAAAATTAGCACAAGTACAAAACCGGAGAAACGGACAGCTTTTTTTGTCTTTGGAAATACTGAATAAATCAAGATAAAAAACTCAGTGCGAATGAAACTGAAATTATATATGATAAAGAGAGCGGAAAAATTATTGACTAACAAATATTTTTATGATACAATACAAAATGAATTATAATTATTTTGCCGCTCGGAATTGGGCCGCTATATTATAACAAGTCAGGAGATTTTCTATGCTGCACGATGGATTATACGAACAAGTAATAAATAATAAATTAGATACAGAGCTTGCCGGATATGCGGACAAGTTTTCTGAAACTGCATCAATTGATAAGGCTGAGGCATCCAAAGTACTGTCCAAGTAATTGATATACTTGTTTCATTCATTAAATGGAGCGGTCTGCGTCTGCTTATTGATGAATTGACTGCATTTACGCAAAATGGCGGAGAACTTCGGATTATAACCACTTCATACATGGGTGCAACAGATGTAAAGGCCATTGATGAACTAAGAAAATTACCAAATACGAAAATTAAAGTAAACATGGTTCTAAACCTATGAATGTTATATGGAAACTGGACAGACCTGTTCCGGCGAAATATCTGAAAAAAACGAATAAATTGGTGGTGGGATAATGGTTGAAGTAGTTGCTGCCCTTATATGGGAGAATGATAAATTTATGATATGTCAGCGTCCGGCAAATAAAGCAAGAGCGCTGCTTTGGGAATTTGCCGGCGGCAAGGTCGAACAGGGTGAAACGAAAGAGCAGGCGCTTATTCGTGAATGTATGGAAGAACTGAATATTATCGTTTCTGTAAAGAAACTATTTATGGATGTAGTACATGAATATCCTGATATCACGGTGCATCTTTCTTTATTCAATGCGGCAATTGCAGAAGGAACTCCGCAGAAAGCAGAACATAATGATATTAAATGGATAACGGCTGATGAAATAGATAATTACAGATTTTGTCCGGCAGATATGGAGATACTGGACAGAATAAAAGAACTATACCGGCATAGTGCATCGGGTATGTTGTAATACAGGAATTTGCGAACTTTAAAATAAGGAGAAATAAAATGAATCAGAAAACAAAATTAACACAATATGAAAAGATGACCGGCACACCGATACACCGGCTGATTATGGGGCTGTCTGTTCCCAGCATTATCACTATGCTGATTAACAATATCTATAATTTGGTGGATACGGCGTTTGTGGGAAAACTTGGCACCAGCGCCAGCGGAGCGGTAGGCATTGTATTCGGATTTATGGCAATTATTCAGGCATTCGGTTTTATGTTCGGACAGGGTGCCGGAAGTATTTTATCAAGAGCGTTGGGACGTCAGGACAAAGAGGCGGCGTCGATCCATGCTTCCGCAGGCTTTTTCGGCTCCATGCTGTGCGGGCTTGTGATTACTTTGACCGGTTTTAT
>CAZLOX010000268.1:0-2146 GCA_964561265.1 uncultured Lachnospiraceae bacterium
GTCGTAAGCGAAAACAATAATACTTCTAATACTAAAACTGATATTAAGCAGCTAACAACTGAGTTGGGATATGAAATCAAATCCCCGCAAAATATTCCCAAAGAATATAATACAACAAAAATATCTGTTGTTGACAAAAATATTGCTGAAATTACATATCAGAGCGAAACCGATACAATAACCTATAGAACAACAAAAAATTCAGAGGATATGAGCAGTGACGATAACGATTATACTGATGTTGAAACGGTAACTATAAATGATAATGATGTAACAATAAAAGGAAATAATAATCTATACTACAATGCAGAGTGGTTTGTCAAAGATGAGACTTTTTCAATATATAGTGATAATGGTCTTGAAAAAAATATTATGATAGATATTGTAAAAAGCGTAAATTAAACCAAGCAATATATATTTATTTAATTACGGATAGATTCTTAACGGATTTCAGGGTATCACAGGGGAGCGTTTCGGCGCTCCCTTGATGATTTTCACGCGCTTTGTTTTTGCAGCTATATATCTCAGCTGATTTTTGATTTACTGCAGCAAATCAAAAATGTACGCTCTTATGGCAATATTACAAATTTATTCAGATAAATTGTTAAATTTATCTTGACGTATCAAATAAGATATGATACAATTATTATAATTCTATGTAAGTAATTTCAGAAAAGTTCGTGATTTTGCACAAAACTGTTATATATGCAATATCTATACTTTTCCTGATATGCTTACTGATATATTACAAATTTTAAGGGCAGAATAATATCTGTCCAATTTAAAGAAAAGGGGATTATACACTATGAAAATCAAAAAGATATTGGCTATGGGTATTGCCGGAATACTGGCTGCGGCAGCGCTTTCAGGCTGCGGAGAGCAAACGGCTCAGAATCCGACAGAAACAGGAGCAGCAGGAAATGCGTCAGAAAAATATAAGATCGGTCTTTGCCAGCTTGTTCAGCATCAGGCTCTTGACGCCGCTACGCAAGGCTTTGAGGACAAACTCGAAACTCTCCTCGGCAAAGATAACGTTGAATTTGACCTTCAGAACGCTGCCGGCGATTCGGCAACCTGTTCAACTATTATAAATCAGTTCGTATCATCAAAATACGACCTTATATTTGCAAATGCTACCGCATCGCTTCAGGCCGCAACAGCTGCGACTTCCGATATTCCAATCGTAGGAACATCAATAACAGACTACGCAACGGCTCTTGACATGGATGACTGGGACGGAAAAACAAACAGAAATGTAACCGGTACATCAGACCTTGCTCCGCTTGAAGATCAGGCTGCAATGTTCAAAGAACTTCTTCCGGACGCAAAGAAAGTCGGTCTGCTTTACTGCTCAAACGAGCCTAATTCAAAATATCAGGTTGATATCGTTGCGGAAGAACTCCAGAAGCTCGGTTATGAAACAACAATGTATCCGTTTGCAGATTCAAACGATGTTGCCGCTGTAACAACAACTCTCTGTGATTCAAGCGACGCAATGTACATTCCGACGGACAATACAGCCGCTTCAAGCACTGAAATTATCGCAAATATCGCAAATCCGGCAAATATTCCTGTAATAACAGGCGAAGAAGGCATCTGCTCCGGCTGCGGTGTTGCAACACTTTCAATATCATATTACAGCATCGGTGAAGTTGCTGCCGAAATGGCGTATGATATCCTTAAAAACGACGCTGACCCGGCAAATATGGAAATCAAATATGCCGATAATCTTACCAAAAAATATGTTCCGGAAAGAGCGCAGGCTCTCGGAATTACAATTCCTGATGACTACGAGGCTCTTGAAACTGAGTAATTACGGAAACATTGAATAACTCAATATACAAACAGCACAGAAAACTGCATATGGAGTCGTATGTTTTTCGTAAATTCATGTTTTCTTAAATTCATCGACACAAACAAAAGTCTGCAGCGGATGTTATTCTGTTGCAGGCTTTTTCAACCAAGGAAGAAGGAAAAACAAATGAAAATAGAAGGCAACGAAAAAGAACTGGCAGCAATGGAGCAATTTCATCAGGGAAACAGGGCGGAAGCTCTTCGATTGCAGGAGGAATTTGCATCTGAATTCAGAGAAAAATATAAAAATAAAGACCATTGTTCCTGCAGGAAGGCTTGCCGGTATCATGGG
>CAZLOX010000269.1:0-2117 GCA_964561265.1 uncultured Lachnospiraceae bacterium
GCATCGGTTTGACGGTTGTTGAGCCACCAGTCCTCGGCCGGCTCGATGTATATCCTGACGGGGATGTTCTTGAGCGGAAGGATGGCTGAATGGGTGGCATCGTCGATTTCGTAAGGCGACTCCTCTTGGATTTGGCTTATCGCTGCATAAAGTTGCGTGTAGATGCTGTCTTGGTTGTCCTTACCGTAAATTTCGATGTCTCTTTGGGTAGCGTAAAGAAACCGTTTGTAATCCAACGGCGCATCGATGGCAAAAAGCGCCGACGGTTTCTTTTCTGCATGTTCTGCATATTTTATCGCCGTTGCACCGCCCATGGAAAAGCCTCCTGCAAAATAAGGTTTGTTGTGGAGGTGGTAACGATTCTGAATGTCCGCCACTATTTTGTCAAGGCACTTTTGACTCTCGTCGCTAAAGCCGTACGATTCACTGCCATGCTGAAGAACCGGAATAAATACGGCTATGTCATGTCGGGCTAAGGACAGCGGCAGTCCGGTTGCCGCCAGCACATCGGAGGGCGCTTCCCCGAATCCCGGAAACAGGAGCAGGTACGCCTTAGGTTCCGCACAGTTTGTTATGGCGGTATAGCCCACGGGCGAATCCGGATAAAGACATTGCTGCTCAACGGTTACCTTTTCCGAACATCCGGCAAGCATACTCAGAATAACGACAGTCAAAAAATATTTTTTCATAAGCGATTAATTGTGATGCCCCTCCAACTCCAGCAGAAACCGTTTGGCCGCCAAGCCGCCTCCGTAGCCGGTGAGACTGCCGTTGTGGCCGATGACCCGGTGGCAGGGAATGATAATCGAAAGGGCGTTGGCCCCGTTGGCGTTGGCTATCGCGCGCACGGCCTCCGGCATCCCGAGCGCCAGGGCCTCTTGCCGGTAGGAAAGCGTCTGTCCGTAAGGAATTTTGAGCAGGTTGCGCCATACCCGTTGTTGGAAATCGGTTCCGGCAAACAGGAGCGGCAAATCGAAAACCTGCCTCCGTTTGGCAAAGAATTCATCCAATTCTTGGGCGGCTCGGCGCGTGAGTTCGGACGGTTCTTCCACAAACGGCGCTTGTAGGTATCGTTGCACACGTGCCATAACCCTTGCGTGCCGCGCGCCTGCCGTCCAGTCGCATAGGCAAAGCCTGTCCGCATACGAGCCCAAGAGCAGTTCACCGCAAGGCGATGCGTAGGTCTGCAACAGAATATCCATGAAGGTCTGAATTTTTTGTGCAAGATAGGTAAAATATCGGAGATGGAGAACGAAAATCGTTAAGTTAATGGCGTCTTTCCACTCCGTAGGCCTGTTGGTGGATGCTATTCCGTATGCTGTTGAAGAGAGGGCTGGAATTCCTTTTGGATTCTACCTTTTTTGTTGATAGATATAAATAGTCTATGTATGAATAAAATACGAATAATTTTAAGTATAGATATATGTATTTGATTGGTCAAAAATTGATATATTCGAAAAACAATAAACGTAATACATAGAACTATGGTTTATGGTTATATTCGCGTTAGTAGCGACAAACAGACGGTTGAGAACCAACGATTCGAAATTAACAATTTCTGTGAGAAACAGAATCTGATAATCAATGACTGGATAGAAGAAACTATCAGTGGTACAAAAAATTATAGCAAACGTCAGCTAGGACAATTACTGCGAAAGGTTAGTAAGGATGATATTATCATTTGTAGTGAATTATCCCGTCTTGGTAGGAATTTGTTTATGATTATGGAAATTCTGAATGTTTGTATGACAAAAGAGTGCCGGGTTTGGACTATCAAAGATAATTATCGTCTTGGAGAGGATATTCAGAGTAAGGTACTTGCCTTTGCATTTGGACTCTCTGCCGAGATAGAGAGGAATTTAATCAGTCAAAGGACAAAAGAGGCTTTGGCTCGGAAGAAAGCAGAGGGAGTGGTGTTAGGTAGGCCTGTAGGCAGGAAAACAGATGAGACAAAGTATAAACTATACTCTAAAAAGAATTTAATAGCTGAACTATTGAAAGCAGGCGTATCCCGTCGGAAAATAGCTAAGATTTGCAAGGCGGATAGAAATACATTATGCCGTTTTATCAATGCTTTTTTGCTCGAAGAATAGGAGCGATTATGTGGAGACACATAC
>CAZLOX010000270.1:0-2098 GCA_964561265.1 uncultured Lachnospiraceae bacterium
CACTTGGGAGGCAGAGGCAGGAGGATGTCTGTGAGTCTGAGGCCAGCCTGGTTTCCAGAGCTAGTTCCAGGACAGCTAGAGCTATATAGAGAAACTCTGTCTCAAAAAAAAGTACAAAAATTAACATTGAAGATTCTATGTGCTGAGCAGCATTAAATACTCAGCTAATATTTAATATTATGTAAGATATACAAAATGGCTTTTGTCTTTAAAAATGATATAATTTTATCATGTATACAAGAGTGGTTTTAAAATAAATTTCAGTATTATTTATCGTCAGTAAATGTTTAACTTGTATAACTATTTTATGTAATTATATACCCAGGTGTTGTAAGGAGGCTGCTTGTTCATTTCCTGGCCGCCCAGACTCCTGAAATAACCACACAGAAACTACATTAACTAAATCACTGCTTGGCCTATTAGCTCTAACTTCTTCTTGGCTAGCTTTTACATCTTAATTTAACAAATTTCCATGATTTTATATTTTACCATGAGGCTCGTGGCCTACTGGCAAGGCAAGCTTCCAGTGTGTCTGTCTCCAGCATCAGCTCCATGGCTTCTCTCTGTCTCCACTTCCTTTCTTCTCCCAGTATTCAGTTGAGTTTTCCCCACCCAACTAAATTCTGCCCTGCTATAGGTCCAAAGCAGTTTCTTTATTCATTAATTGTAATCACAGCATACAGAGCAGAATCCCACCTCACCCAGGCTCAGGTAAAACGTTCTCAGTCATAAAGCTGTCTTGAGTGGAAAAACCTTTGCTAGATGACAAAGGAGAAAGTACAATTTAAAATGTGGTTTTGTATGAAAAGCTGAAGGTGGGTTTGGAGAGATGGCTGTTTCCCAGAAGATCTTGCTTCAGTTCCAAGCACACATATGATAGCAAATACCTGCCTGTAAGTCCAGGCCCTCTGTAGGCACTGCACGAACATATGTGGTACACAGACATACAAAGTACACAGACATACACGTCACATAAAATAAAATCTTTAAAGAAAGCTAAGCTGGATGTGGTATTGCTTGTTTTTAATCCCATCACTCTGAGACTGAGGCATGCAGATATCTATGAATTGAAGACCAGCCTCGTCTACATAGTCAGCTGCTACCTGCTAGCCAAGGCAAACAAACGCCTAAGGTTAACTCTGTCATGATTGAGTGTAAGCAGCTCAGGGCAATAGTGAATAAACAGATATGGCAGTATTAGCAAAACTCTCAAACAATGAAAACTGAGTTTTATTGAACACTTGCACATTGACAGGGGAGACGAGGGACAGACAGGGCATTTTCACATCTTATAAAGCCACATTTGTACTTCATATCGTAGAAAAGAGTTTGCAAGTACACATTGTAATAGCTGACTCAGCACTACTAAGAGTTTGTTTGTTTTGGTGATCCAGGGGAAGAATACAAGGTTTTGTGACCTTGGGAACACACTGCACAGCTGCACAGCGAGCACAAGAGACACACAGAGAGAAGCTGCAGCACTGTGACTCTCAGAGGCAAGGCTGACCACCTGATCAGAGCAGGAAGACTAAACTTTGAAATGGTTGTCTGCCTCTGTTTCCATTTCATTAAAGACAACTGGCTGGAAATCAGGAGGCAAATAGAGGATGCTAATCTGTTGTCTCCTCAGATCACAAGGTTTCTAAATAAAGTGGCTTAATGCCTCAATCCCTGTTTTCTACTCATTGGTGTTTGTTGTGACAGTTTAAAGGAACTCTGCATTTTGGTGACAGTATCACACAATCTACTTTCACCTTTTGATAGTCAAGCTGTGGTATAGTCTGCAAAGCTTAAACATTTATTCTGTGGTTCTTGACAAGAAACGTTTGTAGATTTGTGATAGATGAAAATAGAGGGTGGAGGGTGACTCAGTGGTTAGGCCTTGCTGCTCATCCAGAAAATGTCCCTGATTCCCATGTCCGAAGGCTTACAGCCACCACTCCCTAGCTCTGGAGGGATCAGACATTGGTCTTTTGGCCTCTGAGGATGCACAGACACACGTGGCACAAGGACACACCACACACAGCAAAATGGGACATTAGTTGATTTTTAAAATAAAGGTCATGAGGGTGAAACTCCCATGATGGCATTCATAGCT
>CAZLOX010000271.1:0-2094 GCA_964561265.1 uncultured Lachnospiraceae bacterium
CACCACCGGCGAGCTGAACAGCCTGGGCACCTTCTTCTCCGATGAGAACGGCCAGTTTTTCGTTGACCTGCTGCGTGACGGCTGGTACAAGGTGACGGAGCTGGAACCCGCCGCAGGCTATACCATCAAGCAGCCCGCCACCCAGGAGTTTTATATCAAGGGCGGCGAAAACAAGACGATCACCTTTGAGAACGTCCCCAAGAACGCCATCATTCTGGAGAAATATGACAGCGTGACCGGGGCGGCTTTGCCCGGATGCACCTTCCAGCTCCGCTTCCTGGGCGGCACCAGCGGCACGGGCGGCACCGTCATCGGCACCAAAGTCACCGGGAAAAACGGCACCGCCATGTGGACAGGGCTGGCCCCCGGCGCATATGTGCTGGAGGAGGTAGACGCTGCGGACGGCTACAATATCATCCAGTCCTCCGAAACCATCATGCTGGCGGACAGCGGGGAGCAGAGCGTTGTAACCGTCAGATTTACCAATGCCCCGGACGGACAGCTTTTGATTAGAAAGGTATGCTCCGTCAATCCCAGCGTGACCCTGCAAAATGCGGAGTTCAAAGTGATTTATGCGGACGGCACCGTGATAGGCGACAGCAACGGCGTGTACCGCACCGACGAGAACGGAGAAATCCTTATCACCGGCCTGACCCCCGGCAAGAGCGTTATCGTCACCGAGACCCGCGCCCCCGCTGGCTTTATTTTGGACACGCAGAGCCAGACGGTGCAAATCAAGGAGGGCCGCACGGTATCGCTTACTTTCAAGAACCAACCCCGCGGCGGAATGATTATCCAGAAGCGGGACAGCATCACCGGCCAGCCGCTCCCCGGCGCGGAGTTCAGGGTAACGACTGCCGCAGGCTGTGAGGTGGGGCTGGACGGCGTGATTGGCACGTCCACCCTGACGCAGAACGGGCTTTTTGTCACTGACAGCAACGGAGAAATCCGCATCTCCAATCTGGCACCCGGCGCGTATGTGCTGACGGAGACCAAGGCCCCGGCGGGCTATGTGATGGACGCACCCTCGACCAATGTTGTCATTGGAGCCAATGGCGATACGCAAACGGTGATTGTGACAAATACTCCCAAGGGCGGCTTGATCGTGGAGAAGTACGACAGCGTAACAAAGCAGCCCCTCTCCGGCGCACAGTTCCGAATCACCAATGCCAACGGTGAGCTGACCCCGGACAATGAGGGCCTGACTTCTTCTAACGGCCTTTATACCACAGACCAGAACGGCCAGATCATCCTCTCCAAGCTGCTCCCCGGAACCTATGTTGTGACAGAGACCCGCGCCCCGGACAACTACCAGGCAGACCCTGCCCCGCAGACGGTGGTAGTCAACGCGGGGGACACGCAGACCCTCCGCTTTTATGATGATCCTCTTTGTGTCCTGACCATCTTAAAGCGGGACGCCGTGACGAAAAAGCCGCTGAAAGGCGCGGAGTTCGTTGTGCGGGACAGCGAGGGCCGCGACATTGGCCGGTACATCACCGGGACAGATGGCACCGCGACCGTCACCGGCCTGACCCCCAACGGCACCTATGTTGTGTCCGAGACCAGGGCCCCCACGGGCTATGTCAAGGACGAGACGCCGAAAAATATTGTTGTGCGCTCCGGCGTCACCAATAATCTGACCTTTGACAACGAACCCGCGACCACGTTAATCATCCACAAGTACATTGAGGGCACCGCCAACGAGCCGTTGGCAGGCGTGGCCTTCAAGGTAGTGGACGGCAACGGGGGCGCAGTCGGCCCCAATGACGGCATCTATTATACCGACCATGCCGGTGAAATCGTGGTAGAAGGTATCGAGCCCGGCACCACTGTCACCGCCAGGGAAATCAAGACCGTAGAAGGCTATGTTTTGGACGGCACCCCGCAGGATATTCTGATTAAGGCGGGGGAAGTGCAGAACCTTGTTTTCTGGAACAGCAAGGCCGGAACGCTGGTAGTCCAGAAAAAGGACGCGGTGACGGGTAATTTTATCGCCGGGGCGCAGTTCCAGTTGACGTATGCGAACGGCGGCTATGTGGACAATGACAACGGCCACCTGTCCAGCAACGGCCTGTATACCACGGACGATAAGGG
>CAZLOX010000272.1:0-2082 GCA_964561265.1 uncultured Lachnospiraceae bacterium
TACCAATTTCATATCAAACTCATTTTTGACCCTATTTTTGCCCCGATTTTACTATATCCCATATCAATCAATAACACTTTTATTCTTATCACCTTTATAAACATCCTCCAACATTTTATTATATCAACCGTATCCCCATGCTTCTGAATAAGCTTACATAAAAAAACAGAGCCAATCTTATAATTGACTCTGCTTTTCTGATTGTGATATTAGGTTTATAACCTCATTTTCCGCTCTGCCTGCACTTATACCATTTGTTTTCTTATCGTATTTATCTGCTCTTCTGTATATCCAAGTGCCTTTAATGCGTTTATTGCTTTTTCTACTCCCTCTGCTATACCTTCCACTTTACCCTCTCTAAATGTAGCTTTTATTTTTCTCTCTATTGCCGTTTCCTGGTCATATAATAAATCCAACATACTTATTACCTCACTTTCTCGCTCCGTTAAATACTCCACAAGTATACCTTTTCGTTTACACTCCGCAATAGCCATTCTGAATGACTCGTATGATTTTCCGTGTTGTCTTACCGTCCTGTCCACTATCCTGGTAAACTCTGAATATTGATATATTATGCCGTTTCCGCTTTTACCTTGTATCACATCTACTATCAATTCTAATTTTTTATGACCCCCTAACATCAATTCTGACAGTGACAATTGCTTCTTGTCTATATTCTTTTCACCTGTGTACAATACATATATTTCCGGTGCCGGTAATTGAAATGCCGGTCCGTATATATCTATTTCATGCCTGTCTGTATATTCTCTGTATGTTGCCACTAAATACAATAATGCTCTGTAAACTATAGCGTCAGACCATGTACTTTGAGCTTCTACCAGTACTACCGTACGTTCTTCGCCGTCCTTGTTTCGCACCATCATTCCGAAGTCATTGTATTCTTTCTCTGCTACCACATTCTTCAATGTGACTATATCAATATCACTCTCTGTTATATCTTTCTCATCCGGATACAATTCTTCATACATCTGTACTGCATATTTTTTATTACTGAACAAATCACAAAATACAGAATCCTTATAATTCCGCTTTATGCTGTCGCTCACCCGTAAACCGCCCCTTACTTAACCGATATACTATACCCTTATTATATACCCATAAACCCTTATTGTCAATGCCTTTTATCTCCAATTTCTCTGCATTATTCATATCTCCAAAAATAAAAAAGATACTAATTTCATATTATTAGTATCTTTTACTTAATATATGTAATATTATTATCTAACAGTTTCTACTTTAGTTTGAAGGTATTGTTTTTATTTATGCTATTACTGTTCAGATATTGCTAATATTTTTATTGTATCATATCATTCTTACTTTGTCAATAGTTTAATTTTAATTATGGTTCTTTCTTCCGTTTAACATATCATTAACTAAGTCATCAGCACCTTCTGATAGTTTCTGCTGAGATGCTCTCTTTTCTTCTTCTGTTCTATTCATTTGCTGTTTTCTTTCTTCCTGAGCTGCTTTGTATTCCGGTGAGTTCTCTTTCGCTATTTGCTCTCGACTTTTTCCAAAATAAACATCATATTGATTGAGGAGTGCTGTTGTGTCTATTCTGTCTGTGTATCTGAAGAGTCTGTTTACTACTGCTGTTGCTTCTGCTCGGGTTAATGTTGCTTGGGGATTAAAGTTATTGTTGTTGTCGCCTTTCAGGAGTCCTAATGCGTAGAGCTTCTTTATTCTCTGTTGCATCATCCAATGTTCACCTTGCTTCACTCCATTTTCATCAGTGGTTGTTTTCTCTCCCTGTGCTAAACCCCATGTTGTATCAAGTGTCGTGTTAAATACTCTGTCACTTACATTTCCTATATCATTTATTACTGCGTCTAAATTGTCTACATTGTTTATTCGTGTATCATCTTTCATGAAATTAGCTGCTGCATCATATAATAGCCAAGCCATTTTTTCACGTGTTAATGGTTCGTTACGTGCTTCCATCCACTGATTGTCATAACCATCAGATATAATGAAATCTCTGTTTTCCTGTATTGTCTTTTTCTCTGCTCCTGGATGCCCACCACTACTACGGTCTAATACTTGTTTATCCCAAGTGAAATA
>CAZLOX010000273.1:0-2082 GCA_964561265.1 uncultured Lachnospiraceae bacterium
AGATTATATGGGTGGTCGGAATACGCGCGGACAGACGCTTTTTAGCAGACAGCGGAGATACAGGAGTTAAAATTGAAATTAAATATACATGAGATATAAAATATGAAAAAATGCGATAAAAATATATTGCATTATTTAATGATATGTGATAATATATATTGAAATAACAATTTTGGGAGGTATTCGTATTGCAAAAACGATATAAAGGGTTCGGTGTATGGCTGATAGTCATTTCCGTATTCCTTCTTTTATATGTAATGTTCAGTTCAGTTATAAGCGAGTCAAACAAAGTGCCGTACAGCGCTCTTGTCCGCGATATAAAAGCGGGAAACGTAACGTCTATTGTACTGTCTGATGATAA
Source organism: uncultured Lachnospiraceae bacterium (assembly GCA_964561265.1). Classification (GTDB taxonomy): domain Bacteria; phylum Bacillota; class Clostridia; order UBA1381; family UBA1381; genus JAFLUR01. The sequence goes on from CAZLOX010000273.1 coordinate 362, forward strand.
CGTAACGGTGAAAAGTGAGTCATTTCCGACAGGAATCACCGTGCAGATACCGTCGGTCGAGGCGTTTTATCAGGATGTCGGCGAAGATATAAAAAAGCAGGTCGAAAATAAAACGCTTGACTATTCGGTACAGAAAAATAAAAACGCGCCCTGGTGGGTATCGATTGTAGTTCCGGCAGTGATTATCGGAATAATACTGATGATATGGTTTTTCGTGATGCAGCCGCAGAGCGGAGGGCGTGCGGTTAATTTCACAAAAAGCAAGGTACGCGTCGGAATAGATGAAAAAAGAAGGGTAAGCTTCAAGGATGTTGCCGGAGCTGAGGAGGAAAAGGCGGAACTTGAGGAATTGGTTGAATTTTTGAAACATCCGCAGAAATTTATAAAACTTGGTGCAAGAATACCAAAAGGCGTACTTCTTGTAGGTTCGCCGGGTACGGGTAAGACACTGCTTGCGCGCGCTGTTGCCGGAGAGGCAGGTGTGCCGTTTTTCTCAATAAGCGGTTCGGATTTTGTGGAACTGTATGTCGGCGTGGGCGCATCGCGGGTAAGAGATTTGTTTGAGCAGGCTAAGAGAAACCGTCCGTGCATTGTTTTTATTGATGAGATAGACGCGGTGGGCAGACGGCGCGGAGCCGGTATGGGCGGCGGACATGATGAACGCGAACAGACTCTGAATCAGCTGCTTGTTGAAATGGACGGTTTCGGAGCGAATGAGGGCATAATTATGATTGCCGCAACGAACAGACCTGATATATTGGATCCGGCTCTTCTGCGTCCGGGCAGATTTGACAGGCAGGTAGTTGTGGATGTGCCGGATATAAAGGGCAGAGAGGAAATCCTTGCTGTACATTCAAAAAACAAACCTCTTTCAAAGGATGTTGAACTGAAAAAACTTGCAAAAAGCACCGCCGGATACACAGGCGCGGATCTTGAAAATCTTATGAATGAAGCGGCGATATTTGCTGCAAGAAGAAATAAGCAGAGTATCGACAATAAGGATCTTGAAGATGCAAATGTCAAGGTCATGATGGGAGCCGAAAAGAAATCAAGGGTCATAACCGACAGCGAGAAAAAACTTACGGCATATCATGAAGCCGGTCACGCGGTTATCGCTAAAATCGTGGATAAGACCTGCAATGTGCATCAGGTATCGATTATACCGCGCGGCAGGGCGGGAGGATACACAATGTATCTTCCGGATGAGGATAAATCATATCTGTCCAAAAAGGAAATGCTTGACCGCATAATGGTTCTTCTGGGAGGACGCGTTGCGGAGAAACTCGTTCTGGACGATATAAGTTCGGGCGCGTCAAATGACATTCAGCGGGCAACTGAAATTGCGCGCAGCATGACCGCAAAATATGGTATGAGCGATAAAATAGGCCCTATCTCATACGAAACCGATCAGGAAGTATTTCTGGGACGTGATTACGGACATTCAAAGATATATTCCGAAAAAACAGCGTCGGAAATAGATGAGGAAGTAAGCGGAATTATTACGGCGCAGTATGAAAAAACTATCAGTATATTACAGGATAATATGGACAGACTTGAAAGAGTAGCGCAGGCCTTGATTGAGAAAGAGACAATTGATGATAAGGAATTTAACGCTATATTTAATGCAAATGACGAAGCTGTCGATTCTTCCGGAAGTGAGGGTAAGCAAATTACTTTGACAAAGGAAGTTTCTGAATAAAGTAAACATTAAATCAGTGTTT
>CAZLOX010000274.1:0-2056 GCA_964561265.1 uncultured Lachnospiraceae bacterium
TTTCCGCAAAGCGACAATGCAGCGGATGTTTCTCTCGCACTTCGACGGTATGCAGAAAAAAAAGGCAGAATAATCAGACGTTTTGCAGTTGAACTAATTACAGAAAATTCACGGATATGCGGGGTGCGTACCGATAAAGGGGATATTCCGTGTGAAAATGTAATACTTGCCGCCGGCGGATGTTCATATCCGCTGACAGGTTCCGACGGCAGCGGATACAACATAGCAAAAAAAGCCGGACATACGATAACAGAGCTCAAACCTTCGCTTGTTCCTGTTGTTACGGAGGAAAAATGGGTATCTTCTCTTATGGGATTATCGTTGAAAAATGTGAAACTTACTGTTCGGTCTAAAAACAAGGCGGTTTTCTCTGAACAGGGAGAAATGCTTTTCACGCATTTTGGTATAAGCGGGCCGCTGGTTCTGTCTGCAAGCAGCAGAATGAGAAAATCTGAGCCGTATAAATTTTTCATAGACCTGAAGCCGGCGCTTGACATTGACGCGCTTGACAAACGGATTCTGCGTGATTTTGAAAAATATCATAACAAACATATAATAAACGCACTTGATATGCTTCTGCCCAAAGCGCTCATTCCGGTCATAATCGAATTGAGCGGAATACCGCCGCATACCTGTGTGAACAGCATAACAAGAGAAATGCGCAGGAATTTATGCGTACTTTTAAAAAATGTTCCGCTTACATTCAAAGAATTTCGCCCTATAAAAGAGGCGATTATAACCTCGGGCGGAGTGTCTGTAAAAGAAATCAATCCTTCCACTATGGAATCAAAAATAGTAAAGGGTTTGTATTTTGCCGGAGAAATAATAGATGTAGATGCTTATACGGGCGGATATAATCTTCAGATAGCATATTCTACCGGATATCTCGCAGGCAGCAGCATTGAGGTATAGATTGGCATTTATTTTGCAGTCGACTGACCATAATGATGTGAGTTAGCCATACCATATATATTAAAAAATTTTAAAACCATGTATTTTTTATGGTTGAAAATATCAGTAATTGATGATATAATAAAATAATATAAAGAATAAAGTTGAAATGAGGTAAAAATTATGCGTCTTGCGATAATAGGTGCGGGAAATATGGCGACAGCTCTGGCAGAGGGCATTTTAAAAAAGCGCGTGTTAAATCCTGCTGATATAAATATTTCAGATCCTGACAAGGCAAAATCAGAGCGAATGAAGGAAAAAGGTGTGAATGTTTTCAGCGACAATATTCAGGCTGTGAAAAATGCAGATGTTATTTTACTTGCTGTCAAACCGAATATATATCCGGTTGTAATAAAAGAAATAGCGGAAACTGAAGATGTAAAAAATGCGGTTATCGTAACTATTGCGCCGGGGATAAGCATATCATCGGTAAAACAGCAGCTTGGCTTTGACGCGAAAGTTATCCGTACAATGCCTAATACACCGGCTATGGCGGGAGAGGGTATGACGGCTATGTGCTTTGAAGAGCCTGTAACCGATGAGGATTTAAGAAAAGTAAAATCATTGTTTGATACGGTAGGAAAATGCGAGATTATGAGTGAGAAACTTGTGGATATATCTGTAAGCGTGAGTGGCAGCAGTCCGGCTTATGTTTATATGCTGATTGAAGCGATGGCGGATGCTGCTGTTCATGACGGTATGCCGCGTGGTATGGCATATACAATGGCGGCTCAGTCGGTTCTGGGCGCAGCAAAGATGGTACTGGAAACCGGAAAACATCCCGGAGAACTGAAAGATATGGTATGTTCGCCCGGCGGAACGACAATAGGCGCGGTCAGGGTATTGGAGGAACAGGGGTTCAGAAGTTCTGTTATAGACGCAATGATTGAATGTAACAGAATTGCCGCCGAGATGGGAAAAAAATAACTTCTTTTTCGGAAGTGTGTCCACGTAAAAATAGGTTATGATTTTACCAAAATCGGAATTTGAAAGGATAAAATTATGCAGAACATAGAAATTGAAAAGGCAATACCATGGAATCCTTGGCATGGATGTAAAAAGGTAAGTCCAGGTTGTAAAAATTGTTTTGTTTATAAAATGGATC
>CAZLOX010000275.1:0-2033 GCA_964561265.1 uncultured Lachnospiraceae bacterium
TCAGTGGCTGCGCGACAGGATAGATTACGCGCTTTCAAAAAATGCGCCGGTATTTGTATCCGAATGGGGAACTTCATCTGCCGACGGAAACGGAGGAGTTTTTCTGAATGAATCACAGGAATGGATAGATTTTTTAAACAGCAGATGTATAAGCTGGGCAAACTGGTCATTATGCGACAAAGCCGAAACCTCCGCCGCTCTTATCCCCGGCACATCGCCGGATGGCTTGGATGACAGCAGTCTTACGCCGTCAGGTCAGTTTGTATTTTCAAATTTTAAAAATTGATTTCCGCGCTTGTTTTGTATATACTTGACTAATAACAGAAAAGCTGATATAATTAAGGAAAAGACCGCAGAAATTCTCAGTCTTTTGCGAACATAGGTATTTAAACAGAGAAAGGAATTGTTTAGTATGAAAAAATTTATGGATGATAATTTTATGCTGAAAAACGACACAGCTGTAAAGCTGTATCATGACTATGCCGAAAATATGCCGATATTTGACTATCATTGCCACTTAAGTCCGGAAATGATGTATGAAGATAAACCATTTGAAAATATCGCCCAGATCTTCCTTGGAGGAGATCATTATAAATGGCGTTATATGCGTTCAAACGGTATTGATGAAAAGTATGCGACCGGCGACAGCAGTGACTATGAAAAATTCGAGGCATTCTGCTCCTGTCTGCAGTATGCTGTCGGAAATCCGCTTTACCACTGGACACATCTCGAATTAAAGCGTTATTTCGGTGTTGACGAGATCGTAACGGAAGATACCTGTGATACGATCTGGAAAAAATGCAACGATGTAATCGCCGAAACGCAAATGAGTCCGTCAAAGCTTATAAATCAGTCAAACGTGGCTGTTATATGCACGACCGATGATCCGGCTGATTCATTGGAATATCATAAAAAAATTGCTGATAAGGGACATATAAAAGCAAAAGTTCTTCCTGCCCTGCGTCCTGATTTTCTTATAAACATAGATAAGAACACATTCCTTCCATACATAGAAAGATTATCAGCCGCAAGCGGAGTTCAGATTGAAAATTATGAGGATGCAATAAAAGCTGTCTATGACAGGATAGATTATTTCCATTCTGTCGGATGCCGTATAAGCGACCATGCTCTTGACGGTGTGCCGTACAACAGAAATTATGATGCCGGCGCTGTTTTCGCGAAGGCACTCAGAGGCGAAACTGTAACTGCTGACGAAGCAGACGCTTATAAATGCGAAACTTTAATACGCCTTGCAAAGAAATATAAACAGCTCAACTGGGCAATGCAGCTGCATATAGGCGCGCTCAGAAACAATAATTCGCGTATGTTTGAGAAACTTGGAGCAGACACGGGATTTGACTCGATCGCAGATTATTCAATCGCGGCTGATTTGTCCGCATTGCTCAACTCAATGGAACAAAATGATGAACTGCCAAAAACAATTTTATATACACTCAACCCGAAAGATAATTATGTTCTCGCGACAATGCTCGGAAACTTCCAGTCATCAGAAACTGCCGGCAAAATACAGTTCGGCTCGGGCTGGTGGTTCAACGACCAGCGCGACGGTATGACAGAACAGATGAAAGCACTTGCAAATCTGGGCGCTCTGAATAAATTTGTCGGTATGCTGACCGATTCAAGAAGCTTTTTATCATACACACGCCATGAGTATTTCAGACGTATCCTCTGCAATTTGATCGGCACATGGGTTGAGGACGGCGAATTTCCTGAAAATTATGAAATACTCGGAAAAATTGTTCAGGATATATCATTTAATAATGCAAAAAGTTATTTTGGAATTGAATTTTAAAAGCTATAGTATAAAAACACATAGAGCGCGTTGTACAGTTTAGTGAGGACAAATTTCCGCATAAATTTGCAAAGCAGAAAAATCAGGCATAAGAGAACCGCTGAAAAGATACGGATATCATGAAATTTCTGTTTTTAATGACAGCGTAGTTTTATAACAAAACAGGAGGCAATTATATGAATATCAGATCACGCTTGGGCAAAGAACTTTTGTTTCTGGA
>CAZLOX010000276.1:0-2031 GCA_964561265.1 uncultured Lachnospiraceae bacterium
TCACCGAACAGCTCCGCATCGAACGCATCCAGAAAATCCGGCCCATTTTCGATGGTATCAAGGATTTCCCGTGTATCCTGGATTGTGGTATCGCCGTCCGCATCGAGAAGGCGTTCCTTCTCCCGTTTTGCGGAGCGAAGCTGTTCGGTGAGCGCATTACTTTGTGCGATATAGATATCGGGATCGATCAGGTTCTTCTGCTTGAATTCCGTCAGCATCTGATACTGGCTGGACAGATCGGAGATTTTGCGGTTCAGTGTGATCACGTCCTCGCTCCAGAGCATCCGCCGCTCGCGGATCGCTATGAGGCTGGAGAGCGTTTCAGACAGGATCTTTTTGCCGTGGCTCTTCAGGTTGTAGTACAGACGGCAGAAAGCGTTGCACAATTCAGTTTCAGGAACAGGCGGCAGAGTACAATCCGTCTTTCCTTTTGCATGCGTTCTGCACACTCGGTACGCCTGATCATTTGCGATTTTTCTTCTTAAAGAATTGCCGCAGCAGGCGCAGATCACCTTTTCCCGAAAGGGAGATGCCAGCGCATCCTGTGATATTTCGCCGCTGCATTTTCTTTGCTGCAGAAGCCTCTGAGCCTTTTCATAAATATCTTGTGGAATGATCTCCGGATGCGTGTCCTCGACAAAGTATCGGTCTTTCTCCCCACGGTTCATGCATTTTTGCCTGGGAAGCGTATCCGTTCTGTATGTTTTCTGCCAGAGTGAATCGCCGGTATATTTTTCGTTTTTGAGCACAAGGGATACTAGTACCGGTGTCCATTTTCTCCCCTGCTGGTCGCAGGCATGCATCTGATTCAGCTGGTTTGCGATTGTCTCTATCCCTGAGCCTGCGAGATAATCAGAGAAGATTTTTCTTACAATTTCCGCTTTCGCGTCATCAATGCAGATCCTGCCATTTTCGATTCGATAGCCATAAGGCTGTTGCGGGGGAAGATAGGTTCCCTCCCGCATTCTCTTTTGGATTCCCCACCGCACATTTTTTGAGATGCTCTCACTTTCAGACTGCGCGATGGACGCGAAGACTGCTGTCAGCATCTCGCCGGACATTTCAGCGGTATTGATGTTTTGTTCCTCGAAACAGACGCCGATGCCCAACAGCTTCAGCTCACGAATCGTCTCCAGACATTCCTTGGTATTGCGTGCGAAGCGGGAGATGGATTTTGTCAGCACTCGGTCGATCAGGCCACGCCGGCAGTCTGCCAAGAGCCGCTGAAAGTCAGTGCGTTTCTTGGCCGATGTGCCAGTGACGCCCTCATCGGCATAGATATCTACAAGCGTCCAGTTTGCCTTGCTGTCGACCAAATCTGTATAGTACCGCTGCTGGGCTGCGAAGGAATTGAGCTGGTCATCCGATGCAGAGCTGACGCGGGCATAGGCTGCAATCCGCAGTTTGATCTCCTGCGGGCGTTCCGTCGCCTCGATGGTGATCACGCGCCGTTCCTTTTCTGCCAGCGCCATACTACCGTCTATCCGATTCCATTTTTCCATGTGCTTCCACCTCTTTTCGAAACAAACAATACCATAACAAAGGGAAAATATCTATTCACAATATGTAATGAAAGAACGGCGCTAAAACTGCCGTTTTATTGAATGATAACAGCGCGGTAACCGGCTGTTTTCAGCCCTTTACCACACTGGGAAACGGCAGGATGATGGTCGTATGCAGCTGCGCTGCGATCCGCGCTGCAATCTTCTTCGCCTCTCCCTCTGTGCAGATTTCCTCAGCCACAAGCTGCCGCAGCAGATTGACGATACCGCAATAATCAATATCAACATTTTGTATTGTCACACAGTCTTTCTCCTCTCCGTTTTGAAAACAATAATATCAACCAGCTTCTCCGCTGGCGCTTGATCCCAAAAGAACGGGAAGCATTCCATAAAAGGACAGAATGCTCCCCGTGGTTTCTGGGATCAATATTCGCCTGTATTCGACACTACTTCCCCAAGTGCTTGGGCGGCGTCGCAAAACCAGATCTGGCGATCTGCTCCGGGAATCTCACCCCTCCGAGGATCTCTC
>CAZLOX010000277.1:0-2027 GCA_964561265.1 uncultured Lachnospiraceae bacterium
GGATAGAAGCCGAAGCGCTCAAAAAACTTGCCGAACACATCGTCTACTACGGCCTGTTTCATCTCAATGTCGAACATCCAAATGCAGAAGTCCTTGGTTTGGTACTTTTTTCGGAACTCCTCACAGGGCAGCCCCAGCAGAGTAGTAGCGATTTCATCACCGTAGACCTCGTGGTCGTGCTTGGCCAGCGCCACAGCCTCATCGTTGAATAAGCTGGCATAGGTCATCTGGATAGTAGTTTTCAAGCCGTTTTTGTGAGCGGCAGCCTGCTGAATTTTGAAGATATCCAAGCTTTCTGTCAGTAGAGCTTTGCGCCCCAAGTCCTCCGATTGACCATGTCCTGTGATCTTCTCAGCATATTCCGGCACCATTTCAGGACGATGGATAATGTTTACAATGAATTGATTCTGCATGAGCTGCTCCTTTCTGTATGTTATGACTTTGAATTACGGGGTTCATTGATGGGGAGTAAGGACAGCGGACAATGCTTTTGTCAGAGCGTCGGCCGCAGTAAGATGAGCTGTCGGCCCAGGGTGATTGTTTGAACCCAGCTGTTCAAGAGATGTTTCAGTCAGGAGAAGGAAGGAAACATGCGTATCTTCATACGCATTCTGGAAACGTCTGACAGCTTCCTCGATCCATGGCCGCATGATTTGTCCGTACATGCCGTAGGCCCAGACCAAATGCGCTTTCGGGTTACGGCGGCGAAGAGTATGTAGGAAAGTGATCGCTGCACTGGTGAAGCGTTCCCCAGATTTATGATCGCACCCGCCGTTCGGACCGCGGGTCAGGCCGGACGACACTCCCGTAGTGGTATCAGTCCAGAGAGGACTGTCCAGGGCAAAGCCATCATTATAGCCCAAATGGATGACAACGATATCTGGTACCCAGACAGAAAAATCGTATTCCCGGTGCGCACCCAGAGCTTCGTAGATGGGGCCCGGCACCACGCCGCAAACCTGCTCATAAAATGGCGGCATGGTATGATGGGGATCGTTGTCCCAGCCCACGGCCACGCCCCAGCCGCTCTGGGAGAGAATGCGGAAGTCGGCGTTCAGCCTCCGGGCCGTCTCCACCGCATAGTGGCACTGTGTGGAGAACACCATGGAAACGCCGTCCCGTGTGGAGGGCGCTCCGGCCAGCCCTTCTCCCGAAGAAATACTGTCTCCTACAAATTCAATGCGGACAGGTCTTGTGCGAATAGGGGTGATCGTGCCGTCACAGAAAATTCCATGCAGCAAAAGAATAGAGTCCATATCCCGGGGCATGGGCTGGGTCTCCTTATAGAGCCGTACCCGGCGGAGACTGCCGGAAGCCATATCCCGGTACGCGAAGACACGGCTCCGGCCCTTTTCCAGCGGCATACGAAGAACAGAGGCCCCGTCGATTTCGATACGGATCCACTGCTCCCGGTTTTGAAAGTTTGTCTCAAAATCGAAAGCCAGTTGAGTGGAGTCCGTGATAAACTCTATTCCAGACCCGGTCCAAAAGAGCGGCAGCGGCGTTTGCAAAAGCGTCCGCCCGTGTATGGTGATACCGGGGTCCAGCGGCGAATAGGCATTCAAAGAAAGCTCCTCCTTCTATTGTGCATCAAAGCTCATTCCCTCCAAGGTGATTTCACCGCAATGCTCGAAACGCAGCGTGGGCAGGCCGCCAGTGATGGAACAGTCCTGGAACACGGCCTTTTGCAGCTCATGACCCGGCACATCAAAGCCCACCAGCTCGATGGGAACTACCTCGCCCCACTCCCCGTCCAGGGCGCGGCCCGTCAGACGCAGGCGCTCAAAGCGGAAGTTTTCAAATATCGGAGGCTGGGGGGCCGGGACTCCGTCATCATTGTAGCCCACCGAATGGATCATGACCCTTGGCGCAGAGCAGTCCCGCACACGGATGCCGCGCACATAGCCGCCCCGTTTTTTCGTGCCCTTGATCTCGATCCCGTTGCTGGAATTGGCCAAATCGCAGTCCCAGATGTCCACATCCTCAATGCCGCCGGACATTTCACTGCCCATGCAGATGCCGTGCCC
>CAZLOX010000278.1:0-2005 GCA_964561265.1 uncultured Lachnospiraceae bacterium
AAAGACGTCCAAGACGCATCTCAACTATCGCTGTTGCCTGAACATCAGAGAAATCAAAACGGTTTATAAGATTTTCCTTTGATTCCGGTATATTTCTTGAAGAGCGTATAATATTAACAACTTCTTCGATGTTGTCGGTAGCTTTTCTGTAACCCTCAAGGAGATGAGCGTGTTCTTCCGCTTTTTTCAGTTCAAAAGCCGTTCTCCGCTTTATAACGTCCTCCTGGTGGGCAATATACAGATCTATCATTTCACGCAGATTCAGAACCTTAGGCACTTTGTCCACAAGAGCAAGCATTATCGCGCCGAAAGTCTCCTGCATCTGGGTATATTTATAAAGATTGTTAAGCACTATATTTGCGTTTGCGTCGCGCTTCAATTCTATAACAAAACGTATGCCGTCCTTGTCCGACTCATCTCTGAGCGCGGATATACCGTCTATTTTGCCGTCACGCACAAGTTCTGCTATTTTTTCGTGAAGTCTTGCCTTGTTCACCTGATACGGCAGTTCGGTAACGATTATCCTGCTGTGATTTGCGTGTTCTTCTATTTCTGTTCTTGCCCTCATTATTATGCGGCCCTTACCGGTCGCATAAGCGCTTTTTATACCGCCCTGACCGAGGATAATTCCGGCGGTCGGAAAATCAGGACCCTTTATATACTTCATCAGTTCTTCCAGAGATAATTCCGGATCGTTTATCACAGCGATAATTCCGTCAACTACTTCACCCAGATTATGCGGCGGAATATTTGTCGCCATACCAACAGCAATTCCGCTTGAGCCGTTTACCAGCAGCTGAGGAAATCTCGACGGCAGCACGTCAGGTTCAAGCAGTTTGTCATCATAGTTCGTCACAAAGTCAACTGTGTCTTTTTCTATATCATCCAGCATAAGAGCGGACATCTTTGTCATTTTTGCTTCTGTATATCTGTACGCGGCAGGCGGGTCACCGTCAATGCTTCCGAAATTACCCTTGCCGAGTACGAGAGGATAACGCAAAGACCAGTCCTGAGCCATTCTCACCATTGCGTCATATACGGAACTGTCACCGTGGGGATGGAATTTTGCCAGAACATCGCCGACAGTCGCCGCTGATTTCTTGAAATCATTTTCATATAAAAGATTTGCCTCATACATATCATATAGTATACGTCTGTGAACCGGTTTCAGACCGTCGCGGATATCGGGCAGCGCACGGCTTACAATTACACTCATGGCATATTCTATATATGACTGTTTCATCTCATTATTGAGTTCGACATTGACAATCTTCTGATTTTCAATCGCCTCCATATTTATTTCCTTATCACCGTTTTTAGCCATCAGGCAGCCTCCTAATCATATTTTCGAGTCATATGTAAAATCCATATACTGTTTACTCGCTGAAAACACTGATTTAACAGCATAAAAAAATCGTTTTACGGAATCTGCGCTCTTCATAAATACCGCAAATATCTCCGGAGGAAATCAACCGCCTGCAAACTATTTTTTTATTTCTGATTTATTCAGTATTTCATTACTGCTTATTATTATACCACAAAAAACTCAATAATGCAAATAATTTATGCAAAATTCAATCAAAAACAATATTCCTGCCGCAAAAAGCAGTATATTGATAAGTAAAACCGCAATCAGCGCTTTTAAATTTTTTTCTTCCGTATTTTTCCGGATAATTTTTATATCTGCAATCGCCGCGCCGCAGAATATCGCCGGAAAAAAGAGAAATCCCAGAAATCCTCCGCCTGTATTGGTAAAGTCGTTTATAAATTTAAAAACCACTCCGAACACACCCAGACCGAAAAACAGAGAAACGATATTTTGCGCTGTTCTTTTTGATAATATATCTGCCAAATTTTCCAACATTATTTTTATCCTTTCAGAGTAATATTTTAATAATTATTATACTATAAAACCGCCGTTTTGTCAACTAAGGAAACGCTGAATAAATCAAGATAAAAAAATAGTTTTAGTCCCCCGACGGCGGAAAATAGCTTGGAAGTGATG
>CAZLOX010000279.1:0-1987 GCA_964561265.1 uncultured Lachnospiraceae bacterium
TAACCTTGCCAATCGGATAGACGGTCATAGTCAGGTTGGGGCGGTCAGACTGGCTGTAGAAGATGGCGGCGGTATTATTGCTGGGACAGTAGGTAATGTCGCCGTCGTCAAAGCGGAGCTGCCCCTCGCCCTCCACGGTGATGGCCTGATTGATACCCCCGTAGACTTCACGGCCTCCGTAGTTGCTCATGGTGATGGTCTGGGGAAGCTGGGCGATAAACTGACGGGCCATGCTGCTGTCATACAGTACGCCCTCCAATTCCTGATCTCCGATGGTAATGCGGATGGCGGTTTCGCCTTGGGGCTGCTGAGTGCTGTTCGCAGCTCCCGAATTTGGAAAGTTCAGGCCGTTCAGCCATTCGGCCACTGTCTCGCCGCTGCCCGGAACATCCGGGGCATGAATCGCAAGTCCGTCTAAGGTTTCCGCTCCGACGGCCAGCTCCGCCACGGTGGAAAAGCTGCGTCCTGCACCGTAGCCGTCGTGGGTACAGAAGGGAACCACCGTTTTACCGGAAAAGTCGTATTCGGACAGGAAGGTTCGCACCGCCTGGGGCAGCGTAGTGGCCCACACCGGATAGCCGATGAACACCACGTCGTACTGCTCCATGTTGTCTACCGTGCTGGAAATGGACCGGCTGCTTTCACTGTGGTTTTCTGATACAACCGCGTCAAAATCGGCGGAGTAGGGTTCCGTGGTCAAAATCGCATGAATGTCGCCGCCTACCACGTCTTGAATCATTTGAGCCACATAGCGGGTGGTGCCGGAAGCGCCGCGCTCGTCCACCACCACACTGGCGGAGGTGTTGGTATCGACGCCCTCCTGTTCCCAGGGAGCGTTGTCCCACAAAGAAAAGTAAGCAATCAGAATATTGCCCTGCCCGGAAGTTTCGCTGTCCTGCGTTGGCATGGGTGCTGTGGGAGGCACAGCGGGCCGTGATGCTACAGTTTCGGGGGAGCCAGTATTTGTATCAGCTTGTGGTTGACTATTGCAGGCGCTCAGTGCCCACAGCATGGATACAGCCACAAGGAAAAGCCAGACTTTCTTCATCGAAAAGAACCCTCCTTTGGGTCAAGCACTTCCATTTGATGGCTCTATTGTACTGGCATTCCACGGAAATGTAAAATACTTATTCTGAATTATTCATTATGCCTGTATTGTATGATAAAGGAAAACTGCGGCTTGACATTTTTCGTTCTATCCCGGATAATAAAAATAAGGTATAGAAAGGGGGCATCATGTGGATATTCGATTATTAGAGTATTTTCTGGCCGTAGCCAAATACGGCAATATCACCCGAGCCTCGGAACAGCTTCACGTCACACAGCCCACCATCAGCCGCCAGCTCATGGAGCTGGAAGAAATCGTAGGGTCCCCGCTGTTGATTCGTGGGAAACGGCAGGTCACACTCACGGAAGCGGGCGTCCTGTTCCAACAGCGGGCGTCGGAAATTGTATCTTTAATGGATAAGACCCTGCGGGATATTACCGACCAAGACGATCTGCTTGGCGGGACCGTGATGGTGGGCTGTGTGGAATCCTGCGTTTCCCGGATGCTGCCCAAAGTGCTGCGGGGATTCTCGGCCCGCTATCCCAAAGTGAAGTATGAGCTTTACAGTGCCGATGGGGATGACATTCGGGAAAAACTGGACCGTGGCGATCTGGACTTCGGGATTCTGGTGGAACCGGTGGAGGCGGCAAAATATGATTTTTTCCGTCTGCCCTACTGGGAGAAGTGGGGCGTTGTCATGCGAAAGGATGATCCGCTGGCACAAAAGGAACAGATTCAAAAAGAAGATCTGCTGTCCATCCCTTTGATTCTGCCTCGGCGGGAGATTGTGCAGGACCATATTGCGGGCTGGTTTGGGATGGATCGAAGCCAGTTGAATATATTCGCTGGGCACAACCTCTTGAATAATGCCGCTCTGCTGGCGGAGGCTGGACTGGGTTATGTGGTCTGCGTGGGCGGCAGCTTTGAGATTCGGGGCGG
>CAZLOX010000280.1:0-1971 GCA_964561265.1 uncultured Lachnospiraceae bacterium
GAGATAGAAAAATTAGTGGTGATGGATTTGAAGAATCAAAGCTATTTTGACGAGCGCGGTGTCCGCGACCAGCACGCAGGCGGCGGGTTGTTTGCCCATGATGAGAAGATCATGGGCTGGCTGTTCGGGGAGCATCCGATTTCCGGCGGCGATACTGTAGCGACTGCCGCTGCCGATGCCCATAATCAACAGGTGCTGTATCTCTGGGAGGATGGCAATGCTCCCGCAACTACAAACTATACCGTGAACACTGCTGGCTATTTTGATGACCCGGATTTCCGCCCCACCGTGACCACCTTCCCTGTGCCGGAAGGTACGGAAATCAAAGGCGCGGTGTTGGTGTGTGCAGGCGGAGCGTTCCAGTTCCGCAGCGACCAGATGGAAGGTACTCCAGTGGCTCAGGAATTGAGCAGGCTGGGCTATCAGAGTTTTGTGGTGGACTACCGCCTACGGCCCTATACGCAAGAGGAAGGCGCCCTTGACCTGGCCAGGGCAGTGCGGTTTGTGCGAAAGAACGCGGATGTTTACGGCATCGACCCAGAGGATATTGCTGTGATGGGTTTTTCTGCCGGTGGCATCCTTGCCGGGGAACAGCTTCTGCACTACGCCGGGGATGTGGACGGCACAGCCCTGGACAGCCGCTATCAGCCGGACGGCCTGGACAAAATCTCCGCTGACGCGGCGGCTTGCGGGATGATCTACTCTTTCTATGGGCGGCTCAGCGTGGCCTCCCTGGATGTTGAAGAATTCCGCAGGGCAAATCTGCCGCCCACCTATTTCTGTTACGGAACCCGCGACCCGTTCTGCCAACAGTTTGGCGCTTGCGTGAACGCACTGCGAGAGGCAGGTGTGCAGGTGGACACCGATGTCCTGGATGGCCGTCCTCACGGCTACGGATATACCCAGGGGTGGATACCAGCTTATGCGGATTGGCTGAAAAACGTCTTTGCAGGGAATTGAGTTATAACCCAAAGGTATATAGATGTGAACCAATCGGAACTTCTCAAGATACCTCATACGGTTTATAATAGCGATAAAGAAACCAGAAAGGAACGATGAACATGAAACGTGCAGTATCCATTCTTTTGGCATTTGTTTTGATTTTCAGCCTGTCTGTTCCGGCCTTTGCCGCCAGCGGCTTCTCTGACGTGGCAGACAGCGCCTGGTACGCGGACGCTGTGGATTTCGTCCAAAGCCGGGGGCTGATGAGCGGGACAGGCAATAACCGCTTCTCCCCCGACCAGCCCACTACCCGCGCCATGCTGGTGACGATCCTCTACCGTAGCGCGGGCTCCCCGGCAGTAAGCGGCAGCGCTAATTTCTCCGATGTCCGGCAGGACTATTACACCAACGCTGTCACCTGGGCCGCTCAAAACAACGTAGTCAGCGGCTATTCCAACGGAAATTTCGGGGTAAATGACAATGTAACCCGCCAGGATGTAGCCACGATTTTGTGGCGCTATGAGGGCCGTCCCGCCGCAAGTGCGCAAGACTTTGCAGATGAAAACAGCGTTGCCAGCTACGCCAGCACAGCGGTCGATTGGGCCAGGGCCAACAGCATCATCAGCGGCAAGGGGGATAACCGTTTCGACCCGCGCGGCAACGCTACACGCGCTGAGATCGCCACAATGATTCGGAATTACATCCAGTACAAAGAGGGTTCTGCCTCCACTCCGCCCACGCCCTCCGGCAGCAAGACACTGGTGGTCTATTTCTCCGCCACTGGCAGTACCGAGCGTGTGGCCGGATATATCGCTGATAAGCTGAACGCTGACACATTTGAACTTGTCCCCACAAATCCTTACACCTCCGCCGACCTGAGCTGGACTACACCGGGCAGCCGGGTCAACCGGGAGCATGATGACGAGAGCCTGCGCAACATTCCGCTGGTGCAAAGCACGGCTGCTAACTGGAGCGATTACGATACCGTGTTCATCGGCTATCCGATCTGGTGGGGCATCGCGGCGTGGC
>CAZLOX010000281.1:0-1922 GCA_964561265.1 uncultured Lachnospiraceae bacterium
TCGCGTTTTTGGCTATTCCTGCAAGTTTGTTTTTCTCATCTGTGGTGTAGTCGTTGGCTGACAAACCTTTTCCGTTTTCTTTATCGACTTTGTTATTAAGCTGTGATTGAACACTATAAACATTTTCTTGATAGTCTAATGTTTTTGATGTCTTTATATATGCCCTGTTTTCTTCTTCGGATATTCTGAACCATAAATAGCCGCTTTTCGTATTAAAGGAGATCAGATTTCTGGTTGTTTCCGAATATGTCATACAATTAAAAGTTTTTCCGGAAGTATTCCTCGGCGTTATTCTTATACTGTCATATCCTGTTCCGTCAGTCATACCATACACCCACGGAATATATATTCCATACCATCTACCCGGTATTATGTTATAACCAGCAAACAATATGGTCAGAGAATCTGTATCATCCTGACAAATATCTATATATCCGTTATCGCTGTCTTTATCAAAAAATTCATAGCCATATATAACTTCATCAAATTCAGCCTTTGTAGCTTGTTTATCATTCGTCACATTTCCAAGTCCAACCTGCACTTTTGTTACGCCGTGGGAATTGCTTTTATCATTTTTATGAGCATTTATATCTTCCTGTATTGAGTACGCAATACCGTCAAGTTTTTCAAAATTATCGCCTATGCCATCAATATCAATATCGTCCGGCCAATCCTGCAGTTTTAATTTATAATGTGCGCTTTCCCGCATTATATCCCCTCCTGTATAATCTCAGCTCATCCCATGTCAAACCGGCAGCATTATCCCAAGTTTTTAATTTTTCACGCACGTCATTCCATGAGTTGTTTATAAAATTATATTCTATTTTTATATGTGCCGGTTTCACTTCATCGACAGCCTCCTGAATTTCCCTGAAATTATTCGGCTTTCCCCCTTCACCGTCAAATAAAATAATAACGGTATATTCTGGAAATTTCTCTGTGATACTGCATCCGGCTTTTTCATAAATGCCTATCAGTTCTGAAAGTTCATGCTTGGTTAGAACATTGCTCCCACGAATGCGCGCTATAACCCTCGCGCGTTTGGTTTCATCATCAGCAGCTATATCCGAAAGTCCAACATCCTTGTTATGCAGTGTAAAATCATCCGTTGTTGTTATAAACAAACGTAAATCCTTA
Organism: uncultured Lachnospiraceae bacterium; assembly: GCA_964561265.1. Taxonomy (GTDB): domain Bacteria; phylum Bacillota; class Clostridia; order UBA1381; family UBA1381; genus JAFLUR01. The sequence goes on from CAZLOX010000281.1 coordinate 1,138, forward strand.
TCTGAAATATCGCTGTTCACTTTGTCAATCAGTTTTTGAATAGAATTATACAAATCCATTACAACAGCGGATTTTCTGTAATACTGCGGCAGTTTTGAAATCATGAAATAATCACGCTCCCAAGTGTCGGAACAGTGTCGTCTGAAATTTTAATATTTGCTGTTCCTTCATTGATTTTTAAGTTTGAATAATCCTCAACACCGTTAACAGACAGTATGATACTTCCGATTTTTGCGTATGAAATATACGATTTTTTCATTGCTTCACCAGAAAGATAGTGCATAACGGCATTCTCAATATTTGTCTTTATATTTTCTGTATCATCGCTTATCAGTGTTACAGAAATATTTATAACAATCGCTGATGCGCTTACAACTGTCACTTCCGCTCCGACCGGTCTGTTTTCTTCAATATAACTTTTCACAGCTGACAGCAGTTCTTCACCGGCGGGTTTATTCTCCATGTCGGTAATGACAACCTTAACAGTGCCTGCGCCATTCCATAATGGTATAACCCGCGCGTCACCTACTCCGGAAACGCTCTTTGCCCATTCTATGTAATGATATTTATTACCGCTCACATTTGGACGCGATACCTTTTCAAGATAACGTTCCAACAGCTCGCTGTCTGTTTCGGCATCATAACCACCGGAAAAATCTGTTATATTTTCGACTGCCGCAATTCCCGGCAATGTAACAGGGAAACGATTTATAGAACCTTTTTTAACATTTCCGGCAGTTCCTGACGTTACACAGGTCGCGCCGACATCAACAAAACCGCTTTCG
>CAZLOX010000282.1:0-1917 GCA_964561265.1 uncultured Lachnospiraceae bacterium
GAGGGGAGTCATGTACTCGAACTGCACGCGGTCGCGCACGTAATCGGGTTTCAGCCCGTTGATCTCGTTGACCCGCACCAGCGGGAAATACTTCTCGCCCTCCTTGGGCGGACGGATCGCGCCGTTGACCGTATCGCCCGGCTTGAGACCGAACAACTTGATCTGCGAAGGCGAAACATAGATGTCGTCGGGCGAATTGAGGTAGTTGTAATCGGCCGAACGCAAAAATCCGTAGCCGTCGGGCATCACCTCCAACACGCCCTCGCCCTCGATCTCGCCGGCGAAATCGTCCGTGGTGATGACTTCGGAACCGGCGGCATTCTCGTGAGTGGGGTCCAGCAGTCCGGGCTGCTGCGCATGGCGGGACTGCAGCGCGGGCTGCGGCTGCGATGCGGCCTTGGGTTTCCGCCCGCGACGCTTGGGCTCGGGCTGCACGGACGGTTCGGGTTGAACAGCTTGCCCCGACTGGCCGGAAGATTCGGCCGCCGGTTCTCCCGGAGCGAACCCGACGGTCGGCACCGGCTCGGAAAAGTCGGCAGGTTCCGGATCGGGCTGCGCGAACAACTCGCCGGATACATGATCTTCGACCGCCACCATCCGCGGACGACGCCCCCGGCGGGGACGTTCCTGCGGCGCAGACTTCGCGGCATCGACGGCCGGAGCGGCAGCGGCGACACCGCCGGCGACCGCGACGATCTTTTCGAGCAACTCGCGCTTCTTGACCGCTACATCGGCGATCCCGAGCGCCTTGGCTATTTCGCGCAACTCGGCGATACTCTTCCCTTGGAGCGCATTCAAATCTTGCATATATCTCTATTCTGTGTGATTTTCGGGCCGCGGCGAATACCGGGCATAAGATTGCCGTACAAGAACGGAGCCGTCGTTCGCACGCTGCCGTCCCTCTCGGGGTTTATCCACGGCAAAGATAGTGCATTATTTCGAGTTACAAAATAAAAAAGTCCTCCGAATGACATTCGAAAGACTTTTTCACACACAAACATTAACAATACAAACAATGTATGGCCGAATCTTCATTGTTTCCGGCAGCAAAGATCGTACAAAATCCCCGGCCCGGCAATCCCCATTTTCAGGTATTTTCGCCGCATCTTTTTCGCACTGCAAAACACCAATGACTTGCGGCTCCGGATGGCGTGGCATTAAATAAAAATTGTTAACTTCGTTGCATGGAAATACGGACAAAAAGATTTGAAGAACTGACAACCGCGGAATTATATGAGATTCTGCGTTGCCGTGCCGAGGTTTTTATCGTAGAACAAAATTGCGTATATCAAGACCTTGACGATGAAGACAGTCGTTCTACTCATATTTACATAGAAACCAACGGCAAAATTCTCGCGTATCTTCGGGTGATAGACCCAGGTGTCAAATATCCGGCTGCCTCGATAGGCAGGGTGCTGACCATGAAAGAGGCGCGAGGCAAAGGTCTCGCACGTCTTTTGATGGAGGAGGCGATCAAACTTGCAAAAGAAAAATCCCCCGTTGTAGAAATAGAGGCCCAGGCATATCTGCGGGAGTTCTACAAGTCTCTTGGTTTTACAGCAACTTCAGAGGAATTTATGCTTGAAGGAAGACTACACCTAAGCATGAAATTGGAATAATTATAACCAGTCGCATCGGATAATCGTTCCTTATTTCAGAAGATCGCCATACATTCCTGCCGCTCGCAGCGAGCCGCAGCTTCCTCAAACGGAGAAAGGACAGCTTGTGGGCTGTCCTTTCTTCGTTTGAGCGGAAAACAATGCCGCATCTGCATTTTGAAGTCGCTGTATATCAATCGTATTGCAAAAGAACGTTTCTGTTGTACCACGCTCTGGTCATGCGTGAAGAAAGTCAGTTTGCCTACTTATTATTTCGGCTTTTCAATACAGTAGCAAAGATAAATACAAAATTTGGAAA
>CAZLOX010000283.1:0-1916 GCA_964561265.1 uncultured Lachnospiraceae bacterium
TCCAGTTTCTTATTCACTTTCGTCAAAATTGTTAACAGAGTTCGGAGAAAATGCTTAACAATATTAATAAAGTGCAAAATTGTAAATAATAATTTGTACAGATCTGGTATAAAGCTATGGAAAGGGATATAATATGCATCGAAGAAAGCAACAAGTGCCAAAACAGTAACTAAGGGTGTAAAATATGTTTCTTTTATATGACTTGGTAAGTATCGGGAATGCTGCTGCAGTATAAGATAAAGTCAAATGGAAATCACCCTCCTCCAGTACTTCGAGACAAAGACGAAGTGTGTAGCTGATTTTCCCAGCTGTCGTTGCATGAAGAGAGTCAGACGAGTGAAAAAATCGCAGCCTGGCAGGAAATTGAGCAGAGTTATAGGATACTGGACGAATAATGGAGATTTGATTTTCACCCTATAGATGAGTCATTTTTACACTGCTGCAGTGAGGACGGTGTAAAAGCAAATACTTAACAAAACGCGCCGTAAAGCCCCCGGATTTATCCGTGGGGACGTAAGGCGCCACTGTTTTGCCGGGGTGTGCTATGCACCCGTGCGGCCGACACAGAATTTGGGTTTGCGGTACAGTAAAACTGCGCCATCCAAAAGTCCCCGACCGGCCGGTGACAGAGACAGTGCTGAAAGGAGATGAATTTCCGTGCCGAATAATAATGCCTGCAAATTCAGACTCTACCCGGACGAAGAACAGAAAGCATTGCTCGCCAGGAATTTCGGCTCCTGTAGGTATGTGTACAATTATCTGCTGAATCAGTGGAAGATGTGCTGCAGCGGTCTGCACCGGGCGCCAACGCTCTCTGAGATGTGCAGGACCATCAAGGTTCTCAAACGCCAGCAGCCTGCCGTGTGGCTGAAAGAGGCCGATTCCACAGCACTGCAGGCCGAGGCACAGTTTCTGAAGGCAGCTTTCGATAATTTCTTTGATGGCCGCTCTGGATATCCCCGGTTCAAGAGCAGGCGATCGGGGCAGCGTATGAAGATCAGGAACGGAAATGGGCGGCTCCGGATTGGGCATGGGTGCATCCGGATACCGAAGATTGGATGGATAAAGGCCGCTCTTTCCCGCGAGATATGCGGACGAATCCTTTCTGTCTGCATTTCACTGGACAGTGCAGGACGCTGCTGGGCATCTGTGCAGACTGCAGATGAAGAGTTTGAGCAGTTTGCCGCCACCGGCCGTGCGGTAGGGATAGATCTTGGTCTGAAGGATGTGGCGATCCTGTCCGACGGGGCTGTGTACGAGAATCCCCGGCACCTGAAGAAGCGTCTTGCGAAAATCAGGCATCTGCAGAAAATACTGTCCCGAAAACCAAAGGGCAGCAGACAGTGGCAGAGGGTGCGCAGAAAACTGGCAGGAGAACAGGCGAAGGTCGCAGATTCCCGGCGTGACGCGCAGCACAAGATGACCACAGAAATCGTGCGGAGAAATGACATCATCTGTGTCGGGGACCTGGCGGTGAAGAATCTCGTCCGTAATCATTGCCTGGCACAGGCCATCCATGATGCCGGCTGGGGTGAGATCCGCCGGCAGCTGGCATATAAGGCAGAGAGGCACGGACGCTCACTTGTCGTTGTCGGCCGGTTCTATGCTTCCTCGCAGACGTGCCATGCGTGTGGGTACAAGCATACGGCAGTAAAAGACCTGAAGGTCCGTGAGTGGGATTGCCCGGTATGCGGAGCACACCACGACCGGGACATCAACGCGGCCGTGAACATAAGGCAGGAAGGACTGCGCATTCTGGCGCAGCGCTGACCGTCAAGAGTCCGCGGGGCACCGGGACTCTATAAAATCACTCCCGGAGCTGACGTAAGACCTGCTTCATTGAAGCAGGCAGATGGCTGTGAAAGGAGAAAGAATCCCCCGAATTTATCCGTGGGGAGGGTGTCAAGCATATGGAG
>CAZLOX010000284.1:0-1904 GCA_964561265.1 uncultured Lachnospiraceae bacterium
GATATGGGAAGTATGCTGGATTACATTGATAAGCTGGGAGAACTGGATACGGAAGGCGTAGAGCCTATGAGTCATGTGTTTCCGGTCAAAAATGTATTCCGTGAGGATGTAGTGACAAATGGCGATACTAGGGAAGAAATTTTAAAGAATGCTCCCGGTGAAAAGGACGGCATGTTTACGGTGCCGCGTACGTTTGAATAGGAGGACGACAGATGGATCTTTTAAATATGACTGCCGTTTCCCTTGGGGCGGCAATTAAAAATAAGGAAGTAACGGTTCGGGAGGCAGCGGAGGCGGTGCTTGCCCGGATTGAGGAAAAAGAAAAGGAATACAACTGCTATGTGACGGTGGACAGAGAAGGTGCACTTAAGCAAGCGGATGAGGTGCAGAAAAAGATTGATGCCGGTGAGCTTACCGGGCCTCTTGCAGGCGTGCCGGTTGCCATCAAGGACAATATGTGTACGGAAGGGCTTCTTACCACTTGTTCTTCCAAGATTTTAGGCAACTTCGTGCCAACCTTTTCCTCGGAAGCGGTTCTGAACCTTCAAAAAGCAGGGGCAGTGATCCTAGGGAAGACCAATATGGACGAATTTGCCATGGGGTCAACCACCGAAACTTCTGCTTTTGGTGTGACTAAGAATCCATGGAACCCGGAGCATGTACCGGGAGGATCTTCCGGCGGCAGTGCGGCGGCAGTGGCAGCGCAGGAGTGCTTTTATGCCCTTGGCTCGGATACCGGCGGCTCCATCAGGCAGCCCGCATCTTTTTGCGGGGTAGTGGGATTAAAGCCCACCTATGGAACAGTTTCCCGTTATGGCTTGATTGCTTATGGTTCCTCACTGGATCAGATTGGTCCTTTATGCAAAGATGTGACAGACTGCGCAACCATCATGGAGGTTATTGCTTCCCATGACCTGAAAGATTCAACATCTGTGGAGAGAAAGGATCTGGATTTTACTTCTGCACTGATTGATGATGTGAAGGGCATGAGGATCGGCATCCCGAAGGATTATTTTGGAGAGGGACTTGATCCCGAGGTGAAAAAGGCAGTTTTGGCGGCTGCTGATGTGCTGAAGGAAAAAGGCGCTATTGTGGAAGAATTTGATATGAGCCTTGTGGAATATGCGATCCCTACCTACTATACCATTGCGGCGGCGGAGGCAAGCTCCAACCTGGAACGGTTTGACGGAATCAAATACGGCTACCGGACAGAAGACTACGAAGGGCTTCACAATATGTACAAGAAGACCCGCTCCGAGGGCTTTGGGGCGGAAGTGAAGCGTAGGATCATGCTGGGAAGCTTTGTGCTCAGCTCCGGTTATTATGATGCATATTATCTGAAGGCATTGCGTGTAAAAGCACTGATCAAAAAGGCATTTGACGAAGCTTTTGCAAAATATGATGTGATTTTAGGACCAGTGGCACCCACCACGGCTCCTAAGTTGGGAGAGAGTTTATCCGACCCGATCAAGATGTATTTAGGGGATATTTATACTATTTCTATTAATCTGGCAGGACTGCCCGGACTTTCTATGCCCTGCGGTCTTGATGAGAAGGGACTTCCTATCGGGTTGCAGCTTATCGGAGACTGCTTCAACGAAAAGAAACTGATACAGACTGCTTATGCCTATGAACAGGCAAGAGGCGCTTTTGGCAGAAAGGAGGACAAGTAGAATGGGAAAACAGTATGAAACAGTCATCGGACTGGAAGTTCATGTAGAACTGGCTACTAAAACCAAAATTTTCTGCGGGTGCTCCACTGCTTTTGGGGGAGAACCTAATACCCATACCTGTCCGGTATGTACCGGCATGCCCGGTTCCCTTCCGGTGCTGAATAAGCAGGTTCTTGAATATGCGGTGGCGGTAGGGCTTGCCACCAATTGCACCATCACTCAGTATTGTAA
>CAZLOX010000285.1:0-1898 GCA_964561265.1 uncultured Lachnospiraceae bacterium
GATTGGTATACTTTCACTGGCGCTTTTTGGCCTACTTTATCTTACCATTTACATCTATCAATACGCTGACTTTGATACAATGAAACGATAGCCGGAAAAAGGGTGCAAATGACGATTTCTTGGGTGCAAACTCTGAAACGATAGCTCGGAGGGCATAAAAATAGCCGCCTCTCGGCGACTTTCCGTGTACACAGCAGAGCCGGAAAGGCTCTGCTCCTTATTGGGTTTACCAAACTTCGTCTTCAGTTTCAACGTAGAACCATGGGCTGTCCATGAACCAGGTTTCACAAACGGCATCACCATTCTGTTCTTCAATGTCTCTGTAGTATGTCATTTCATCTTCAACTTCTTCATACTCGATCTCGATTCCGCCGATCTCCTTTGCCGCCGCCAGCCTGTGGTGGCAGTCAATCATGATGTACAAATCCTCTCCGTCCAGGTCTTTTGTGAAAGCGTTGACCACCGGAATTATCAACTTTTTTGCTCCGCTCTGTTGAAGCTGTTCGATCTTCTCCTCGACAATATCATCGTTCAAAAATCTCTGTGAACTCATAACTCTCATACTCTTTTCCTCCTTGGGTTGTTGTTTTATTGTATCTCTATTATAGCATAAGTATAGACTAATGTCAAGTATTTTTGAAAAAAATAGTACACAAAGGTTTTCAACAATTCTGTACAAAATGCACACAGGCAGGAGAGCATAAAAATAGCCGCCTTTCGGCGACTTTTTCCGTGTACGCAGCAGAGCCTCTCGGCTCTCTGCGTAAGGCTTGGGATCTTATGCCTTATTGGTCAGCCAGCGCACCAGGGTTCTCAGGTAGTCCTGCGTGGTCATGCCCAGCGTGCGTTGCCGCTCTTTGATTGCCTGGAAGCGTTGCGGGCTGACTTGGTAAGCGAAGGTGTAGCATTCTTCCGGTTCATCCTTGGCTTGGAACCGCTTCGGCGTTAAACCGCTGCCAAGATCGCAGTTGATGAACTCGTCCATCATTCTTTGTTCTGAATGCCCCCACATCTCGGCGGCGTCCTGGAGCCGTTCGTATTCGTTCACTTCGAGCTGGAAGCTCAGTGTCTGGGTGTTTTTTTCCTGGATTTCAAATTTTTTCATACTCGTAGCCTTTCTGGTGTTTGGGATTTCCCTTTCCCTTTCTGTAACTACATTATAACATAAGTAAAGACTAATTTCAAGCGATTTCAGAAAATAAAGTACACAAAGTTTTCAGGGGTAAATTGTGTACTTTGTTGCGTGGGTAGCTCTTGACTAATACGTAAAATACGTGTATAATGAAACCACGATCGGGGGAGGGAATACGAATGCCGATGACACCGAGAGAAATGATACGGCTCCTGGAAGCAAACGGCTTCCGTCTCAAGCACTCTAACGGCTCACATTTCTTCTACAAGAACGAAAACACGGGCAAGACAACCACCGTACCAAAGCACAGCAAAGACCTGAAAAAAGGCACCGAGCAGAAAATTTTGAAAGACGCAGGGCTGAAATAAGTCCTGCGTCCAGGAGGAGGATTTTCCATGGATAAATTGTACTACCCAGCAACCATGCACCCGGAAGAGGACGGCGGATACAGCGTCTGGCTGAACGACATCAGCGGGTGCGTTTCGCAGGGGGAGACGTTGGCAGAGGCGGTCGAGAACATCAAGGATGCCCTCGGACTGTACTATGAGGATGCCGCAGAAGGCAATTCCGTCCTTCCCGCCCCGTCCGCTCCGAACAGTGCGGAGCTGGAACCGGGCGAGTTCGTGGTCATCGTCGAGTTCTCCCCCGGCGAGTACCTCAAAACCCGGTCGACCAAGGCAGTCAAGAAAACGCTGTCAATTCCCGCATGGCTGAACAGCATGGCGGAGGCGCAGCAGATCAACTTCTCCGCCGTGCTCCAGTCGGC
>CAZLOX010000286.1:0-1893 GCA_964561265.1 uncultured Lachnospiraceae bacterium
ATAAAAAAATTCTCGCTTGAATTATATTATATCATTTCTTTTCCATAAAAACAATGAGTTTTTATTATTTTATATAAAAAAACACTGAATAAATAAAAATTGCAGTATTCGCAGTAATGCAGTGTGAATTTATTTTGCCGCAGAACAGAACGGAAAAATAAATTCACGGTAAAATATATAAAATCCGGTTGACAACCGGCACAAAGTTGATTATAATATAATTTGTAGTTTTTATAAAGGAAACGCTGAATAAATCAAGATAAAAAAATAGTTTTAGCCCCCCGGCGGCGAAAAATAGCTCGGAAGTATGATTTTTTTCGTAGAAAAAATATCAAATGAAGAGCGTATATTTTTCGCAAAACTATTTTTTTATTACCTTTAAGTCAGCCTTTCCTAAATTTATATATCGGGAGGATGTTTTATTATGGCGGAAAATACAGAGATAGTCCTGACAAGCGAAGGAAAAAGGGAACTTGAGGAAGAGCTTGAATATCTGAAAACCGTTGTCAGAAAGCAGGTTTCGGAAAAAATCAAACACGCGAGAGGTTTCGGAGATTTATCCGAAAACGCGGAGTATGACGAGGCGAAAAATGAGCAGGCGGAAGTTGAGGAACGCATAGGCAAAATCGAATATAAGCTGAAATACGCGCGGATTATTGAAGAAAGCGAGATAAACAGCGACGCTGTTACTCCGGGTGTGAGAGTAAAAATTTATGATGTTGAGTTTGACGAGGAGCTTGAATATCAGATTGTAGGACCGGCAGAGGCTGATCCGGCAAAGAACAAGCTTTCGTACGAATCGCCTGTAGGCGCGGGAATACTTAATCATAAAAAGGGTGATACTGTGACAATACAGACACCGGGCGGCGACACGGAATTTAAAATACTTGATATAATGAGATAACAAAAGTGGGGTACGCGGAACGTACCCCATTATTTTTTACCAGAATAATTCTTTTTCTCCGGCGAGTTTCAGTATTGCCTCATAGTAGAAATAATCTCCGTAAATAAGACCGGCCATTATATTTTGTTTCTGCGGCATATGTCCTGTACCGCCGCCGATAAGTTCTTCATGAGTGTCATTTTCGTCAAGATGCGCAAATTTTTCGGTAATTCCCTTTAATATGCGCACAGCCGCATTGTAATAGACGGCTTTTTCATTTTCACCGACAAGCGACGCAATTTCCAGCAGTCCGGACGCGCAGCATGCCGCCGCGCTTGTATCACGCGGAGTATCCTTGTTTACCGGAACGCGGAAATCCCAGTATGCAACATTGTCCTCCGGCAGATTTGCTATAAAGAAATGCGCCGTTCTTTTTGCCGCGTCGAGATATTCGGTTTTTCCGGTATATTTATATCCCAGCGCAAAGCCGTACACCGCCCATGACGTTCCGCGCGCCCAAGCACTGTCGGGTGAAAATCCCTGTCCCTGCGGTACTCCTGATACTTCGCCGGTTTCAGGGTCAAAGTCCACAATATGACGGACAGAATTATCATTCCTGATAAATTCCTTTAAAATCGTATTGGTATGAGCCTCCGCGATATACGCGAACCGCGGGTCTTCAAGTTCGCGGCTTGCCCAGTAAAGCAGCGGCATATTCATAAGCGAATCTATTATAGCCCTGTTTTCCTGTCCTTTGCCGTTCCATGCGCGTATGAACGAACCCTTTATATTAAACCGCGCCGCAAGATAGTTTGCCGCGATAAGAGCGCGTGTTCTTGATTTTTCAAGTCCGGTTATCTTGTAATCCGCGACCGATGCGAGCGACCATAAAAAACCGAGATCATGGTCGGTATTTACAAATTCATACAGCACGGAATCAAGATTTTCCTCGCATTTTCTCGCGTATTTCAAAAACATTCCGCGCCCGCTCTGACGGTATGCAAGCCACA
>CAZLOX010000287.1:0-1885 GCA_964561265.1 uncultured Lachnospiraceae bacterium
GTGGGCATAATCGACGGCCAAATCTTCACGAGTGCCAGAATTCACGCGACGCACGGCGCGCTTCACATTCTTCGCACCCTCGGCCATCACCGGGTCGAGGTCGCTGAAATCCAAATCGGAATCATGGAGAAACCGAATCTGCTCATCGGTAAGCTCTTTGAAGTACAGCGCCGAGAACAGTCGGTACACGCTCTCGCGCATGGTCATAAGGTCTCGCACTTCACGAGCACTCAAGCGCTCACCTTGCTCGTCAGCGCCGGAAGCGCCCGCTCCTGCAACGACCTCGATAGTTTCTTGCTCCATAACGATCACCCCAATCGTTGGTAGGTTCCGTCGCGGCCAACACCGCGCGGAGATGGGATCTTTGCCCATCCCGATACCAGAAGCTCATCTCGTCCCTTGCGGAGGAAAGAAGAGGAGGGAAACGCTGCGCCGAGAGGAGGGAGGCGACGCATCGTCAAAAGAAGCTCAAGGGAAGCTTCTGGCATCGGGATGGGGGCCCGCCCCGGAAGACGGGCCCGATCCGCTTAGAAGTTCTGGCCGAAGAAGCCGAAGGCCTGAGTGTGCAGCGTCCACATGAGAACGCGGAACAGCAGGGCGCCGATGGTGGCGCAGACGAAGGCGATCCAGCCATAGGCCTCCTTGGGAGCCTTCAGGCCCACCACGCCGCAGACGATGGGAGCCACGCCGGCCAGCACGATGGAGCCCACAGCCACCATCATCGACTCGCCGGAGAAGGCGTCCACCGCACCGGCGTAGGCCAGGGCGCCGATGAGGCCCAGGGCACCGCAGACGAGCGTGCACATGGCCATGAACTTGCCGGACACTTCATCCTTGCAGGCGAGCGCCCAGTATAGGCCGGCACCCATGGGAAGAGCCGTCAGCAGGTAGCCCAAGGGCAGAAGCTCGGTGGACCACTTCTCGACCGCTTCCATGATGTAGGAGTGACCGGCCATGAACGAGAGGGCGATGCCGAAGATCATGCCCAGCACGGCGAAGGCCTTCACGCCTGCCTGCGCCTCGCGCTTCAGGCAGATGAGGTACACCGCCACGCAGACCACCAGGCAACCGATGAGCACGGCTTCCACGAAGATGCCCGAAGTGGGGCGGGAAAGCGCGTTCATGATGCGGTCGACATGCTCCAGATGGAACACCGAGCACACGCCGCCCACGATAGCGAGGATGCCTGCCACCAGACCGGGGACGAACCCGCTCACCGATGACTTCTTCGTGAACTCGTTCAGTCCGACGAACACGAACAGGCAGCCGCCCATAGAGCTGAACAGGGTAAAGAGAACCAGGGGCCATTGAATATCCATGTTTTCAGCTCCTTTAATCGTAGTTCATGATGTCGTGCCAGTCGTCGGCATACTCGCGCCAATCGCAGTACTTGTCGGAAAGCAGGTACACCGAGCTGGGATCGTTGCCCATGTCGGCCAGCTTGTGGACTGCGTCGGGCTTGGCGGCGATGGCCTTGGCGGCATCGGAATTCGGATCGTCCAGGTCGCCGTAGAAGCGGCACTGAACCGAGCACACCTTCACGCAGTGAGGCAGCTCGCCGGCAGAGGTGAGATGCTGGCACATCGTGCACTTCTCAACCACATGCTCTTCCTCGTTCCAGGCGCGCACGCCATAGGGGCACGCCATCATGCAATACTTGCAGCCAATGCACTTCTCCTTGTCCACGAGCACGATGTCGGTCTCGGGATCGCGGTAGGAAGCGCCGGTGGGGCACACATGAACGCAGGGCGCGTTCTTGCACTGCTGGCAGTGCGTGGGCAGGTAGTACTGCTGCAGGTTGGGGTATTCGCCATAGGGGCCGCACAGCAACAGGCGGTTCCAACGTTCACCCAGGGGGATGCTGTTCTCGTTCTTGCAAGCAATC
>CAZLOX010000288.1:0-474 GCA_964561265.1 uncultured Lachnospiraceae bacterium
GTACCGACGTAAGGTCGTCGTCGGTGGCATAGCCGCCTACCGAAAGAAATGCTTTGCTCACTGCGCGCTTGATCTTCTCCACGGAGAAAGGTTCGCGCTTGCCATCGCGCTTGACGATGTAAAGTTCCGAAATACCCATTATTAATATATGTTATACTATTCGTTCGCTTCTTCGTTTGCTTCGCTTCGGGGGTGAAAAAAGCCCGGAATCGCGGAAAATTTCATCGTTTTCTCCTTTCTGCGATTCCGAATCTCTCGTCGATGCCGACGCTTGAAAATCCCGGCAGAACAAAAGTAGGGATAGTCGGCGAGAAAGACAAGCCGCCCCCGGAGCTTTTAATAACAAATTATAAACAAAACAAGCAATATCTTATTTGTTAGCGATTTATCGCGATTATGGCCGCAGGAGACTTTTTCGAGGTGAATTTCGCGGGCCGAAGACTGCGGAGAGCACGCGACAGAATGTTGCGGGCC
>CAZLOX010000288.1:484-1878 GCA_964561265.1 uncultured Lachnospiraceae bacterium
TTGGAGCCGGAGTTTGACGCCACTTCTCGGCGGCGGCCGAGAGCAACGCCCAACGGGCGTTGCCACCTGACGCAAAACTGTCATCCTGAGTGTAGCGACGAAGGATCTATATGACATCCTTTAGATTCTTCGTCGGGCTTCGCCCTCCTCAGAATGACAAAATGGGGACTGGATGACGGGGTTTGCAAGCCCGGAGCCAGCGGAGGCGCGGCGCACGAATGCGCAAGCCTACGCCGGGGGTGGCTCCGGCTTGCCAGCCTAAAGGCTGAAGTCGACGCAAACTGTCATCCTGAGCGCAGCGAAGGATCTGTGCAGCAACGACGGTATATAGATTGACTTCGCTACGCTTGTCTTCCTCCTCCTTGCTCGGCAAAGACAGCAAGCAGTCTTTGCTCTCGCTGCGTTCGTCGGTTCTTCGACACTGCGTGTCTCAGAATGACAATTTGCGATGAATACTCGGTGGAGACTATCGCAGTTCCTTTATCTCCTGCCGGGAGAAAGGCACTTCGATGGGGCCGAGGGCATAGCAGCCTACTTCATAAGGATTGAAAAAGAAGACGACCGAATCGGGTGCGATGCGGAAATTATCCGTCACGCCGATATACTCGGGGAAGAAGCCCTGAGCGGCCAGCTCTTCGTCGTTCGCAGCGTCGTAAGCCGCATATATTTTGCGGCGAATCTGCGCGGCGAGCGGTTGCAGACGCTCCTCGCCGAACAAATCGGCCGCCGTGAGTTCGGTACCGTCGGCCAGCGAATAGGTATGATATTCAACGGTATACATTCCGTGAGCACCGCCTGTGTAGCTCGACCGGTAGATGGTGTAATTGACCAGCGTATCGACCACCGAGCCCTCGCTTTCGACCGATATTTCGCCGGGGCTCCAGGCGGGCGCCGGCTCGGGACGCTCGGACAGCTGCATCTCGTCGGCGATTTGGCGCAGCGACGCCGCGGCCGCTTCGGCAGGCGTGCCGTCGAAGTTGCCCAGTTGGTAGAAATAGCCGATGTTGGCCTTTTCGATCGCGCCGAGGGCCAGTGTCGCGGCGGCATTGTCGATCGTCGCGAAGCGGTAATCGACTTGACAGCCCCACTCGGGGGTGCCGATGAGCGTGTCGAGGGCGGCGATGTCGAATCGGGGCTGCACGGGGCGACGGTCGCAGGCGCTCAGGGCTGCTGCTGCGAGCAGGGGAAGGATGATGTGGATGGTTTTCATGGGGTTCGAATTTGCGATAAAGGTAATCCGAAAAGCGTGCCGACAAGTGTCGTTGCGAAAAAATTTGCAGTTTTTGCCCGAAAATTTTGCATATTCCGACAAAGGCCTTATCTTTGCAGCACCGAAACACATGGTGGATTCATCTAAGGGTTAGGATACATGCCTCTCACGCATGACATAGGGG
>CAZLOX010000289.1:0-1878 GCA_964561265.1 uncultured Lachnospiraceae bacterium
CCATTTCTTTCGTCATACCCAACGTAAACTTTTTAGCATAAACCAAATTGCCCCACTTTTCACCGTATTTGTAAATACAATTTCGACGATATTCCTCTCGGGTGCGTTGTTCTTTCTGCAATTCTTCTATTTTCTTTTTGGCGTTTACATTTCCTTGTCCGGCAGATTTCTTTAACCATTCCACTGCTTTAATTTTATCCTTGAGAACGCCATCACCATCATAATAACATAAGCCCAAAGCCCATTGTGCATCCGAATCTCCCTGTTCTGCAGATTTTTTAAACCATTCCACTGCTTTATTTTTGTCCTTGACAACACCCTCGCCATTATAGTAACATAAACCTAAATCATATTGAGCATTTGTGTTGCCCTGTTTGGCAGATTTGCTGTACCATTCTACCGCCTTGGCATTATCTTTAACTACTCCCTCGCCATTATGGTAACATAAACCTAAGAAACATTGAGCATCAGCATTTCCCTGCTCGGCAGACTTGCTGTACCATTCCACAGCTTTAACCTTATTCATAGATACACCATTGCCATCATAATAACACCTACCTAAAGTATATTGAGCATCTGCGTTTCCCTGCTCGGCAGACTTGCTGTACCATTCCACTGCTTTAGCCTTATTCATAGATACACCATCGCCATCATAATAACAAGCACCTAAAATATACTGAGCATCTGCATTCCCTTGTTCAGCAGACTTGCTGTACCATTCAATCGCCTTGCTCTTGTCTTTAACCACTCCATCACCGATATAATAGCATAAACCTAAAGCAAATTGAGCCATAGCGTTTCCCTGCTCGGCAGACTCTCTATAGCATTCCACAGCCTTGGTCTTGTCCATAGATACACCATTGCCATTATAGTAACATAAACCCAAAGCATATTGAGCTTGTGCGTTTCCTTGTTTGGCAGACTTGTTGTACCACTCCGCAGCCTTGATATAGTCCTTAACTACTCCCTTGCCATTATAGTAACATAAACCTAAATCATATTGAGCTCGTGCGTTCCCCTGCTTGGCAAACTTATCAAGCCATTTCAGTGCATTTACATTTCCTTGTCCAACAGAGTTACCAAGCCATTCCTGTGCATTTATATTTCCCTGCTCAGCAGACCTACCAAGCCATTCAAAAGCCTTAGCCTTATCCTTAATCACCCCCGCGCCATTAGCATAACATAAACCCAAATAATACTGAGCATCTGCGTTTCCCTGCTCGGCAAACTTATCAAGCCACTTCAGTGCATTTACATTTCTTTGCCTAGTAAATTTGTTAAGCAATGCCAAAGCGTTCTTGTTTCCTTGCTCGGCAGATTTGCCGAACCATTCGACCGCCTTGGTCTCGTCTTTAATCACACCATTATAGTAACACAAACCTAAATCATATTGAACATCTGCGTTCCCCTGCTCGGCAAACTTGTCAAGCCACTTTAGTGCATTTACATTTCCTTGCCTAGTAAATTTGTTAAGCAATGCCAAAGCGTTCTTGTTTCCCTGCTCGGCAGATTTGCCAAGCCATTCTACCGCCTTGGTCTCGTCCTTAATCACCCCCGCGCCATTAGCATAACATAAACCCAAATAATACTGAGCATTTACGTATCCCTGCTTGGCAGATTTTCTATACCATTCCACCGCCTTGGTCTTGTTCATAGCTACACCGTTGCCATTTTCATAACAAACGCCTAAAATACATTGAGCTCGTGCATCTCCTCGTTTAGCCAATTCTCTGTTATCTGAAAAAAATTCCTTACTTTGAGCACATACGATACAGTTGCTTAACAACCATAGTATACAACACATAAAAACACACCTTTTCATAGCATTCCTAATTAAGCTCATCCCGAAAAGCTGATTTAACACAAAAGAAAAGCGCG
>CAZLOX010000290.1:0-1877 GCA_964561265.1 uncultured Lachnospiraceae bacterium
TGTAGATTGCCGAACTCATTGCAACCTCTAAACAGAGATGAACTGCAATCACCGCTTTAAACGGAAGGGATGCATTGACCTCTTCAAAGTGCAGACTGACATCAGAAGCTGGCAGCTGAACAAGGGCCCCTGCAGGGGCCCTTGTTCACGTTCGGCGTCAGGGTTTTCAATTAGCTTCCCTCTTACGTCTCTTCTCTGGAGACGTCTGTACTCCTGACGTCTTCTGCTGAGCATGGCCTCCGGAAATTTATAAAGGAGACCAAAAAATGAAAACCCGACTTACACTGGAGAACCGAAAGCAGATTGAGAAAGGACTTAATGGAAAACAGTCTTTCAAAGAAATCGGCATTTCGACGGATAAAAACTGTACAACCATTTCACGGGAGATCCGCAGTCATTACATTGTGGAACAGACCGGGGCCTGGGGACAGCGCTTTAATGAATGCGCCAACCGTTTCGGCTGCCAGCACACCGAACTTTGCGTCTCGGAGGACTGCAGAAGCAGAAAATGCCGTAATTGTCATTTGGGACTGTGCCGCAAATTCTGTCCCGATTTTGAAAGACAGATCTGCAGCCGACTGAATGATCCGCCTTATGTCTGTAATGGCTGCACCGACCGCCGGAAGTGCTCCCTTGAAAAGCACTTTTACCGGGCGGAATCGGCACAGCGGGAAGCGGACGCGGTCCAAAGTGAATCGCGAAGCGGCACACATCTCACTTCCCAGGAACTGGCCCATGTGCGCAGTGTAGTGGCACCTCTCCTGAAAAAGGGACAGTCACTGCATCACATCTGGGCTGCTAATAAGGATACACTGATGATCAGCGAACGTACACTGTACAATATGGTGGATCATGGATGTCTTTCTGACTGCACACTCGATATGCGCCAGAAAGTTTCCAGGAAACCTTCAAAACCCCGTTACAAGACACAGCAGCACGCCTGTACAGTGGATCCGGCCTGCCGACACGGCAGACACTATGAGGAATACCAGGAATACATGGCTGCTTCTCCCCGTCTTCACCATGTGGAAATGGACACGGTGGAGGGAGAGAAAGGCGGAAAGGTCATTCTGACCCTTCATTTTGTGGAAGCGCAGTTCATGCTGGGCTTTCTCCGCCCCCGCAATGATGCCCGCTCGGTCAGAGAGATTTTTGATGAACTCACCGAAAAGCTGGGTCTGGAAACTTTCCGCGAGCTGTTCCCCGTTATCCTGACGGACAATGGCTCCGAATTCAGCGATCCGTCTGCGCTTGAGACAGATCCTGCTTCCGGCACCCAGCGGACAAAAATCTTTTACTGCCATCCGAACAGTTCCTTTGAAAAAGGATCGGCTGAGCAGAATCACCGTCTCATGCGTTACGTTCTGCCAAAGCGGAAGTCCTCCTTTAACAGTCTGACGTCCGAGAAGGTCCGGCTCATGATGTGTCATGTGAATTCGTATCTGCGCCTTGGTCGGCAGGATATCTGTCCTTTTGAACTGTTCAGGACGCTGCATGATCCGGATGACAGCATCATTAAGAAACTGGGGATGACCCGCATTGAACCGAATGAAATTATTCTGACGCCAAAGCTGTTTCAGAACATCTGAGTGCAGACTGTTCTTACCGTCTTCAGCAGTTTGAACTAGACGCCGCTGGCCATGCTCACATCACATAAATCTCTCATGCAAAAGGGATTGCATTGACCGGTACAAAACTTTCGTATGGTCCACAATCCCTTAGTTTCCCATGTTCATTTTTCGGAAAATTCACACAATCCGCTTCTCCTCCCTGAACTTTCCCTCCTGGATATAGGCTTCAAAAGATGAGAGGTTTGGCTTAGTTGCGGCCTTTTCGAACTTTCACTCAGGGGGTTGCATTTACTTTTTCTATCTACC
>CAZLOX010000291.1:0-1862 GCA_964561265.1 uncultured Lachnospiraceae bacterium
CCGCCTGATTCGGAAAGAAAAAAATGAGGGCGCGGCAAAAGCCAGAAATACGGGAATTGCATTGGCGCAGGGAAGATATATTGCATTTCTTGACGCAGATGATATCTGGTTTCCCGATAAACTGGAAAAAGAACTTGCTTTTATGAAACAAAAGCATGCCGGTTTTGCTTTTACCGCATATGAATTCGGAGACGAGAATGCAAAAGGAACCGGAAAAACAGTTACGGTACCGGAGCGGCTCACATATCGGAAGGCGCTTTCCAGAACCATTATTTTTACAACAACCGTAATATTTGATACGAAGGTGATTCCTAAAGAATTGATACGAATGCCGGAAGTGGAAAGTGAAGATACGGCAACATGGTGGAAAATTCTTCGCGCCGGTTATACGGCGTACGGCTTAAATGAAGTGCTGGCGATTTACAGAAGACCGGAGAAAAGTCTTTCTTCTAACAAATTTATTGCCATGAAGCGAATCTGGAATTTGTATCGTAAAGAGGAGAAACTGGCGCTCCCGGACAGTGTATTCTGTTTTTGTTTGTGGGCAATACGTGCGACATTAAGGCGTATTTGAAGACGATAGATTCACAAATGAGGTGCTATAGTGAAACGGATAGAATCTTTAAAGAGACTTATTATATTGCAGCTTTCTTTTGTCGGCTTGATTTTGCAGACCGGCGTGTATGCATATTTCTGGATGACAGAGTATTATCCTTTTCTGCATATACACCGTCGTCTGAACTTCTTTTTTAAAGGCCATGTGCTGATGTTTTTAGTATATTTTGTACTGCTCTTTTTCTTTGCCAGCACATATGGCGGTTTAAAAATCGGCTATCTGAAACCTGTAGATGTTTATTTTTCCCAGTTTTTTTCGCTGATAGCAGTGAATGTGCTGTCCTATATACAGATTTCTTTGATGGCGAACTGGCTTGTAGAAGTCAGGCCGATAGCAGAAACTATGTTGATACAGATAGTATTATCAGCAGTGTGGGTATATATCTGCAATATGTTTTATCATAAGGCATTTCCGCCGAGAGAAATTCTGCTTGTGCATGGGGAACGCCCTATTGACAGTATTGTTGCGAAGTTTAATTCGAGAAAGGACAAGTACAGGATTAACCGGTATATTGACATTGCTGAAGGAATAGAGAAGATTAAGGCAGAGATTACAGCAGGATATGGCGCGGTTGTCTTATGGGATATTCCGATTTCGGTCAGGAATGAACTTTTGAAGTATTGTTACAGTAAATCCGTTCGTGTATATATGATGCCGAAAGTTTCGGATGTATTGGTAAAGGGTTCTGACCAGCTTCACTTATTTGATACACCGATTCTATTGACACGGGAATATGCGCTGAAAATAGAGCAGCGTCTCATTAAAAGGCTGTTTGATTTGTTTTGTGCAATTGTTTTGCTTGTCATAGCATCTCCGTTTATGCTGATAACAGCGATTATCATTAAGCTGTATGACGGCGGGCCGGTTTTATATAAACAGATTCGGTGTACAAGGGATGCACGGGAATTTTACATTTTGAAATTCCGCAGTATGAGGGTTGATGCGGAAAAAGACGGTGTGGCGAGACTTGCAGCAAAAAATGATTCGAGAATTACGCCGATAGGAAAAGTCATCCGTGCGGTACGTATTGATGAACTGCCGCAGTTATTTAATATTTTAAAAGGCGATATGTCTTTTATCGGTCCTCGTCCGGAGCGTCCGGAGATAATTGCGCAATATGTGGAAGAAATGCCGGAATTTGTTTTCCGTATGAAAGTAAAGGCGGGACTTGCCGGCTATGCACAGGTATATGGGAAATATAATACGACGCCTTATGATAAACTGAAACTGGATTTGACATATATTG
>CAZLOX010000292.1:0-1835 GCA_964561265.1 uncultured Lachnospiraceae bacterium
TACCCAGAATGCGATAGTGTGCGATTTTCCGAACGGGTCTTCGCCGTAAAGTGATGCTTCCGCTTTTACATCGGATATACGGGAATGTTTGTCAAGAGTAACGTCTATATTCGCGCCCTGAAGTTTCACATTCTCCGCAAAGAGCAGTTCAGTATTGTAATCCTCCGTCACTGCCTCATAAAATTCTTCCTCGCTCATATCCGCGACAGATTTGTCATCAATATAATAATCCTCCGGAGATACCTGCGACATAATCATTTCAATACCGGCCTGATAAAGTTCCGGAATCTGATACGCGTCAAGATTAAGCGAATATGTGTCGCCCTTGTCGTCGGAGTCTGTCAGAACGATGTTGTTTTTGAGGTCGCCCACGAACGTATCACACAGCGCCTCGGCAAAACGGATATAATTATTTACTCTTTTATCGTCTTTCAGCTCAAAGAGCCATACCGGCATATCTCCGTCATTGTAATAATCGCGGACATATACGCGGTCGCCGGGGTCTATGCTTTTGTTTTGATTTGTATCATAGTATGTGACATCCATGCCGTCCTGGAAAAAAGTACGGCGGCCTCCGTCATGTGACAGTGAATACTGCGAAGAGCCGTTTTTGTCAAACTTCTGTACGATTTTTTCGGATAAGCCTTCAATATCGTTTCCGTCCAGCTTTATGCCGTAAGTGAAATCCATAGTCAGGTTATCTTCATAGATTATGTTTTTCATCGCGTTTTTCGCCGCGCTGTAACCGCTTGCCGTAGCGTAGGTGGCAACGGCGGATACCGACAGTACTGCCGCGCCGGTTATAGCGGATATTAAGGTAATCATATGCTTGCGTTTCATAATAATTCATCCTTTCTTAAAATAAATTCTGCACCGTAACAGCTATTACATTTTCTATTATAAATGCCTTATATAAATATTGTATAACATAAATATAAACATTTTATAAACAAATATAAACTTTTTGTTATTTTTTTAAAAAATTTTTTTGAAAGACCGTAAGATAAAAAAACGTGTCAGCAGATTTTGAAAAAATCCGCTTGACACGCTTCTTTTTTAGTGATATAATTATTTTATAAGTGGAGTCACCATTCCGCGCAATTTAGTTTCTTTTGTCGGTGTAAACCGACGCAGTCACCTCATGTTGGAGATGGGGTGACTATTTTTTTATTAAAATATGGTGCAATACACCGGTTAATATCAGTACGAATATTACCGTACTTATTATATCGGTATGTACCATAGTTAACCACCTCCTTTCTTCAAGAAGGCAGCGAAATAGTCACTTCCACTTTTATATCACTTTTTCTATTATATCACCCAAAAAATACTGTGTCAAGCTGTTTTCTTTAAACGTTCGGAATTTTGCGATAAATAAAACGTGCCAAACAGATTTTCAAAAATCCGCTTGACACGCTTTGGTTTTAGTGATATAATTAATTTATCAGTGGAATTACCATTCCGCTACAGAAGGATTTTATATCGGTATAAACCGACACAGTCACCTCATGTTGGAGATGGGGTGACTATTTTTTTATTAAAAACCTGTGTAACACACCGGTTAATATCAGTACAAATATTACTGTACTTATTATATCGGTATGTACCATAGTTAACCACCTCCTTTCTTCAAGAAGGCAGCGAAATAGTCACTTCCACTTTTATATCACTTTTTCTATTATATCATCCAAAAAATTCTGTGTCAAGCTGTTTTGTTTAAATGTCATAATCTTGAAATAAAAAAACGTGTCAGCAGATTTTGAAAAAATCCGCTTGACACGCTTCTTTTTTAGTGATATAATTATTTTATAAGTGGAATTACCATTCCGCATAAA
>CAZLOX010000293.1:0-1830 GCA_964561265.1 uncultured Lachnospiraceae bacterium
TTTTATCATTGATTAAAAGCATGACAGGCTACGGCCGGTGTGAAGAAATGCGCGGAAACAGAAAAATTCTCGCCGAAATAAAATCGGTTAATCACCGCTTTTGTGATTTTTCGGTGAAAGTTCCGAAATGCTACGGATTTCTTGAGGAAAAACTAAGAAACGAGGCATCGGAACATATCTTCCGCGGAAAGGTCGATATCTTTGTTTCGCTGGAGGATTTCGGTGACGGCTCCCGAAGTGTGTGCGCGGATAAACTTCTTGCGGAGCAGTATATGCAGGCTCTGTGCGACCTGCGCGACACATTTTCCCTGAAAGATGATATTTCGGTATCGCTTCTGGCGGGTTTCGGAGATATTTTCAAGATAGAAAAAGAGGAAGAAGATCCCGATGAATTGTACGCTCAGATAAGACCTGTATTTTTAAAGGCCGTTGACGAATTTATCGGATCGAGAAAACGTGAGGGCGTGAAGATGCACGCCGATATTGCCGGACGCGCGGAATATATGCGCGGACTGGTGAAAAAAATAGAGGAACAGTCGCCGCGCACAAGAGCGGAATATCAGAAAAGGCTTGAGGTCAGAATAAAGGAAATCCTTGAAGACAGGACTGTTGACGAGGCGCGGATACTTACGGAAGCGGCAATATTTGCGGATAAAATAGCGGTTGACGAGGAAACTGTACGGTTAAACGGGCATCTTGATGAATTACAGCGCATAATCAGCTCAGATGAACCGGCAGGACGGCGGCTTGATTTTCTCTCGCAGGAAATAAACCGCGAAATAAACACGATAGGCTCCAAAGCGTGCGATATTGCCGTATCAAAAATTGTGATAGACCTGAAAGCGGAAGTCGAAAAGATACGCGAGCAGGTGCAGAACATAGAATAAATTTACAGAAACGGGGATTTTTTATGCAGCTTATCAACATAGGATTCGGCAATCTTGTATGCGCGCAGAGGATTGTGGCGATAGTAAGTCCCGATTCGGCTCCCATAAAACGTATGGTGCGTGATTCGGACGACAAGGGTATGCTTATAAACGCTACATACGGCAGACGCACGCGCGCTGTGATAATATCGGACAGCGGACATATAATACTTTCGTCGCTTCAGCCCGAAACCGTCGCGGCAAGACTGACAGTAAAAGATGATGCGGCAGACGCCGATAAATGAAAGGATGAATTAAAATGAAAAAAGGCTCTTTATTTGTCATATCGGGTCCGTCCGGAACCGGCAAAGGAACCGTATGCGGAGAAATTCTGAAAAATAAGGATAATAATTTGTTTTTGTCGGTATCCACAACATCAAGAGATGTGCGTGAGGGAGAAATACCCGGAGTTACATATAATTACACAACGCCCGAAAATTTCAGGGCTATGGCAGAAAACGGCGATATGCTTGAATGGGCGGTATACGGCGGAAATTATTACGGAACGCCTAAAAAAGACGTCACAGATAAGCTGAACGAAGGAAAAAATGTTCTTCTGGAAATAGATGTGCAGGGCGCGCTGAACGTGAAAAAATCCTATAATGACGCTGTTCTTCTCTTTATCGCTCCTCCGTCAGTTTCCGAACTGAAAAGACGGCTTGAAGAAAGAGGACGCGAAACGGAAGAACAGATTGACGAGCGTATAAAAATCGCTGAATTTGAACTGGGCAACGCGCATAAATATGATTATATCGTTATAAACGATGATTTGCAGACCTGCTCAGCAACGGTAAGCAATATTATAAAATCCGCAGAATTTGCGGCAAAATGCAGTGAACAGCTGATAAACAATCTGAAAAAACAGGTTGCCGGTTATCTGCTGAAAGATTAAGAAAGGATGATT
>CAZLOX010000294.1:0-1819 GCA_964561265.1 uncultured Lachnospiraceae bacterium
TAGTCGTAGAGCTGACGCGCCATCGCCTCTAAATTGCGATTTATCTCACGATTAACATTGATTTTTGAGTCGATGTTGGCAATGACAGAAGCAATACGTTTCTGTTCAACCAATGTAGGCATAGGGAATCTATACTCACCTAATAAATCAAATGTAATTTGAGGAAACGAACCAATTCTATTCTCCGCTCTACGCTGAAGAATTTCAAGAAATGACTGATTAGTAAGGCAATAATAGAAGTAATCAAGATCTACATTTTCATTATACTTACGGAGTACCATAAGTTTTGTAGAAACGACATAGTCCTCAGTCTCTTTGATATTTACTCTGGCAAATCTACGGTTTGCAGGCCTGATTTCACTAAAAAGTATATCATTAAATCTAATTGACTTCTTGAATTGACCTTTCAATAATGCGGTTTCAGAATAAGGTACGTCAAAGAGTTCACCTCCGAATACATCTGAGGTGTTCACTGCTTTTAAGTGATCTTTCTTAAACTTATGTGTTTGAGATATGCTATGTACAATATCTTTTATTGCTACGTATTTCATACTTTGCAGCGTTTTTAGACTGCAAAGTTAATGAAAATCCTGAGATTCAGGCTATCCGAGGAACTTACGGTGGGCTATTTTTACATTGTTTTGATTCACCATAGCATAGTGTAGCGTGGTATCAATCTTGCAGTGTCCGAGCAATCGTTGTACTTGCTCTATTGGCATACCTTTGTCGATTGCCATTGTTGCTAATGTTCGACGGAACTTGTGAGGATGAATGCGTCCGACTTTCGCATTGCGTCCTAATTCTCGCAGTCGATTTTCAACACCACTTATTGTCAATCGGTTATTTGGCTTTGACAATGAAACAAACAGTGCAGTTTCATTGTCAGTACGTGTGGCAAGATAGTTTTGAAGATGAACTTTAGCGCGACCATTAAAATAAACGGTTCGCTCTTTGTTACCCTTTCCGAGAACTACACACTGGCGTTCGTTGAAGTTAATATCTGACCGATTTATCTTTACAAGTTCACCAACACGTACACCGGTGGAAACAAGAAAGTCAATCATTGCTAAATCTCGTAATTCAGAGCATGAATCACGGAGTGTTTCCAGTTGTTCGTCGCTTATAGTTTCTTTAACCGTAATTTCCGACCGCACTTTATGAATGCGTCTAACAGGACTTTTGACGATATAATCCTCATCTTCAAGCCACGAGAAGAAACTCGAAAAAATTCGCCGTATATTGTCGATTGTTGTCTTACTCGAATTATTTTTTGCTTGAAACTCCGAAAGATAGCGACGAATATCGTTTGTTGTAACATCGCGGAGTTCATGGGTTACGGTTTTTAGCCAAGCCGAGATTGTATTATAATAATAATTGAGCGTTTTCTCCGAGCAACCCTCAATTCTTTTGGCGGAAATGAAGTTACCGAGTAGTTCCTCATTGGCTTGTTTCGTGCGTTCTTTCTGACATGGAGCTACCACTATTTCATAGCCGCTTAACTCCTGTTCAAGTGTTTTGCGCAGTTCGTATAACTGCGCTGGTGTCAGACTATCGCTCATCTTAGCGATAGCTCCATTGATAATAGCCTCTTTCATTGGCGTTTTTTAGATAAAATAGCAAAAAAATTCTTTAGACTTAACCCTTTTTGAAATTCTCAACACTATTATAATATAGAAGCTAATGTTCCGCTTCCTTAAATTCATTAATATGGATAAAAACCATCCCAAAATCCACATTTGCCAATGTTGTGGTGAGGCTTTCTTAGAGGAAGAAGGCCTTGAGTTCGAAATCTACTGCATTGATTGTCGAGACCCTTGGT
>CAZLOX010000295.1:0-1808 GCA_964561265.1 uncultured Lachnospiraceae bacterium
TAGCAGCAAGTTCCTTCAGTCTATCGAGCAAATATGTCGGTAGGCGGAACACATGCGCTTTCTTTTCTAATACTAAATCCATAATGATATCATTTAGACTACAAAGTTAATATAATATATAATCAAAAACAAACTTCTTGATCAAAAGTTATCGCCCCGGCCTATACAGAAGCTTCGGTCAGGGCGATTTACCATTTAATGGAACGGAGGAAGATAGTGTCTTTGGTGGAAGGCTTCAACATCAGTGTTTATACTATTCTTAAACATATTGGGATTATCCAAATCTTGTTCATATTCGTATAATTACAGACATCAGATGATACTAATTGAGGAGCCATTTGTATGCCGGACATATATTAATGGTATGCCCATTAATATCCAAATCACGCTCTTCATAGGCGGTAACAAGAGTCAGTTTATCACATCTGAGCGATTTCCCGGCTTTTATCAAAGCTGAAATCTCTCTATTAAGTGTTTTTTCAGAAGATATATCATAGGAAACCTGAACTAATTCTACGACTGTCGCTCGGTGGCAGACCACGAAATCAACTTCATAAGAGTTAGTCTTGTGATAATAGATGTCATAACCGGTTCCATATCTTCTACATAATGCCAAATAAACTAAAGATTCGAGCCTCCAACCCAAATTGTCTTTTGCAAATGCATCCTTTCTTGCGTTCATCAGCGATACGTCTATAGGATAGCATTTCGCATTACGAATCCGCTCGCTGCTCTTAGGTGAATATTTACGCAACTGTTTCAGAAGATAAGCCTGATAGAGATAACTTACATAATTCTCAACTGTTTTATCATTCTTGAAATTAAAAATCTTTTGTAACGCTGAATAAATAACTTCGCATGGAGCATTATTCATGAGATGATTAGATAATGACTTAAAGGTATCTTTGTATCTCACTTTAAAACGCTGCACAATATCTCTTTCCAGAATATTTGAGACTAGTGTGTCTACGTATTCATCGGCAATTTCTTCTCCACTGATTATTTCCGGGAAGCCACCAACCTCCATATACCTGTCAAATGCTCTGCGAAGTAAGGCGTCTGTTTTTGTAGATAAATTCGTGGTCTCCACCTCTTCAATTTCGCAAAATTCACTAAACGAAAACGGATACAATTCAATTTCATTATATCGTCCTGTGAGATATGTCGAGAGTTCGCTACTAAGTAGTTTCGCATTGCTGCCGGTAATGATTACCTTCATACCTTTTCGGAGCAATCTATTGACAAATAGATGCCATCCATCTACATTCTGAGCCTCATCTAGAAATAAGTGAGTAAAGTCTCCATAAATCTGATATAAGCATTTTAAGACATCGTTCAAATCATCTGATGACAAACGAATCAATCGTTCATCGTCAAAATTCACATAAGCGAATTTTACCTGTGCATTATTTAAAACATTGAAACACAATGTTGATTTTCCGCTACGACGCACACCGATAACCACTTGAGCCTTTTTACTATCAAGTTTTATCAAATCTTCCTCCTTACGCTTACAAAAAATTTGGGAACAAAGCGTAACCAACTCTTCTTGTTGGTCTCGTAATATTTCAAGTAACACAGATGTATCCATTATCGTCTTGATTTTATGGTGCAAAGATAAGCAAACTTCGGTATTTCGGCAAATTTATATACTGCAAACTTCGGTATTTCGGCATTTTCAGGGCGTATTAACTTCGGTAAATCGGTAAATTTGCACATACCAAACTTCGGTATTTGACTATCCCTGAAAAAAGTGGTTCTTTCCCACTTTAGTTGAAAATCCAGGAACCCATTACCATTTTTACTTT
>CAZLOX010000296.1:0-1807 GCA_964561265.1 uncultured Lachnospiraceae bacterium
TTATCGGAAAAGAACGTGTCCGTCCGGCTGACCCGTATCCGAAAACAACTGCGGCGTTATTTTGAGGAAAGGGGGGTTGCACAATGAACGCAGCACAGTTTTCCAGTGCGCTGGGAAAAGTAAATGACAAGTACATCATTGAAGCAGTTACCTATACGAGCAAAAAGAAAAACGGCTGGCTGAAATGGGGAGCTATGGCGGCCTGCTTTGGCCTAATCTTCACGGTGGGCTTGGCGGCGCTGCTGGGCATTTTGAAGGGGTCGAATAAGATTCCTACTCCTTGCCCTGGGCCTGCGGTCAGTGACCTGGTACCTCTTTTTTACTATATGAAGGAAATAAATTTGGATGCAAGAGAGATTGTTGCGCCCCGCCTTTTTGATGAGAGCGAGATTCCGGTTATTACAAAGGAAGAGCTAAAATCGGATATTGAAAATAATACAACAGTACAGGGGACAGTGACTGCTCTAAACAGTGTTTGTGTGCAGGATTCCGACACAGCATGGTATTTAACCACTATGACGATTGCAGTGGAAGAAGTGTTAAATGGATCTGCTGCTTCAGAGGTTCATATTGTTTGTGCGAGTAGTTATAGCGGAATGATAGACTCGAATTTAGTCCCTGCTCCCGGAATATCTGGCTGCTATGAAGGAATGCGCTCCGTGTTCGTGTTAAGGGACATTTACGCTGGGCCTTGGACGATTGCTGGGGCCGAAATTTATCCATCTGTATTAGGTGAATACTCAGTCCAGTATCAACTGAAACGCGATAGAAACGTGCTAATATTCACAGATCAAAATATTGCTGTTGGCCTTGATGAGATTTCTTCACTTCATGACAGGGGCAGCGAACCCATTGAATACCCCGACACCATCATCGTCCCAGGCTTTGACCTGGACGAACCCAATGAACCTGACACGCCATAGATGTGCATAGACCCACATCTTCCCGCTGCGGTACTATTTTGAAGAAAGAGGGGTTGCACAATGAACGCAGCACAGTTTTCCAGTGCATTGGGTAAAGTGAACGACAAGTACATCATGGAGGCAATCACCTACGAGCGCAAGAAGAAAAGCGGTTGGCTGAAATGGGGAGCCATAGCAGCCTGTTTTGCTCTTATCCTGGCGATTGGAATACCGCAGCTCACAAATTTACTCCCGTTCACTCATGAAACTCCCCAAGGAATGTATAAGATAGGGAAAGTGTGGGAAGAAGAACAGTTCACATTTTGTGTGCTTAATGCAGCGTTTTGTTCTGATTATCAGACTGAGACTGGAGAAACTTTAATTCCAGACACAGGCTGTAGGTTCATTGCTGTTGAATATTGCGCTGTCTACGCCGAGGATGTGACATTATTGGATTGTACGATTCAAAAAAGTGATGTCTATTCGGAACCTCATGGATTATATATTCCGCCTATTCAATTAACGAGTGATAGCTCACAAGGTGGAGGCAAATATATGTTCCTATTCTCAATACCATTATCAGAATCAGATGCAGACACCACGGATTCCTATACATTGAGTGTAAGCATTGATGTGAGTAACCGAACCTATTTGCAAGACTTTTCACTCGCATCAGCGCCAGGGGAACCGTTTCCCGACAAGGGCACTCCTCCTGCTGAATACCCTGACACCCTCATTATCCCAGGCTTTGACCTGGATGAACCTGGCGAACCAACCACCCCATAGGCACGCGCAGTCCGCCTATTCACCCGCAAATCTTAACTTTATACCCCATTTGCCGATAATAGATATAGAGGTTAAATACGGGATACCTCGTCCAACGCATGGAAGCCGGAGGTACAGCC
>CAZLOX010000297.1:0-1803 GCA_964561265.1 uncultured Lachnospiraceae bacterium
TCGTTCCACTGTGGACGGGGAGACCTGTCCTGTATGGATATGTCCGCCGCACAGCAGGGTACGGTGGATTTCAGCGGCGGTGATGCGTGGGTGTTCTTTCATCAGGAAGCGGATCCGGGACTGCAGATCCTGGTCAAGCTTCCGGCTGATGCCCTCATCCTTCCTGCTTTGTGGGAACAGGGCATCAAAGCCTCCTTTTTTATAGGCGCGATGCCACTTCTCAATGGTGGAAGCGCCAAAGGTCACCGTTTTTCCGTCCGGATCCGTATAGGATTTCGCGGCGGCCCGGCGGAAGAATTCATTGTTGCTGATGGACGGGTCACTGGCCCCGGTCTCCAGCGGGGCGATGACACTGTAACGGAAAAGGGCGGTTTTCTGTTTCTGGTCAAAGGTCATGGCGCCACCTCCCGTTCCCTTACGGCAAGTCCGTTGAGGGTGATATCCGGGTGTCCCCAGAGATAATAGCCGGAGCCGTCATGTTCGATCCGGCATCTTGTCCAGCGGATTCTGCCGTACCGGTCACGGATTTTTGCTTCTATGGTCTTTCCGCAGGAGAGGCTGCGGCGCTTTCCATCTTTATCAAAAAATCCATAACGGCCGTCAGGAAAAGGCTCCAGCCGGCATTCTCCACAGACAGGGCTTTTTAAGTAAGCGAGCTCCCTGTGAAAGAGAGCCAGAGAGTTCAGCAGGTTTGCCGTAAACTCACGCAGAAAGATATCTTCTGCCGGATCCTCAAGCGGGAGCGCTGCGCCTAAAAGCCCTTCATCCGGATAGGATCCGGCTGTGTCCAGAAGGAATGAGGCTGCGCTGTCAATGACTGCAAGCTGTTTGAATACATCATCAAATGTCATTATAAAAACCTCCTTTGAATGGTATGTTACCATCATAGAGGGATTTCCGCCGGAAGTCAGGTCAGGCTGTGTTGGAGCAGGTATAAAGCTTATTCCGGGTCCGTCGGATCTGCATGAACTGCCTGGAATAAACAGTCAGGCAGGAAACTGTCAGATCATCCAGGATGTTAAGCGCGGCGGACAGGAGCCGCTGTTTCCAGTGTTTTCTGAACTGACGGATGATATATTTGATGTTATTTTCATCGATCAGGAGGTTGTTTTCCATAATGTATTCCGGATCCCGTCCGTTTTCCGCGCAGTCCAGGATCTGCTGCTGCTCATAAAGAGGGACCTGTGAGTAAGGGACAAGGAAGGATGGGAAAATGGCATGGGAAACCAGACATGCCGTACAGCGTACCCGCTGGATGGAGAGCCGGACAAGGAGGGAGCTGAGCTTAACAGAGCGTACGTAATGTCCATGGCGGATAAGGCAGCCCTTCTTTCCGCAGGTACACGCAATCCTGTGGAGCTGCAGGTTATCCACCACAGAATCGTAATGATCCTGTGAAAAATCATTGCATCCTTCAAAGATAACTGTTATCATAAAGCTGGCAGGAGCACAAAGGGGCAATGTCCCAGGTGCTGTCGGGAGAAAGGCAGGACGGCTTTGGAGGGTTGGACCTGTCTTTTTTCTATGGAAAGATTTTTTATGGTTACAAGACAATAATAACGCAAAAGGCTTCGGTGTCCAATAATATGACGGAACAAATGTCATTTTATTTGATGCCGGAGCCTTATTGAATTTGACGGAGATATAGTGGATTTGGATGTAAATAAAATGCGGAATAACAGGCCTACCGGGATAAAAAAGTGATACCACTTGTTGAGAAGCTGAAAGAAGTGGTAAAGAATCTGACGATCAAGTGTGTACAGCTTGTCGAGCAGGGCAAGAAACTGTCTGCAAAAGTGGAGG
>CAZLOX010000298.1:0-1794 GCA_964561265.1 uncultured Lachnospiraceae bacterium
GGATAACCGCCATCAATTCCGAATCACAAATTGTCTTTCTGTCCGCCGCACTTACCGCAATTGCTGCATCCGTTGCAAATTAGTCTGCTGCCGCATTCAGCGCAGTTTTCACCATAATACGGAACATATAATTCACTTTGCGGAATATCCAGACCAAAGCTGTCGGTCAGTCTGAATTTAATAGGTTTTCCGGTAAAATTCATTCCGGATTTAAACGCCATTTCACTTTGCACCGACTTTTTCGGAATAATATATTTCTTCCCGTCCTTTATAAACTGACTCCCCGTTTCTATGAAACAGAATGTTACATTATATTTTTCACATTCACGGCGAAGGGATTTCACCCAGTCAAAATTGCACGGACGCGAACCGTCATAATTTTCGCCTCCGCATATGACCTGTTCTATCTGCCCTTCCGCCAGATATTCTTCTATGCGGACTTCCCCGATAAACGGCGCGCACATAATGCCCTTATGTTTAAACGGCAGTTTCATAAGTATAGGTATCCGTTCATCGGCACGTTTCTGATTTTCACAGGTGACATTGAAAAAAATATTTTCCCAGCCGTCATCCCAGTCATACGGAAGGCATTTTTCAACGCGCTCCGGACGTTTTGTCAGCAGAAAGAATTTCACATCGCTTCTCGCTTTCATAATATTCCACGCTTCACCGCGCCATTCGTCCGCTTCTTCAAGAAAAAAATCCGACGTCATACATACGCGTATCATCTCACCGCTTTTTACCTTGTATTCGCCGTTTTTATACCTGCTGAGCGGATAATTAAACCCCGCTTTTGTGCGGTAAATATCCGCGCCGTTTTTGCCGTGAGCGGAATCTAAAAAATACATATAGCAGTTCTGACAACCCTCGCTGCATTTTACGCATCCGTGCCACGGATTCCATATATCGTGCATGATTTCACCTCTATTTTCAAAAATTTTTTCTATTTCGCAGAAAATCAATGTCCCTTATGTTTTGCTTTTCGTTTCTGCGTGTGAAGCGCAAATTTATGTTCTTTTTCACGTTCTTTTTCTTCGCGTGATCTTATTTTTCCTGATATTTTTCCTTCTTCTCTCATCAGCTTAAGAGCCTGCTGAGCTTTTGTGCCGATACCTGCCGAATGTATCTGTCTGTTTATTTCCCGCTGTATCCGCTTAGGATTTGAATGTCGGTGAACATTTGATTCTGCACTCAATGACGGGGTAAATTTCAGTTTATGCAGATTTTTAAGCATAAAATCATACACTTCATAATCTTTAGGCTCAGCGCCGAATGTTATTTTACAGACTTCATAGCGCCCGTTTTCCTCACGCTCATATAAACCTATCCAAAACGGATTTTCAAAAAAGACTGTCAGTTTTGCCGTAATTTTGTTCATTTATAATTCCTCCTTATAGATCTGTATTGCAAAGAACGGACAACCAAGGAGGCAGGTTACTGACGGCGGAAAGCCGCATCCGGACTACCGACCGGAATTGTGTTTTTATCTTTACATTCAATATTATTTGAATAAAAAAATCCCCCGCAAAATCTGCGGAGGATAACTTTTTACTCTTGTTCCGCTAAAAATGCGTTGATATCGGCTACCAGCTTATCAGCGTCAGCGCCGTGTACCATGCACGCCTGTTCAAGGGATTCACCGCTTGCTGACGGGCATCCGAGACAGTGCATACCGATGTTTAATAAAAACGGTGCAATATCCGGATTGATTTTAAGAGCGTCCGCAATAATTGTATCCTTTGTTATCTGTGCCATTTTAAAGACTCCTTTCGTATGAAACATCCGGAAATCCGG
>CAZLOX010000299.1:0-1788 GCA_964561265.1 uncultured Lachnospiraceae bacterium
AGCTGGCCATGCGCGAGGCCGCCCGTCCGCAAGATTGGAAGAGCAAGCTTGCGGAAATGGATCACGAGGCTCGCGTGGATGCCACGTTGGAATGCCTTGGGCGCAAGAACAATCAGAAGGAGATTCTTTCCGATCTTCTGACGTTCTGCCTTACCGAGCGCGAGGAGCAGGAGACTGAAGCGTTTCTGGAGGCCCACAAGCAGTATGCCGACGGCTACCACTCCGCACACAAGTACCTGTTCTTCATGGAGCGCACGGGCGCCATTGAAGAGCGGGAGTACGACTGCGACGGGGTGCTCATTACCGACGAGATGCGCGGCGAGCTTCGCGCTATGGGAGCTCCGGAGGAGGAGATTGAGGATTTGGCCGTGGAGTGGCATTTCGTTACCACCGATGCCGGCCGCGAGGCGCTTGAGCGCTTCAATCCCGCTGATCGTACCCGCGAGATGCTCTCTTCCCAAAAGGAATCTCGTCATCCAACCTTTGCGCGATTGCTCGAGTTCTGCAGCGACCAGGCTCGCTCGCTCGATGAAATCACCACCTTCTTGGCTGCCGACCCAGGGCTCGAGAAAGATCCTCGAACCGGCGTCATGCACATGCAGCCGAGTGCGTATATCGGCAAGCTCGACCAGGCAGGCGCCCTTACTTGGGAAGGTGGCTGGAAGACAACGCCAGGGGGGATGGAGGTGCTGGAAACACTGAATTTCGATTAGGAACCAAGAGAGAGTAAGGGAATGAAAGGAGCAAGGAACATGGCATTTGCCCAAACAACTCGTCGCGGCTTTCTGAAGCTGGCTGCCTTGGCCGGTGCCGCGAGTGCCGTAGGCCTGGGCGTGGAGACGAATCTCCTCCCCTCGGAGAAGGCCTACGCAGAGGAAGAGGTTATCAAGCAGAAGACCTTCTGCCGCTCGTGTCCCCGTGCCTGCGGCGTTATCGCCCACATCAAGAACGGGCGCGTCATCAAGCTTGAAGGCAACCCCGACGACATTTTCTCCGCGGGCGGTATGTGCGCCAAGGGCCAGTCGGCCATTCAGGCGCTTTACCACCCCAACCGCACCAAGTACCCCATGAAGCGCGTGGGCGAGCGCGGTGTGGACAACACCTGGGAGCGCATCTCCTGGGACGAGGCCATCGACATGATCGCCAAGGCCATGGCCGACATGCGCGACAAGTACGGCCGCAACGGCCTTCTGGAGACCACCGGCGGCGGCGGCAACCCCCGCATCATCGACTCCATCGCCTTCCGCGATTATTGGGGTGCCGGCAACGTGTACGAGCCCGGCGCGGCTCAGTGCGCCATGCCCCGTACGTTCATCCAGAAGCAGATGGACGGCTGGCTGGGCTTCACCTCCATCGGCGACCAGCAGTGCATCGGCTGCTTCAACCCGAACTGGGACCTGGATGTGTTCGTGCAGATGGGCGGCGGCGGTGCGGCCTCCTCGTCCACCATTACGGCCCGTTTCTGGAACGAGCTGCGCGACCGCGGCTGCAAGTTCATCAACGTTGACCCGCGCTTCACCCACGACTCCGCCCGCGCCGATTTGTGGATCCCCATCCGTGGCGGTACAGACGTGGCGGCTATGATGTACTGGATCAACTACATCTTCCAGACCAAGTCTTACGACGAGAAGTTCCTGAAGGAGTGGTCGAACCTGCCGTTCCTCGTCGACGTGACCGACGAGAGCACCTGCCCCTACGGCGCCGGCAAGGAACTGGGCCAGCTTCTGCGCGCGAGCAACGTTCAGGGCCTGGACATGTCCCGCGGCGAGACCTATGTGTACTTCGACG
>CAZLOX010000300.1:0-1785 GCA_964561265.1 uncultured Lachnospiraceae bacterium
GGCGGACTGCTGCTGAAGCGTCAGGAGGACTGAGTATGGCAGAACTATTCCAAGTCAACAGCCTGACCTTTTTCTACCCGGAGGAACCCGCGCCTGTTATCCAGGACCTGTCCCTGACAGTAGGGCGGGGCGAGTTCCTGGTCCTCTGCGGCCCATCCGGCTGCGGGAAGACTACTCTTCTGCGGCAGTTCAAGTCCGTCATGGCGCCCCACGGCAGAAAAACCGGAGAGATACTTTTTGAGGGGCAGCCCCTGGACTCTCTGGACCAGCGGGAACAGAGCAGCAGGATCGGTTTTGTCCAGCAGTCTCCGGAGAACCAGATCGTCACCGACAAGGTATGGCATGAGCTGGCCTTCGGCCTGGAGAGCCTGGGGTATGATACGCCTGCCATCCGCCGCAGGGTGGCGGAAATGGCTTCCTTCTTCGGCATCCAGACCTGGTTTTACAAGAATGTGACAGAGCTGTCCGGAGGACAGAAGCAGCTCCTTAATCTGGCTTCCATCATGGCGATGCAGCCCTCCGTCCTGATTCTGGACGAGCCAACCAGCCAGCTGGACCCCATCGCCGCCTCCGATTTTCTGGCGGTGCTGGGGAAGATCAACCGGGAGCTGGGGACCACCATCATCCTGACCGAGCACCGGCTGGAGGACGCCTTCCCGCTGGCAACGCGGGTCGCTGCGATGGACCAGGGCACTCTCCTCTGTGTGGGAACGCCAACGGAAGTCGGTATGGCACTGAAAGACGCTGGCCATGGGATGTTCCTGGCTATGCCCGCCGCTATGCGGATCTGGGCGGCCTCCGAGCGAGGCAGCGCCCCCTGCCCGATCACGGTGCGGGACGGCAGAGACTGGCTGGAGCGTTTTGCCGGACAGCACACCTTTGCGCCTCTGCCGGAACAAAAGCTCTATACCTATCCTAACGAGATCACGATTCAGGCGGAAGAAGTCTGGTTCCGCTATGAGAAGGACCTGCCCGACGTGGTGAAGGGCCTGTCGCTCAAGGTGCAAAAGGGTGAGTTTCTGGCCCTGCTGGGCGGCAACGGCACAGGAAAGACCTCCACACTCCGTCTTCTGTCCGGTCAGCGGAAACCTTATCGCGGCGAGGTAAAACTGAGCGGCAGCGCAGGCGTTCTGCCCCAGGACCCGCAGACGCTGTTTGTGAAGAAGACAGTTCGGGAAGATCTGATGGAACTGCTGAGAGAGCGGAAGGTTCTGGAGTTTGACCGGATGGCCCGGTTGTCAAGAGTTGTGTCTCTCTGCCGTCTGGAGGCGCTGCTGGACCGGCATCCATACGACCTCTCAGGCGGCGAACAGCAGCGGGCAGCGCTGGCAAAGGTACTGCTGCTGGATCCTGACATCCTGCTGCTGGATGAGCCTACGAAGGGCCTGGATGCGGAGTTCAAACAGGTGCTGGCGGAAATCCTGCAGACGCTCCTGCACCGTGGTGTGACCGTCCTCATGGTCAGCCACGATATCGAGTTCTGCGCCCGGTATGCCCACCGGTGCGCCCTGTTCTTCGACGGCAGCATCGTCACTGATGCGGCGCCCCGAGCATTCTTCTCCGGCAACAGTTTCTACACCACCTCCGCCAACCGCATGGCCAGGGGACTGATCCCGGACGCCGTGACGGCGGAAGATGTGATTGGCGCCTGCAGCGGGGAGATTCCGCCGGAACCGGAAGTACCGGAAGACACTGCTCCTCTGCCGGAACCCGCCGCGGATAGTAAAAATGCCGCTCCCGGCCCCCTGCCCTGGTGGCGGAAGACGGGCGCAGCGCTCTCCGGCG
>CAZLOX010000301.1:0-1758 GCA_964561265.1 uncultured Lachnospiraceae bacterium
TGTCCTTCATAGTGGTGGCCAAAGCCACGATATCGCCCACCTTGAAGTCGGTGGTGATGTACTGGGAAAGCGTCGTGATGGTGTTCGCCATGGTGGCTAGATCCGACGAGAGCAGCTTCTTCGCAATGGCGCCGAGCACGAGGCGCTGGTTGGCCGCGCGGTAACGGTCACCGTCGCCGTACTGGTCGTAGGAATGGCGCGACCGGCAGAGAATGAGCGCTTCCTCGCCGGAAAGCGTCTGCAGGCCCGCGTCCACGTGGCCGCCGGCCTCGTCGTCGTTGATTTCCATGGGCACGTCGACTTCCACGCCGCCGAGGGCATCCACGACCTCTTCGAAGCCGTCGAAGTTGATTTCGGCGTAATGGGAAATGGGCACGCCGGCCATCTGGGACACCGTCTTGATGGCAAGTGCCGGGCCGCCGATGGCATAGGAGGCGTTCAGCTTCTGCATGCCGTAGCCGTCAATGTCGATTTCGGTGTCGCGGTGCATGGAAACCATGGTGACCTTCTTGCCCTGCGGGTCGACGCGGACGAGGATCATGGAATCGGAGCGGAAGTTGTCGCCGGCATAGGCGGCGGTCTGTTCGCGATAGGCCGACTTGTCGGTGCCCATGAGCAGCATGTAGAAAGTGCCGCCGTCGTATTCGGCCGGCGCTTCGAGGGCCTCGACCACTTCGGGGGTGATTTCCTCGCTCATCTCCTCTTCGATGCTGTTGATGTAGGCCCAGGCCGCGCCCGTGGCGCCGAGCAGGCCGACCAGCACGAAGATGAACACGCCGAGCAGGATGCGGCGGCGCTTCTTGCGGCGGCGGTCGCGGGCGTACTCGTCGGCCGTCGCACCGCGCGAGTAGGGGTTCGCCTCATCGGGGAAGGCCTTGACCGGCACGAAAGCGGTGTCGCTCCCTATCGGCTGCGAGTTCAGCGGCCGCGACGAGCGCGGGTTGTTGGAAACGGGCTGCGAGAGCCGGGGGTTGTTGGACCCGACGGCCTGGGAGTTGCGGGGGTTCTTCGATCCCACGGACTGGGAATTACGCGGGTTGCTGGAACCGGCCGCCTTGGCCGCGCGGGGGTTGTTGGACCCGACGGCCTGGGAGTTGCGGGGGTTGCTCGAACCGGTCGTGCCGCTGGTGTTGTTCGAGCCAGTTGTGCCGTTCGAGGCGATCGGCTTGCTCGGGTTGGCCGGCTTCTTCGCCGGCTGGGTGTTGTGGGAACCACGACCCGCGGCCTCGACGGCCTTGGAAGCCGAGGCGTCTTTGTCCTTAGCGACGCCTTTGGCCTTGTCTTTATCCTTGGCGATGGGCTGGGAGTGGCGCGGAGTCTTGGCCTGCCCCACGGGCTGGGAATGGCGAGGGCTACCGCTCGCGCCCACGGGCCCAGATCCGTGCTGGGCGCGGGGGTTGTTCTTGCCTGAAGCTTCGGCCATGCTCAAGTGTCTCGCTTTCGCGCTATGGTCGCGGAACGATGCCGCCAACCCTAGTCATCTCATCGTAGAAGTAACATTTTGGTGAAAATTACGCGCGCGCGCAAGGCAAAGTGCGCGAGAACCCGTGAAAAGCCATAGGGAAACGGTGGGCATTCCACAACTTCGCCACGGATGCGCCAAGCGGGGGCATCAACATTACGACGCAGGGCGCGAGGCGACGCGGAATCCGGACGCGAGAACGTTGGAAGGCGTCGGCGGAGCGGGAGACGCGGGATGCCACCAGCCGAACGGACCGAGAAACAGTCGCTAGGATAGGCGCTTCACCATGACGGCGT
>CAZLOX010000302.1:0-1757 GCA_964561265.1 uncultured Lachnospiraceae bacterium
TAGTCCTTCTGTTTTCATGTCTTTTATTTTTCCAGTAACATTTCAAAATGGTTTTCATAGCATTTCAGTGAACGACATCAGGGCTGCTGTCAAGAACATGGGCGGGGGAAGGGTTGTGTACAGGAACATGAGTACCTTACTAGTGTTTACACCATTGAAGACAATGCCTGTCCATGCCCCCATCAACTACTAACTGGCTGTAAATCCTAGGGAAGAATGAGGCTCATAAAGTCCCACCTTACATAATAAGATGTTGACAGGACAGGACTTCTGAGGGTCTTGAGCATGTTTGGCACAATTGAAAGGTGACACTCTCCATGTCCTTGGTAACTCTATTGCATCACTGACTATGAGGCTGCACTGATAACCATCAGCCTTTGTGGTACCATCAACAGCTGCTTGGTTGGTTTTGTTGATTCTGGTGTTGGGACATCTGCTACTTTGGTTTGGAACTTCTGAGAGTGGCTTGGGACCCACACTTCTGGGCATCTCCCCTGATATGGGATGAAGTCCTGGGTATTATCAGGTTTGGCCTGGCCTAGATACGATTTATGATGATGGTATCCTCTTTTAAAGGCCAAATTGCATCCAACCAGAGAACCAGGATGTGAATCTTGATACAATTACAAAAAAGATATTCCTATTACTACAAGGTTCCTTTATATTATTCTTCAACAGACACACCAATTGGCACCTCATGAAAAAACCTTTTAAATGACAAACATTTTCCAAATTTCCATTATTTGTCCTCTTGCTTGTTGTCTAGGTCTGGGTTTCCATTGCTGTGAACAAACACGAAGACCACGGCAAGTCTTACAAAGGAAAACAGGTAATTGTGATGGCTCACAGAGATTTAGTTCATGATCATCATGGTAGGAACCTAGGCAGCATGCAGGCAGATATGGTGCTAGAGAAGGAGCTGAGCATTCTCATGTCTTGACTCATAGGTAACAGAAAGTGGTCTGAGAAATTGAGTGTGACTTGAACATATATAACGAAGAGCCCAAGAATAAATATATAAAAATATAAATTCCAAAAATAAGAGCATAGAAATAAAGAAATATAAAGTTCTAAGCCTAGGAGAATGAGAGCAGACTGTCAGCAGCTTTCTCAGCAAGTTAAGGATTAACTATTAACAGCGGGTTACTCTGCTTTAAAACCCATAGCTCTGTTTAAAAAACTGAAGCATTTCTCTGCAAACTGAGAGACTAACACGCCCAACCCCCACCTGCACCATTGTTGATTAACGATAACAACAGATATGAGCTAAGTTAAGTTAAGAAGATAGATAGGAATAAACAAGGACCCTGTCCTGATAGTTGGCTGGAAAAGTCAGTTGAGATAAACAAAAGCAGGGGCCACAGCAAGTGTCCCAAAGAGCAGAGCTATGGGGTCTCTGCTCTTGTCATCATGGGTTAATCCTTGACATGGCTTTCTGTGTTTGGCTGGAGTCAGCACCCTCTTCACAGGAAACATAATAGACTCCCCTCATTCCAAGCCTTCATCCTTGTGTCCCCAATTCTGCCCCAGTTATTTTATATTTATTTACGTTTATTGATTTATTTATTTTATTGATTTTTATTAAGCTCTAGAGTTTTCTCTGCTCCCCTCCCTGCCTCACCTCTCCTCCCTTCAACCCTCCCCCAAAGCCCCCATGCCCCCAATTTACTCGGGAGATCTTGTATTTTTCTACTTCCATGAGAATTAGATCTATGTAAGTCTCTCTTAGTGTCCTCATTGTTGTCTAAGTTCTCTGG
>CAZLOX010000303.1:0-1747 GCA_964561265.1 uncultured Lachnospiraceae bacterium
GCCTTCTATTAGAGCGTTGAGAAGGACGGTCTGTTTTTCAAATGACGGCACCGACATTACGGCGCGCGCGTGTCCGCTTGTTATTTTGCCGTCGATGAGAGCCTGTTTCACTTCGTCGGATGCGCTGAGCAGGCGGACGGTATTTGCGATACCGCTGCGGCTTTTGCCTATTTTCTCGCTTATTTCCTCCTGTGTCATTGAATCTTCGTCCATAAGCTGTTTCATAGCAGTTGCCTCTTCAATCGGATTGAGGTCTTCGCGCTGCAGGTTTTCGATCAGCGCTATCTGATATGACGATATATCGGAATATTCGCGTATAATAGCGGGTATGGTGGAAAGTCCGGCTTTTTTTGCGGCTCTCCAGCGGCGTTCTCCGGCTGTTATCAGATAGCCGTCATCATTTTTCCTTACTATTATAGGCTGTATAACGCCGTGTTCACGGATGGAATCGGCGAGAGAGATGAGTGAATCCTCGTCGAATTTTTGTCTGGGCTGATTTTTATTCGGTTCTATTTCAGAGAGTCTGAGTTCGTATATTTTATTTTCATCCTCTATATCAAGGAGTGAACCGAGACCTTTGCCCAGTCCTTTTTTCATCATAAAAATCACCTCTGTTTCTGTTTTCTGATAATCTCCTTTGCGAGAGAGAAATAGCTTTCCGCTCCCTTTGATGTTATATCGTATTTTATCACCGGTTCGCCGAAACTCGGCGCTTCGGAAAGCCTGACATTGCGCGGGATAACGGTATCATAGAGTTTATCGGGGAAATATTCCCTTATCTCTTCAAGCACATGAGCTGAAAGGTTGGTGCGTCCGTCGAACATAGTGGCGAGAATGCCTTCTATTTCTATATCCGGATTAAGTTTTTTCTTAACGGCGCGCAGAGTCGCATTCAGCTGTGTAAGTCCCTCAAGAGCGTAATATTCGCACTGGATAGGGATAAGAACAGAGTCGCAGGCGGTAAGGATATTAAGAGTTATCATACCGAGAGCGGGAGGCGAGTCTATGATTATGTAATCGAAATCTTCGGAAATACCGGTGAGTGCGTTTTTCAGGAAATATTCGCGGTTATCTTCTGGAGCGAGTTCTATTTCTGCTCCGG
The DNA here is from genome assembly GCA_964561265.1 of uncultured Lachnospiraceae bacterium. Lineage (GTDB taxonomy): Bacteria > Bacillota > Clostridia > UBA1381 > UBA1381 > JAFLUR01. The sequence goes on from CAZLOX010000303.1 coordinate 1,103, forward strand.
AGAGGTTATTATTTGAAATAATAACATACAGGCCGGAATATTTTGTTTTAACAACAGCTTCGGAGGTTTTTTCCGGAGAAATCAATATATCATATGTAGACAACTGCGCGTTATTCTTTTGTATACCGAGTCCGCTTGTGGCATTTCCCTGCGGGTCGGCGTCGATGAGTAATATTTTTTTGCCTTTATAGGCGAGGCAGGCGGATAAATTGACCGCGGTAGTGGTTTTTCCGACGCCGCCTTTCTGGTTTGCAACAGCGATTATTTTGCCCATATTTTACTCCTTCGGATGTATGTTTATGATTTGATTTATGAGGTTTTTATCTGTTCGGGTAAAAACCGGCGGCTATTGCCGTTAATACTATTATATCACAAAATTTTTTATTGTAAATGTTTAATTTAAAATTTTTTAGAAAATTTATAAATGTTTCACGTGAAACATTTATAAATTCATTGCAGTATTGTTTTGAGATGATGTTTCACGTGAAACATTTTTTTTGTTTTGGAGTGCTGTGTATTGCATCGGAGTACATTATATCACGTGGGAGCGTTTCGGCGCTCCCTTGGACTCATTTGAACTACAAATTTTTGCACCCTTCACGAAGTACTTTCCCCCTGTCGGGAAAGTACTCAAAGGGACAATTA
>CAZLOX010000304.1:0-1745 GCA_964561265.1 uncultured Lachnospiraceae bacterium
TACATATTTTAATATTGATGACGGATTTTTCGGCGGACGTGATAAAAACGGGGTTTTACAGTTTCATAAAGAGCGATTTCCTAATGGAATAAAAGCAATCGCTGATTATGCGCATCAAAACGGACTTAAAGCAGGCATTTATTCCGACGGAGGAGATAAAACCTGCGGACATTACTATGATAACGAGGGCGAGAACGGAAATAATGTCGGTCTGTATAACCACGAGGAACAGGATTTAAAAATGTACCTTGAGGACTTTGGCTTTGATTTCATTAAGGTGGATTGGTGCGGAGGTCTGCGCTTGGGACTTGAGGAAAAAGAGCAGTACACAAAAATCTCAAAAATCATAGATGATATAAGAAAACGCACAGGAAGATGTATTGTGTATAATATTTGCCGCTGGCATTTTCCGGGCGAATGGGCGACGGAGATTGCAGACTCGTGGCGGACGGGTGCGGATATAACTCCCGATTTCAATTCTGTAATAAATCAGATTGACAATATTAAGCCGCTCAGAAAATTCTGCTCACCCTCGCACACAAATGACCTTGATATGATGCAGCTCGGCAATGGTCTTAGCAATGAGGAAGAAAAAACACATTTTGCTATGTGGTGTATGATGTCAACTCCGTTGATGATAGGCTGCGACCTTACAAAAATATCGGATAGTACACTCAAGATATTGAAAAATAATGAGCTTATTGCAATAAATCAAGATAAAGCTTGCAGTCAGGCATATGTTATAAAAGAATTCAGAGAAAATGAATTGCTGGGTGAAATATGGGTTAAAGAACTTTATGAGAGTAACGAAAAGGCAATAGCGTTTCTTAACAGAAGCGAACAGCCGCTTGATATGAATTTGCTTTTAAAAGATGCGGGAATGCGCGGCAGGATTCTTTCTGTACGCAATTTATGTGAACATTGTGATATGGAGGTTACAGACAGTATAAACATTACTGTAAATCCTCACGGAACAGCCGTTTTCCTCATCAAAAGTGAAAGCGTTGTTTCCGTACCTGATGTAAATGAAGCGTTGGAATTCAGAAAACCGGATAATGTTGAGAAAATATCTTTAGACACAGCAAATAAACTCATTTCAGACGGCGCGGTTCTTCTTGATGTGCGAAGCAAAGAAGAATATGAAAACGGTCATCTTGGCAGCGCGGTAAATATGCCATACACGGAAATACACGCTGCTATATCAAGATTTGTTCCCGATAAGAGGAAGAATATAATAGTTTACTGCACAACAGGGAAGCGCAGCAGTCAGGCGAAATATACGCTTGATTATATGGGATATAAGAATGTATTTTATTTGGGAGGAATTGAGCTATGATAACAAACGCGGAATGGATAAGCTCGCCTATTGATATAGGCGAGGTATGTCCGATATTTTCAAAGAATATAAAGGTCAGCAAACCAATACAAAAAGCTGAATTAAGCATAAGCGCGACAGGCGTCTATGAAGCGAGAATGAACGATAGGCGTATTGGTGATTTTATTCTTGCGCCAGGTCTTACAAGCTACAAGTCAAGATTGCAGTATCAGACCTATGATGTTACAGATATGCTTGAAAATGAAAATATTTTAAACATATGCCTTGGCAAAGGATGGTACAGAGGCAGAATAAGCGCAGGCGATAAAATAATAAACGAAACCGACGGTGCGGTAATTGCGGAGCTTATCATAACCTATAATGACGGAAGCAAGGAAAGCGTTATAACTGATAATTCGTGGTCTGTCAG
>CAZLOX010000305.1:0-1733 GCA_964561265.1 uncultured Lachnospiraceae bacterium
TCCACGCCGTCCACCAGCACCGCCCCCTCCGTCACATCATAAAAGCGGGGGATCAGGCTGACCAGAGTGGTTTTTCCACAGCCGGTGGCGCCCATGATCGCCACGGTTTCTCCCTGGTTGATGGTCAGATCGATATGCTCCAGCACAGGCCGCGCGGCCCCGGGGTATGCAAAGGACACATCCCGGAACTCGATCGTTCCCCGGCACCGGGCCTGACCGTCGGAAGTACCGTCCTTCAGCTCCGGCGCGCTGTCCAGCAGTTCTTTGAGGCGCTTCCAGGATGCCATGCCCCGGGAGATGCTCTGAAACAGCATCACCAGCATCAGCACGCCGTTGAGGAGCTGGGTAGTGTAGGTGACAGCTGCCATAATATCTCCGGGCGTTGTGCTGCCGGCGGCGGCCTGGAAGGAGCCGGTATACAGGATGACTGCGACGACCCCGTACATCAGGGCGTTCGCGGCGGGGTTCATAAAGGAAAAGATCACCAGCATCCGCAGCTGGGTCTTCACCAAAGCCTCATTGGCCTTCCCGAACCGGGCTTTTTCATAAGCTTCCCGCACACAGGCTTTAATGATTCGGATGCCGGATACATCCTCCTGCATAATGGAATTGATATCGTCCAGCTGGCTCTGCAATTTGGCAAACAGAGGGTTGGCTTTCCACAGGCACAGAAGAATGCAGCCTGTCACAAAAGGGAAGACGCACAACACGCTCAGCCCAAAATTCCGGTTGAGGCGGAATATGCAGTACATGCTGCCGAAGGTCAGGATCCCGGTACGGATCATGCCCCGGATAAACAGAGAGAAAAAGTTCTGTATCTGCGTGACGTCGTTGGTCACCCGGGTCACCAGAGAGCCTGTGCCAAACCGATCCAATTGGGGGAAGGAGAAGGACATGATACGACGGAAGGCATCCTTGCGGATCTCGTTGCCAATGTTCTGGCTGGAGTAGTGGGTGAACGCATTGTTCAGCGCGCCGCTCAGCCCGCCCAGCAGCACCAGACAGATCATCTGCAGCCCCAGAGTCAAAATCAGGTGCAGATCTCCTGTGACGCCATTGTTCAGCCCAAGCACGCCGTCATCCACAATGCGGCGCATGATCCCCGGCTGTACCAGATCCATGGACACCTCGCCCACCATAAACAGCGCGGCCAGGATGGCGCTGGGCAGATATTGCCTGATATACTTCCACATAGAACCTCACTCCTGTCTTTCCTGTACCCGGCTGCAGGGATGTTTACAGCGCTCACGGGCGCCTGGATAGCGGTTGTCCCAGTCGCTGTTGACCTTCTCCAGCAGGGCCAGCAGCTGCTCCTTTTCCTCCCCGGACAGGTGGGAGAACATCTCCGTATGCCGTCGCTTGCGCTGTTCCATCGCGTTCTCCGCCTGCCGCAGTCCATCCTCGGTGAGCGAAATGTTGGCAGTACGGCGATCTTCCTCGCTGGCAGTTCGCTCCACCAGTCCGGCATTCTCCAGCTTGGCGATAACTTCACTGGCCGAGCCGGGCTGGATGCCCAAACGTGCAGTCAGTTCCCGCTGGGTGATGGTTCCGGTTTCACTGAGCACGATCAGAATCCGCTTCTGACTGCCCCGCCCTTCATAGAGGGAACGCATCGTGCGGCTGATATCCAGCAGGCCGAGTACCAGCTTCCCGTCTATATTTTCCCCCCAGGCTGGTGTCGATTGTTTCTCTGTATGTTTCCTGCAATCATTCATATCGTTGCCCTCTTTCTG
>CAZLOX010000306.1:0-1732 GCA_964561265.1 uncultured Lachnospiraceae bacterium
CAAAAGCGATAAATACATTGTATGAACTCAATTAAAGGCTTATTAAAACCCTATTTATGAATAGGGTTTTAATAGGGATATAATAGGGTTTTAATAGGGATATAATAGGGTTTTAATAGGGTTTTAGTCGTAATTGATTCGTAGTTCCATCGGATTTGAGTTGCATTTCTTTGGTGTTCAGGTGCTATTTTTTCCCCTTGTTATCATCCCGGAAATCAGGCAAAAAGCACTATTCCAATGAATTTGATGCGGAAAGTTTAAAAATTAATCCCTAAGCGGACGATTAAGCCACCGGAATGTTTATTTTTGTACGGAATATATTTCAATCTGCATAAGTACATGAGAGCTATTGTTTTTTTATTTCTGTTATTGGGAGGGTGGAGCCGGATGGCTTTCGGACAGATTCAGTTTTTCGGATGTGGCGAGGTGATTAAAAACAATTACCATGGCAAGGTGTTGTATGCCATACAGGACCAAGCGAATACGAAGCCTTTCGGACGGGTTGTCTTTACGCCTGAAGAGGGTGGACATCCCTGGCGTTTTTCATGGACTTATAACGGTATTCTTCAGCCGCCGCCTGCCGATTCGGACACCGTTCAGTTGGACGTGGAACTTTTGGGTAGCGGACTATATACTTTCCGGGCGGAAAAGGACGGGGTGTCTTCAAAGTCAGCACCGGAATTTCATGTGTTTTTCGACCATGTTCCCGAATACTCCATTCATTTGACCGATACTTTCAATTGTCATGCCATTTCCATTGACAAAATCACGGATTTTAAGATACCGGTTTATGAATATGGCAACAACGAGCCTTTTGAAGGTGACAAGAAGTATATAGAGTATTTGGTTTCTGACAAAACGGTTCCCCGGCTATTCGAGACATATGCGCATGCTTTTAGTTTTAAGGAGGGGGTTGTCGCAGTGAATGAGAAGGATATGTCCGTGTATGTGACGATTACGGATAAATTTGGATTCCAGTGGCAGAGCAAGTCGGATGAATACGAGTCGGTGATTCCGAAAGCGGAGGCGGAATTGAAGTTGTTGAATACGGTCGATGTGGTGGGCGAGGTGAACGAGGAGATGGGGCAGGCGCCTTTGGAGGTTTATTTCCACAACCGTAGCGATAATGCCAATTCGTATGAATGGCTATTGTTCAAGGATACCGCGGATTTGAATAACGTATATGTGCCTGACCTTAGAGACAGCCTGATAGGCATTTGGACGCAGGAGGAGTTTTCTTATACCTATGAGCATACGGGACGCTACAAGGTGCAGTTGATAGCCGAGAACGGTCAGGAAAACCGGTGCCGGGACACAACGGGGGCTTATTACGTTAATGTGGTGGAGTCCAGGGTAGATGTCCCGAACGTTTTTACGCCGAACGGTGACGGGAAGAACGATGTTTTCATGGCGTTGGCGTTGTCGGTCGAGCATTTTCATGGGGTAATCCTTAATCGCTTGGGACGGAAAGTTTATGAATGGTCTGACCCCAATGGTGGCTGGGACGGACGGATTCACGGAAAGTATGCAACCCCTGGAACGTACTACTACATCATTACCGCCCGCGGGCTTGAAAAGAACAATCCGCCCCGCTACGTCAAGAAAGGAGCTTTGATGCTGATTCGGTGATGTTTCACCCTTGTCTGTTTCAAAATAAATTCGTTATTTTGTAAGAGATAAACCCCAAAGCCATGGCAAATTACATCCGTTTCGACTGGGCGATGAAACGCCT
>CAZLOX010000307.1:0-538 GCA_964561265.1 uncultured Lachnospiraceae bacterium
CGGGAACTCCATATAACATTCACGCGCTTTGTTTTTGCAGCTGACTTTTTGTATGCTTAATTTAGTTGTCATTACACTGTCATTTATAGTAACTGACTTTACATGAAAATCATTTTGATACAAGCACATATTTTACCGCCGCAATTGAATGTTCAGCTTGACTAATAATATGAATACTGATATAATACTGATATAATATCAAACAATATACGGAGGTAAAATATGAAAGCAAAATCAATTAAACCGCCTATGGGCTGGAACAGCTGGGATTGTTACGGAGCAAGCGTGAGAGAAGAAGAAGTGCGTGCAAATGCCGAGTATATGGCGAAAAATCTGAAAAAATACGGCTGGGAATATGTCGTTGTGGATATACAATGGTTTGAACCGGAGGCGTCAAGCGCGGATTACCGCAGAAACGCCGAACTTGTTATGGATGAATATTCAAGGCTTATGCCGGCAGTCAACCGTTTTCCGTCAGCGGAGGGCGGCAGGGGATTTAAGCCTTTGGGTGATTATATACACAGCCTTGGTTTAAAAT
>CAZLOX010000307.1:548-1705 GCA_964561265.1 uncultured Lachnospiraceae bacterium
AGGTATTCCAAAACAGGCGGTAAGAAAAAACACAAAGATTTTAAATTCTCCTCATACCGCCGCTGAAATTGCGGATTTCGGCAGTGTATGCGACTGGAACGGAGATATGTGCGGAGTGGATATGTCAAGAGAGGGCGCGCAGGAGTATTATAATTCCATTATTTCCATGTATGCGGACTGGGGCGTGGATTTTATCAAGGTTGACGATATCGCAAGACCGTATCATAAGGCTGAAATAGAGGCTATAAAAAAGGCTATTGAAAACACCGGAAGAGAAATTATACTCTCGCTTTCCCCCGGCGAAGCTCCGCTTAAAGAAGCCGAACATCTTTCAGAAAATGCAAATATGTGGCGTATGACTGATGATTTCTGGGACGGATGGGAACAGCTTAAAAAGATGTTCGATTACTGCCGTAACTGGTTCCCGTATGTGAAGGAAGGTTCGTGGCCCGACTGTGATATGCTCCCTCTCGGAAGAATAGGGATCCGTTCGCACGGCGGCGACAGAATGACAAGATTTACAAAAGACGAACAGATGCTTTTAATGTCGCTCTGGGCAATGTTCCGTTCACCGCTTATGTTCGGCGGAGATATGATATATAATGATGAGTTTACGCTTTCGCTTATGCAGAATGAGGAAATTATAAATATCAATCAAAATTCTCATTCCGGACGTGAACTTTACAGAAAAGGCGGCATTATAGTATGGGCGGCAAACGGAAACAGCGGTGAATATTATATAGCGCAGTTCAATACCGGAAATGAAAAAGCGGCGGAATCTACACCTCTGAGTTTTGCAGGAATTGAATCTGACGCGGACGGCATTGAGATATGGAGCGGTGAAAAAGCTGATATTAACGAAAAAAATGAACTGATATCAGAAATACCCCCTCATGGCGTGAAAATATATAAGATTTCATTAAAGAAGTAAAATCTGAAAAAGCTGATTTAGCACGGATGTCCGCATTAAATCAGCTTTTGTTAATTGTTTTATATTATCTTATTTCCAAAACATCGCATACAGGCATCATTGTATTTACCGAATCCCAGATAAATATTTTATCCGCCTTTATACCCTCAAGTGTAATTGTATCGTCATCCGCTTCAATCATTTTCATATCAATAAGAGCGCCGTTTTCATCATATGATGCTCCGAT
>CAZLOX010000308.1:0-1696 GCA_964561265.1 uncultured Lachnospiraceae bacterium
GTAGTAGAAATCTTCCAGGATTTTTCTCATTTTACCAACCTCCTTTGCAGCAACACACAATACCCTAACTCCGATTGAATAGCCACCCTCTTTGCTCAGTGTTATCAAATTGTTATCATTTTTCGGCTGGCAGTTCTTCTTTGGAGACAGTGGTGCAATCGACGGGTTCCGGTTACCCCATTGTCATCATCCGGTTCTGGGATTGCTCATCATGGTCATCTGCCTTGTGGCCCATGGCGATTTTCTTTTCCCTGAGCTGCCGGAGCCGTTTGCGGTCGATCTGGATTCCGCCAGGGACAGACGGAGTTGGCGTCTGCTCTCGAAAGACACGACTCATGTGGTGGAGCAGTCGAGTGACTGACAGCATGACCGCGGGCGGCTTCAAGGTGTCCCAGCGGTCCAGAAAGAACTGAGCGTACTCGTTACCCTGGGCGGCGGATTGAGTGAACCAATAACGTGCCTGTTCCTGATCATGTTTTTCCAAGTACAGCTTGCCGAGAGCATATTGAGCGCACTGATTTCCGGCTTTAGCAGACTGAGTGAGATATTTCACTGCCTTATTGGTATCCCTCTCCACGATTTGCCCCTTGAGATATTCCTTTCCCAGACGATATCCAGCGTAGCTGTTTCCGTTGTGAGCAGCGTACTCCAGCCACTGTACTCCCAATGCTGGATCACGGACTTCCGGATCATCAGAGAGCAGGAGCTTTCCCAACTCATACTGCGCCGCCACATGGCCCTGCCGTGCCGATTGCTCGAACCAGTATTGGGATTCTGCACTATCCGGGATCAGCACCGGGCCGTCCTGATAGAGTTTGCCTAAAAGATACTGTGCATCAGAATCACCAGCTTCAGCCATATCCATGAGCTGTGCCGCAGCTTCATCTCTGTCCTCTATCGGAGCGGTGTCATCTTGGGTAATCATCCATCGTTCCCAGCAGTCGTATGACAGATCGGAGAACTCTGTGGGTTCCTCCATCTTATCATCTTCAAAAGCGACCTTGCCCATGCGGATGTTTTCTACCTCCTGGATGACCGCATTCTTGATGGACCGAAATTCTTTTTGCTCAGAGAGCGGCGGTCGTCGGCGCTTTTTCTCCGAATAAAAATCTTCTATCCGACACTGGAGCTCCCACCAAGCCTGATAGCACTCATCAATAACAGGCAGTCGCTCCATCTCATCAACGATTGTATCTACAGTTTTCTTTACCTCTTTGGGAAGATAACCGTATTTTTTCTTGCCTGTTGCCGTCTCCAACTGAGTGACCAGCGTCGTCACCAGCGATTCCACCTCCGGGTGGTTACCGATGCTCTGTCGCATCTCACTGACCAGAGCTTTCATTGTCTCCCTGGTCTGCTGTACCAGTTCATCTCTGGAAGCGGACTTCTGCTCGTAGGTGTGGAGCATTTCCTGCTTGAAAATATCGTTGGTCAGCACAGACTTGATCTTCCGGATGCCATCCTTGGAAAGATACGCCTGTCCCGGTTTCACCGACCACGCCATCATATGGACATGGGGATGGTCGCCCTCATCGTGGAAAGCGGCATACCAGCGAAAGTCGCCGGGTGGGATGTGCATGGCCTCTGCGATTTCGTTACGATGAGCCCTGAGCAGATTGCACCACTGAGCGGCGTGGTTGTACCCCAGACGATCAGCATTCTCACGTTTGAGGGAGATGATGTGTGTCCAGCAGTA
>CAZLOX010000309.1:0-1696 GCA_964561265.1 uncultured Lachnospiraceae bacterium
GCTGTATCACGCTGAAAAATATGTGCATATCACAACGCCGTATCTTGTTATAGATGCTGAAATGAATGAGGCACTTAAATTTGCAGCCAAGCGCGGTGTTGATGTGAAAATAATTATGCCTCATATACCGGATAAATCCTATGTGTTCTGGCTGTCACGCTCATATTATCCCGAACTGATAGAGGCGGGAGTTAAAATTTATGAGTATACTCCCGGATTTATGCACGCAAAAATGTCGGTATCCGATGATAAAAGAGCGATTGCCGGTTCGATAAATCATGATTTCAGAAGTTTATATCTGCACTATGAGTGCGGCGCTTATATTGCCGGAAATGATGTTGTAAAAGATATTGAGAGGGACTATGAAAAAACTCTGGATAAGTGCGAACTGATTACCGGAGAAGTTTATAGGAATTTCAGCAAAATAAAAAAACTGTTCGGAAAGGTAATAAGAATACTTGCGCCGCTTCTGTAAATGTTTATATTGAAACAGGATTGATTTTAGCGGAATGTTTAAACTATGTACATCATATAAATTTATGAGATAATAAACTTGGAAGGGAATGTAATGTATTGATGAAAAAGAAGATTTGTCTGACAGCTGTGCTGGCTGTCTGCATATTGATGTCGTCTTGCCGGAGCGGCGGGAATGAAAATAATGATGTGCCGGAAAGTCCGTCTGCCGCTGCCGTATCAGAAATGCCGTCCGGAAAAATTACGGAAAATCCGGCGGCGGTTACTGAGATGCCGGCTGTTGTTTCAGAGGCTCCGAGGCGCGATTATTCTGCTGTTGACAACACAGGGAGCGGATGGGGATTCAAGAAAAATAAGGGCGCGGAACCTGATATATATGAAAGCACGAAAGAAACGCTTGCGAAATATGACGCGTATTATATGGATCAGTCAAAACCCAAAGCACTGTATCTTACATTTGATGAAGGATATGAAAACGGATATACCGCGCCGATATTGGATACACTGAAAAAATGCGATGTAAAAGCGGCATTTTTTATAACCGGCGGATATCTGAAAACTGAAAAGGAACTCATACAGCGTATGATAGACGAGGGGCATATTGTGGGCAATCATACGGTGAATCATCCTAATCTGCATAAATTGTCCGATCCTGTGAAAATTTCCGATGAACTGTTGAAGCTTAATGAACAGGTTGAAGATGAATTTGGTTATACCATGCGTTATATGCGCCCTCCGGAAGGGGAGTATTCCGAACGTGTGCTTGCCGTTGCCAAGGATTCGGGATTTAAAACTGTTTTATGGAGTTTTGCGTATATGGACTGGGATCCGGATAAGCAAAAAGGTGCGGCATACGCCGTTGAACAGGTAACGCCGTATTTTCATGACGGTGCAATTCTTTTGCTGCACGCGGTATCCTCCGACAATGCTGGAGCGCTTGAGGCGATTATAAATAATGCAAAGGCGCAGGGATATGAATTCCGTTCTCTTGATGAACTGACATGATAATTAAACGGTGTCTGTGAGGGCAAATTATCCGCGCAGATGCCGTTTTTTGAACTTTTTTAAAATTTTTCAAAAAAATTTGCAAAAAGTACTTGACAAAGTGAAAGAGATGTGTTATTATAAATAAGCTGTCAGCAAGACAGTCACCATACATAGCTAAAGTTTCAAAATCATTCCGGATTGAAAGTGTCCGCGAAAAAGAATTTTGAAAAAAGTC
>CAZLOX010000310.1:0-1675 GCA_964561265.1 uncultured Lachnospiraceae bacterium
TATGCCTAATATATACAAATCATATTCACCTCCGTAAAATCAGTGCTTTAGTAAATTAGAAAAATAATCTTCCGGCTTTTCAAATAACACAACCGTCATTACAATTGCATCCTCGCCGTTATCGTAATAATATCTTTTTCTTCTGCCGGCATTTTTAAATCCGTATTTATGGTAAAGATTTATTGCGGTGTCGTTGCTTTCACGGACTTCAAGCGTAAGACAGCTGAGTCCGTTTTCCTCTGCGAAATGAAACAGAGCGTCCATAAGCTTCCTGCCGAATCCCTTTCCGCGGTAATCGGGATGTACGGCTATATTTGTTATATGCCCCTCTCCCACTATATTCCATAATCCGGCATATCCTATTATCACATCATTATCTGTCAGTATAATATAATATGCAAGCTCATTTTCAGATTCTTCCCTGAAAGCCTGCTCCGACCACGGAATTGAAAAGCACTTTTTATCAAGAGCGGACAATTCCTCCGCATCTTCCTCTTTCATTCCTCTTATCGCTATCATATGCCATTATCCTTTCGGCAAATAACAGCCGCCGCCTTTTCAAGAGCATTATAAAGCTGACCGGCTGTCTTTTTATACACATTGATATCACCGCCGTAAGGATCGGTTATTTCCTCTCCTGTTTCCGCATATTCGCCTATTGTATATATTTTACCGCCTGCAAGCGGCGATAAAATCTGTTTGTGCTGACTTGTCATCACAAGAATCAGGTCGCTTTCCCTGATCATATCAGCTGTCAGCATTTTTGATTTCTTCTCGTGTATATCAATGCCCATTTCATACAGCGCCGCCGCCGCATTGTCCGATACAGCGGCTCCTTCGTCGGCGGCAATTCCAGCCGAGTCAATCTCCGCGTCAATGCCGTTCTTTCCGGCAATTTCTCTCATTATGCCCTCTGCCATAGGACTTCTGCACGTATTTCCCGTGCATACAAACAGTATTTTCATAAATTTAGTCCGGCCCTCCTTTTTTAATCAAAGCATTACAGAAATTATTATATCACATCCGAACCAAAATTTCCACTATTATTTATATATTATTTGTTAATATTCAAAATTTCTTCTGTTTCATACTTGACAAAATCATTGATTGAATTTACAATTATTTATATCATAGTATTTTAACCGGAGGAGCGGATGATATGAACCTGAGCAGAAAAGAAATATTTATTTACAAGTGCCTGTCTTGGATCGGTTTTTCGCTGCTGATGCAGAGATTAAAAGAACATACTTTATATCACGAAAAAAATATGGAATTATATCTCCGCATTGCCGGCAGAGCAATGCTGTTATTTATTGGTTTTGCAATGCTTCCAGTCGGTATATTAGGGTTTATTATGGAACTGCTTGAAAACATACACATATTATATCTGTGCGTAAATTTCTTTGCGCTTGCATATGTGTATTGTTTGGGAGTGTTTATTACGCATAAGCTGTATGTATATGCCGGAAAAAATTTATCTGACATATAATCAGTGTGAGGTATAATAAAAATTACAAATATACTGCGAAGAGGCACAGCAAAACTGCCGATGTAATAACAAATAAATTAAGACTCCAAAAAGTCAGCTGCAAAAACAAAGCGCGTTAATATCATATGGAGTTCTCGCCGCAAATCATTGAATACGTGACTAAATCCAAACGGCAAAATTTTGCAG
>CAZLOX010000311.1:0-1659 GCA_964561265.1 uncultured Lachnospiraceae bacterium
GTCATGATGCCGGAAATGGATGGCTTTACGCTCTGTCAGAAAATTCGGGAGCATCACACATTCCCAGTTATTATGCTGACAGCAAAGGACGGGGAGATGGATCAGATCACAGGCTTGACGCTTGGGGCCGATGATTACATCACAAAACCATTCCGTCCTTTGGAGTTGGTGGCAAGGGTAAAAGCACAGCTCAGGAGAAGCAAACGATATAACGCGGCACATATGGAGGAAAAGGAAGTAGATGTTATCTCCCATGCCGGACTTTCGCTGAATATCAAAACTCATGAGTGCCTCCTGGATGAAGCGCCTGTTGCGCTGACCCCTACAGAATTTACAATTTTGCAAATCCTCCTTGAAAATGCGGGAAATGTAATCAGCGCGGAGGACCTGTTTCACAGGATATGGAAAGACGAGTATTACAGCAAAAGCAATAACACCATTACTGTTCATATCCGCCATTTGCGGGAAAAGCTGAAGGATTCGGTTGACCATCCAAAATATATTAAGACGATATGGGGAGTTGGCTATAAAATTGAAAAGCAGAAATGAAAATAGCTCTGATTATACACGCATACAGTTGAAATCCCTCACAGGCTCTTTCGTTGCAGCATTGTGTACGGCTTTGGTAATCGCTTGCATACTCACATTCCGCAGTTTGGGGCTGGGTGAAAATTATCCGCTTTTCATCGGTATCATACTGCTGCTTTGCCTTCTGCTATTGTTCGTGATTTTTGTTTTGTCCAAACGATACACAAAGCCTTTTCAAGATATAGACCGGCAGTTGGACGCTCTATTATCAGACGGTTCCACTGAAATTCATCTTTCAAAGGGGCTGGCTTCAACGGAACAGCGGCTGAATGCCTTAAAGCAGGCCATGGAAAAGCGTCTGCTTGACGCGCAGCTTGCGGAGCAGCGGAAGAATGATCTTGTGATGTACTTGGCCCATGACATTCGCACCCCGCTCACCTCGGTGATCGGGTATCTGAATCTGCTGGATGAAGCGAAAGATATGCCAGAGGAACAGCGGGAAAAGTATGTGCATATCACATTGGATAAGGCATATCGGCTGGAAAAAATGATTAACGAGTTTTTTGAAATTACGAGATACAATTTGCAGCAAATCCAGCTTAATCGAGAAAATGTTGACCTTTGCTATATGCTTGTGCAGTTGACGGACGAGTTTCTGCCTGTCCTCACCCAAAATGGAAACACGACAGTCCTGCAAATGGAATCGGAAGATGTTTCGATTTTTGGCGACCGGGAAAAACTGGCGCGGGTGTTCAATAATATTTTGAGAAACGCCGCCGCATACAGCTACCCGAACACAGAAATCGTAATCTCCACAGAGGAACAGAACGGCAATGTGAAGATCACATTTCAAAATCAGGGAAGAACCATCCCCCAGGAGAGGCTGGAATCCATATTTGAAAAATTCTATCGAATGGATGAGGCCAGAAGCAGCGATTCCGGCGGCGCTGGCCTTGGCCTGGCGATTGCAAAGGAGATCGTGACCCTGCATGGAGGCACGATCTGCGCAAGAAGCGAGCATGACACTGTGGCCTTCATCGTGACCCTTCCGGCAGAAAAAAACGAACATTAGGATTTTCTTAGGATTTCATCAATCTGAAATTAAAACAATGGCTCTTTGTTTTCGGTACA
>CAZLOX010000312.1:0-1641 GCA_964561265.1 uncultured Lachnospiraceae bacterium
ATCGACTTCGCCAAGACCGACGAGCTGGCCCCCGGTGCGTCCCAGACCATTCCCTTCACCGTAGCCAAGGAGGATATGGCCTCCTACGACTCTTCCGCCATCAAGACCGCCAACGGCGGTTACATCCTGGAGGCCGGCGAGTATACCGTCTCCGTCCGCGCCGACGCCCACACTGAGCTGGACTCCGCTTCTTTCACCGTCAGCTCTGACATCGATTACAGCTCCACCGGACGGAACAGCGACAACGACGTGGCAGTCAACCGGTTCCAGGACTACTCCGCTGGCGATGTGACCTACCTCTCCCGTGCGGACGGTTTCGCCAACTATGCCGCAGCCACCGCTGCTCCCACCGACTTCGCCATGCCCCAGCAGGACCGGGATTGGCTGGACGCTCACTCCGTGGCCCACTACAACCCCGCCGACCACGATGTGGCAGGCGATGAAATGCCCACCACCGGGGCGAAAAACGGCCTGAAGCTGTCCGATATGGTGGGCAAGTCCTACGACGATCCCGACTGGGATAAGCTGCTGGACCAGCTGACCGCAGACGAGATGTCCCAGCTTGTGCAGATCGGCGGCTTCTCCACCGTGGCCCTGAGTTCTGTTGACAAAAAGGCCACCATGGACTCCGACGGCACCGGCGGTCTGAACGACTGGTACGCTGGCGTGTACGGTACCCCGTACCCCACCGAGGTGCTGATTGCCCAGACCTGGAACAAGGATCTGGCCTCTGAGGTGGGCTCTGCCATCGCCCAGGAGTACGCCGACTGCCACATCTACGGCTGGTACGGCCCCGCCATGAACACCCACCGCACCGCTTTCAATGGCCGCAACTTCGAGTATTACTCCGAGGACGGCGTGCTGGCTGGGTACATCGCCTCCGCCGAAATCAACGCGGCCGGTGAGAAAGGCGTGTACGCCTACATCAAGCACTTCGTGGTCAACGACCAGGAGATCAACCGCTGCACCGCTCAGCAGATCCGCGTGACGGAGCAGACCATGCGCGAGATTTACATGAAGCCCTTTGAAATCTGCGTCAAGAATTACGACTTCGACAACAACCCCTTGGCCGTCATGTCCTCCTTCACCCTGATCGGTCCCCGGTACACCGGCGCCAACAGCGACCTGCTCAACGGCGTGCTCCGCGGCGAGTGGGGCTTCCAGGGCATGGTGCTCACCGACTGGTACGGCTCCTACGGCTACCAGCTGACCATGGACAGCGTGATGAACGGCAACGACATGATGCTGGGCTTCGGTTCCAACGTCCGCACGGATATTGAGAACAAGGATTCGGCCACCATGGTCAAGGCCCTGCGGCAGGCGTCCAAGAACATCATGTTCACCATTGTGCGCAGCGGCAATTATACCATGGAAACCGAGAGTACTGGTATGGACAACATGACCCGCACCTTCCTGATCGTGGACATCCTTGTCGCGGCGGTACTCATCGCTGTGGAGGCGCTGGTACTGGTTCGGTTCCTGCGCAAGCGCAAGAGTGAAAAGTAAATCCCTCACCCAGCAAAAAACTGCCCCGGTGGTCCGAAACGACTGCCGGGGCAAACTAAAAGGAGCGTTTACTGTGAAGCATAAAGATATCATTTCGCAGATGACTCTGGAAGAAAAATGTTACCTCATGTCCGG
>CAZLOX010000313.1:0-1639 GCA_964561265.1 uncultured Lachnospiraceae bacterium
CCGTATGCTCTCAGGTTTGTATGTAACGGCGGCTAACCGTCCGATATATCGGAATTTATCTGAAACCTATCGTTTTCAGTTCTGCCTCATGTTAAACATTATATCATATGACAGATGAAAATACAAGAGATTTTTACAAAAAATTCATAATTAAAATATGCTATTGACATTATAAAAAATTTATAGTATAATAAAAATAAAGAGAGGCAGAACCTTTAACGGTCAGCCGCAAATAATTAGTTACAAAGTAACCGCATCCTTTGGTCTTGGGGCGGTTACTTTGCTTTTACAGCAAAGGCTATCATAAATACTATCACGTAAAACATTATTTCCAATGCTTTCATAATCTTATTTTTCATAGCAGCCACCTCCTTCCGAGCATTCTTGATTGGCAAAAGCCATATGCTCTCAGGTTTGTATGTAATGGCGGCTAACCGTCCGATATATCGGAATTTATCTGAAACTTATCGTTTTCAATTCTGCCTCATGTTCTGTATTATATCATATGACAGATGAAAATACAAGAGATTTTTACAAAAAACTCCCTGAATATAATTTTTAAGAAAAGCATAAAAAAAGACTTTAAAAAGTATTTTAAATATGATATAATGGTGAAAGACAAATATTTATCAATATAAAACTTTTAAAGGAGAATATTTATGAAAAGACACGATATACGTTCTGAGCTTAAGCATGAAGTGCTGAAAGCCGTTGCCGCCAATCAATATGAAAACGGCAGAATGGATCTTGAACATTTCGAGGCTATTCCGTTTGATATAATTCCGGGAATAACTCCTAAATTCCGCTGCTGTGTATACAAGGAACGTGAAATTATCCGTCAGAGAACAAGGCTTGCGCTTGGCATGATGCCTATTCCGCGTGATAATTACGAACATATTAAAATGAATGAGCATGTTATTCAGGTTATTCCTGCCGCCTGTGAAGGCTGTCCTATTAACCGCTTTCAGGTTACGGAAAACTGTCAGAACTGTATGCAGAAAGCCTGCCAGAATGCCTGCGCATTTGATGCTATAAGCATAACACCGCGCGGCGCTTACATAGACCAGACAAAATGCCGTGAATGCGGAAAATGCGCCGAGGCATGCCCGTATCACGCAATTGCAGACCTTATCCGTCCATGCAAAAGAAGCTGTGAAGTAAACGCGATAATTATCGGAGACAATAAACTCGCAAATATAGACAATAACAAGTGCATTGCCTGCGGTCACTGCGTAAGCGCGTGTCCGTTCGGCGCGATTTCTGATATTTCCTACATAACTCAAGTAGTAGACGCTCTGAAAGATCCCGATCGGATAACTGTTGCTATACCGGCTCCGGCAGTTGAGGGACAGTTCGGCCCCGAAGCGACTGTCGGAAAAGTTAAAACAGCGCTTAAAAAACTGGGATTTGATTACGTTTATGAAGTGGCTCTCGGCGGTGACCTTGTTTCTATGCACGAAGCAAAGGAGCTTATCGAACATAAACAGGAAGGCAAAAAAATGACAACGTCATGCTGTCCCGCTTTTGTCAATCTTATAAGAAAACACTATCCTCAGCTTGTTGAGAATATCTCAACAACAGTATCTCCTATGCAGGCAAACGTAAGATATATTCTTAAAAAGCATCCAAATGCCTTTAT
>CAZLOX010000314.1:0-748 GCA_964561265.1 uncultured Lachnospiraceae bacterium
TCCACGCCTTTTCTTCTGGCCTCGTCCAGGTAGTCCGGAAAAAGGCCCATTTCAAATTCAAATCCCAGCAAATCGACCTTGCTGATATGGCGTTTGCGGCATTCCAGGATAATTTCTTCCACAAAGCGGCGGCTTACCGGCACATTGACAGGGCCCACAACCACCATGCGGCCCTGCTTTTTGCCCTGAAAGCTTTCAAAGCCGTCCGCTTTTTCCGCTTTGTATGCTTTCAGTATCAGTTCCAGAAAAGCCGCTTCCTTTTCCTCCTGTTGGAGCCGTTTTTCCTCCTCGCGCAGATTCTCGTTGACGCCAACATAATGCTGACGCTCATACTTGCCGAGATTTAGGACTTCAAAAGCGCGGTAAGGCTTGCCTTCTTTCTTCAGCTCCCGTTGCACTCCAAGCAGTCGCTTTCTGGTGGTGTGAATGGCGAACTTGCCAAGATCCGTTGCAATCCATTTACGCCCCAGTTTTTCGGCTACTGCGGGGAGAGTGCCAGAGCCGCAAAAAAAGTCGGCTATGAGATCGCCTTCGTTAGACGATGCCTTAATAATGCGCTCAAGCAGTATTTCAGGTTTTTGAGTAGGGTAATTTAATGATTCTTTTGCAGAATTATTTATTTTATCCATATTCCAGACATCATCTACAACTACGCCTTTTTCCATAATATCAACAAGGTAAGTCTTTACCCTTGTACCATTTCCACCATCAGATAGTACATATTTATTTCCATCACCATCATCTCTCA
>CAZLOX010000314.1:758-1638 GCA_964561265.1 uncultured Lachnospiraceae bacterium
GGGAGAGAGATAGCTCTGTTGGATAGAAAAGATGGGAGAGCAGGGTTATCTTTATTAGAACCTGTGTTCACAAATTATAGAAAATGCTTACTTTTAGGATATGCAACAACCAAGACACGCCTATCCTACTGATTTAACAGATTCTCAATGGGAAGCCATCCAACCCTTGCTCAAAGGTTTGCGGGTATATAAATGGTCAAAAAGGGAACTGATAAACACGGTGCTTTACCTGGTTAAAACAGGATGCCAATGGAGGCTGCTGCCACATGATTTTCCTCCACATTTCACTGTCCACTCCTTTTACCGCAGAGCAAGATTGTCTGGCTTGTGGGACAGGATTTTGAACAGGCTTGTGGAAATATCCAGGGTAAATGAAGGTCAAAATCCAGAGCCATCTTATGCGATTATCGATTCCCAAAGCGTCAAGACCACTAGTGCCAGCTATGAGCGTGGAATTGATGGCGGGAAAAAAAATTAAAGGTCGAAAACGCCATATTGTGGTTGATACACATGGCCATCTGCTTGGGGTGACAGTCCATGCGGCAAATCTCCATGATACCGCAAGCGGCATATTTCCTGTGCAATATGCAGCTACCTTATATCCTTCTGTGAAGCGTTTATGTGGCGATTCAGGATATCGGGGCACTTTCGTTGCAGAAGTTGAGGAATGGAATGGTTTGCCAGTTGATATAGTGGAAAGGAAAAAAGAAGCATCATGGCATGTGCTTCCAAAAAGATGGATTGTGGAACGAACTTTTGCATGGTTGAACGGCTCACGGCGGTTAAGCAAAGACTATGAGATAACTACTGCTTCAGCAGAAAGTATGGTTATGCTATCTCATATTCATACCTTATTGAAAAGGTTGTGAACACAGGTTCT
>CAZLOX010000315.1:0-1628 GCA_964561265.1 uncultured Lachnospiraceae bacterium
CGACTATAACGTCGGTTGTAAGAAGAATATCGGGAATTGCCTCTTTTACGCGGCGTATCTTTTCAAGATATTCCTCTTTCGTATAATGCCTGTTCATATCTTTCAATATGCGGTCGCTGCCCGCCTGAAACGGAAGATGCAGCTGACGGCATACCTTAGAGCATGATTTCATCGTTTCAATGAGTTTATCGCTGAAATCTTTGGGGTGCGATGTCATAAATCTTATACGCTCAATTCCGTCTACGGCGTTTACTTTTTTCAGCAAGTCGGAAAAATCAATATCCACGTCAAGATCCTTACCGTATGAATTGACATTCTGCCCCAAAAGGGTAACTTCGCTGACTCCGTTTTTTACAAGCGATTCTATCTCATTTATAATATCCTGCGGACTCCGGCTGCGTTCGCGTCCGCGGACATACGGCACTATACAGTATGAACAGAAATTGTTGCAGCCATACATAACAGATACTCCGGCTTTGCTGTCGTTTTTTCTGTTTATCGGCATATTCTCCGCAATAGCGCCGTCTTCATTTTCAATATCAACAACGCGTTTATTCTGCGTCATTGCGTTATATAATATTTCCGGCAGACGATAGAGCGCGTGCGTGCCGAAAACCATATCTATATGCCTGTGCGACTGTTTTATTTTCCCGGCAATATGCTCCTGCTGAACCATACATCCGCACAAACCTATAAGCATATCCGGTCTTTCGTTTTCCTTTATATGTTTCAATATTCCTATGCGTCCGAAAACCTTCATTTCCGCATTTTCACGGACAGCGCAGGTATTGTAAATAACTAAGTCGGCATTTTTTTCATCACCGCCGATAATATATCCCGCCTCTTTAAGCATACCCTCAATACGCTCGGTATCGTTTTCATTCTGCTGACAGCCGTAAGTTTTTGTAACGGCGACCGGCATAGCACCCGTATCATTTGCTTTCTGGGTATTGAGCTGTTTTATTTTGTATAAAAAATCTTTCTGGCGGTTTATTTCTTCCTCTGATATATGCTTTGCCATAAAATCTCCTAATTACTCGTAATCCACAACCGCGCGCTTTACGGCGACTGAACGTACAAATCCCGCCGCTTCCAGATGAATCGGATTAACCTGATAATCGTCAAGCGCCTTCTGCGATTCAAACTCGCTTACCAATACAACATCATAGCTTGTGTCGGCCTTTCCGGTATTTATTCCGACCTCCATTGATATAATGCCGTCTATTTTACCTTTGAGCGCCTCAAGCAGCTGTTTGATCTTTTTTGCATTTTCTTCCTTATTTTCGTCTTTGATTTTCCACATTACTATATGTTTCATAATTATTCATCCTTATTGTATTTTTTCTTTTCGGGAACCGGAGCAGGTTCTGATTTACTCATCTGATGTTATCAGTTTTCTTGTCCTCGCATCAAAGCCGTCCAGACAGTCTTTTTTATACAGTGCAACAGTTATCTCCTTGGAATAATCCGCATTATTCAAATGAACATGGTCTGCCGCGCAATGTTCAGAATTGTCCAATAACTGTTCCAGATATCCCAATAATTGAAACGCCTCGTCCCTTTCTAATAATATCAAAACATCATCCAGTTTCTTGTCCTGAGCGTTATCTAAAATTCTCAAATCATCA
>CAZLOX010000316.1:0-1606 GCA_964561265.1 uncultured Lachnospiraceae bacterium
GAAGCCTGCGGTGGGCCGCGACGCAAGTTGCGGGCCTCCGCGCGGCGGAGGCTTCGGCCCGTACAGTCTGGCGACTGAATTTTTGCGTCAAAGTTCCGGCGAAGCCGGGCAAGCCGGAGCCACCCCCGGCGTAGGCTTGCGCAAAAATGCGCGTCGCCTTCGCTGGCTCCGGACTTGACATAGATCCTTCGCTGCCGCTCAGGACGACAAATAAACAAATACGAATAACCAATAAAATTCAAGTATGATGAACCGAACGATTGCCGGGCTGGCGGCGCTGCTGCTGGCCTCCTGCACGCAACAGCTCCGTGTAGAAGTGACGAACCCCACGCAAACGGAGCGCACCGCCGAAACCGTGACCATATCCTGGGCCGAGGTCGCCCCCCTTTGCGGCGTGACGCCCGAAAATGTGGTGGTGGCCGATGCTGCGGGTAACGAAATTCCCTCGCAGGTGATCTACGCCGGAGAGGAGGAGCCGCAAGCCCTGATCTTCCAGGTCGACGCTCCGGCCGGTGAGACGAGCCGCTTCACCGTGCGGACGGGCGTACGCGCCGACTACCCCTCGAAAGCCTACGGCCGCTACGTTCCGGAGCGCTTGGACGACTACGCCTGGGAGAACGACCGTGTAGCGTTCCGCGCCTACGGTCCGGCCTTGGAGACGGCGCCTGGCGAAATGCTCATCGACCTGCGCTACAAGCGCGGCAACTACCACCACGACTACGGCGACGGCATGGATTGCTACAAGGTAGGCCGCACGCTGGGAGCCGGAGCCTCGGCGCCGCTAACCGACGGTCGGCTGTGGCTGAGCCGCAACTACGCCACGCAGCGAACGCTCGACAACGGCCCTATTCGCACGACCGTACGTTTCGAGTACGCGCCTTTCGAGGTGGCAGGCCGCAAAGTATCGCTCGTGAAAGTGATTTCGCTCGATGCCGGAAGTCATTTCAACCGCATAGAGAACATCTACGAGGGTGATTTCGAGGAGCTGCCCATAGCCTCGGGATTCGTGCGCCACGACGTGAAGCACATAACCACGGGCGACGGCTGGATGGGGCTGTGCGAAGCGGCTTCGGACTCGAAGCAGCCCGAAGAAGACGGCGACATCTACTTAGGCATCGTGCAGCCGGGCGCCGCGATGCTTGCGGATACGCTGAAGCATGCCGTAGCCGTCGAACTCGTGAAACCGGGCCAGCGCAGCGTCTACTACGCCGGGACGGGCTGGAGCAAGGGCGGCGAGAACGGCGTGGCCGACATGGAGGGCTGGAAAGCCGAAATCGAGAAAGTCAACGCCGCAGCGACGGCGCCGCTGCAAGTGAAAGTCGGCAAATAAGCCCGGGGCCCTACCCTACCTCGATTATCCTATCCCGCACGGTCTCGTGCGGGATTTTTTGTCGTCCGCCGTAAGCGTAATTAAGTAAGGGAGTGGAGCGACGGAACGGCAACCAATGCACAATTCATAATTAATTGCACCCGCAAGCCGGAATTTGGCACAAAGTTCCGGCCCATCGGGCCGGGCAAGCCGGAGCCACCCCCGGCGTAGGCTTGCGCAAGAATGCGCGGCGCCTCCGCTGGCTCCGGGCTTGACATAGATCCTTCGCTTCGCTCA
>CAZLOX010000317.1:0-1579 GCA_964561265.1 uncultured Lachnospiraceae bacterium
ATTTTGCTTTTAGTTAAGTTTAAAGTTTACCGTGAAGTTGTGTTCCGGTTCGATTATCTTGAATTTTATGGTGTAATTTGTTGATATTATACGCCATTGCAATAAGCACAATCTCTGTCCTTACTTTCTTGTTCCCACGAAGCAAAAATTGTCTGAATTTGTAATCTTCTTTTATAACCCCAAATGCACCCTCCACCTGTATACTTCTATTCGTACGAAGCAGTATTCCCATTGGCGATGTAATATTCTGTCTCGATTTTTCACGTTGTTCTATGAATTTCTTTGATACCTGCATTTTACGGTTATATTTGCTTCGAGTGCAGCTTTTTTTGTATGGACATTCACTGCAGCTTTCACATTCATAGTATGTTATTTCGCTCTCAAATCCAGTTTTGCTTTTCCTTTTACCAATATATGTTGCTTTGAGCTTTTTTCCATTTTGACAGGTATATTCATCATTCTCAGCGTCATAAATCATATTTTCTCTGAGCGACATATTATTCTTAAATTTTCGGGTTTTTGAACGTTCATAATTTTGGGGTTTTATGTAGCAGGTTTGTTCCTTCTTTTCAAAATATGTATAATTCTCTTCGCTTTCATATCCTGCATCTGCCGTTACATCTTCATATTCTTTTCCGAGCTTTTCTTCCATTTTATTAAGCAGCGGTATCAGCGTTAATTGATCACTTCTTTCACTTGATATATCAATGCCTGTAATGTATTCTCCTTCTACTGCCAATTGTATATTGTATGCAGGCTTGAGCTGCGCATTTCTCATATGATCTTCTTTAAGATGCATAAATGTTGCATCCGGATCTGTTTTTGAAAAGCTGTTTCTTCCTTTAAAAGTTGATTGGTAAGCTTCGTACTTCTTTTTGCGCAAAACAAGTTCTGCAAGCTGTTCAATATCCCTTTGAAGCTCACTTTTTCGCTTGCCTCTTCCATGTACAAACGGTGTCTGTTTTTTTGATTTCAACATTTCAAGAAGAGTTTCGGCATCATCACAGCATAACGTATATTTCATGCATAATTCAGGCATCAGTTTATTTAATTTATCAAGTAAACGTGTTTCATATTTGTTAGTGCTTTTTTTCCACACAAAACTGTATTTGTTTGCATTTGCCTCAATTTTTGTTCCATCTACAAAAGGATGTTCAAATTTTATTTCACCTGCTTCGGATAACATTTTCACAAGCTGATAAAACAAATCCTCACTGCATTCGCTTAATCTTTTGCTTCTGAATCGTGCTATTTCGTGATAATTCGGACTGTCTTCACCATTTAAAAGCCAAATGAAATTAATGTCTCTTTTGCACGCGCTTTCTATCGCTCTGGATGAATATATTTTTTCCATATTAGCATACAACAGTATTTTCAGGAGTGTACGCGGACTTGTTCTGCATTTTCGTCCAATATGTGAATAAGTATGATACAGCTTGTTTAAATCCATTTCATCAACAATTTTATCCAGCAGACGAACGCTGTCGTCTGCTGGAATTGTTCTTTCTGCAAATTCTTCTGAAATTAGTAGTTGAATATGTCTGCCCATTGTGGTATAATCTCCTTAGGTTTAATTATT
>CAZLOX010000318.1:0-1540 GCA_964561265.1 uncultured Lachnospiraceae bacterium
GAAAAGCTGGCCCGGATGTGCGGCGATAAAGACGAACTGCGCGTGGGCTCCACAGGAAAGTTCATCGTGTTCCTGAAAGAGAACTTCGCCTACAGCGCCCGGCTGCTGGAAGAGGACTACATCGACACCGACAGCCTGATCCACAGCGTACAGAACCAGTTTACAGTCCTTACCGACGTGACAGAGCTGCGCTCCATGGTGGAGACCGCCAGCTGCGTAGACTTGGACGGGAAGATCTGTCTGCTGTTTGAGGGCCAGCGGCTCACGTTCCGATGCAGGGCAGAGCAGGGTAACACCTCGATCTCCGTAGACGTGATTCCTCTGACGGGAATGCCCCAGGGAGAGCATTGCTATATCTCCAGTTTGCTCCGGGCCTGCCTGAAATCGCTTTCCGGTACAGTAAAGCTGGGGATTGCTCAAGGCGGGATGCTGACGCTGGAGACGGAGAACGCCTACTACCTGCAAACCGCTACGAGACTTGTAGCGGCCACTGCCAAAAAGTCGAAAAAGCCGTCCGGGAAACGGGCGGCGTAAGGAGGGATGTTTTTGAAGATTCCGACGATCTGCCGTTACTGCGGCGGTGTTATTCGCCTGGTTCCCGCCGAAACGGTCTACCGTGTTTCCTCGGACCGTTTGGGAATGAAGAACGAGAATATCTACCAGTGCCAGAACTGCAACGCCCGGGTGGGCTGCCATAAGGGGACGAACCGTCCCCTCGGCAATGTTGCCAATGAGGTGCTGCGGCTGAAGCGGATCGAGGCCCATCAGGCGTTTGACGGTCTGTGGAAGCAGCGCGGCATGAGCAGAACTGCCGCCTACAAATGGCTGGCGGTAAAAATGGACCTGCCCGGAAAGGCCGCCCATATTGGCGGCTTCGAGATGGATCAGTGCCAAAGGGTCATCGACCTTTGCAGAAATGAAGAAGTGAAGGAGGCGGCGTAGATGCGTGACGGACCGAGAAAACCGACCTGCGCCGAGTGCCCTCACAATCTCTATTACAGTGATTCCATCCCCAAACGTGCCATGGGTGTCATGATGCACCTGGGTGAGCGGTTCTGCACCGGCGGCAAGAAGGCCCGGCGTTTCAAGCGCGGAGATCCCAAAATCTATGTGCCAAGCTGGTGCCCGAAACGGAAGAGTCCCTGTGAATTGCGGATATATGTGTTTAAAAGTGCCGGCAGTTGGTATCTGCACAGATTGTTGGAGCAGGACCTTGGCCGGAATCTTTCCCCGGACGGTTCCCACTACGCGCTTGAGCAAAGCCTGACCACGGAGTTGGCTCCCTGGGAGTTTTGGAAACGTTTGGAACAGAGCTCTTATCGAGAACTTCTTGACGTTTCCCTGGAGCCGCACAGCGTAGTGGAAATTGACGATGGGTTAAAACCGGTCTCTTTTTGCTACAGGGATGGAACTTTTGTGGTGGCCCCGTTTTTTGACGCGGATACAGCACGGAAGAACAAAAAGGAGGAGTGAGTTTGCGAGAGGACGAAAAGAACTGCAATACCTGCGCCCATTCGTACATGGAGGGCGAAAATCTCCG
>CAZLOX010000319.1:0-1536 GCA_964561265.1 uncultured Lachnospiraceae bacterium
GATGAACGCCGCTGTGCATGAATCCCGGATTTCCCTATACTGCGTATAACGGCGCGAGTTCGATCCGTCAGTGGGACACCAAGCCCGTTCCAGAGTTTGAACCAGGCCTCTTGCGTTGCACCGCAGATTGTAGACATCCTCACGGATGTAAATACGCATGGGAGAGTGATCCCATAATAAGAGGCTTGCCGTTACATTATTCAGTATGAGAAAGGTGCAGGCTCATGGGAGCAAAATATGATCCATGCTGCGGTATAGACGTTCACAAAGATCTTCTGGCAGCATGCGTACGAAGAGGCGACGAGGAGGAAGTTCGGACGTTTGGGACCACCACCACTCAGATACACGAACTTGCTTCCTGGATCAGGCAGAACGGATGCGTTCTGACAACAATGGAAAGTACAGGATCTTACTGGATTCCTGTATGGAATGTATTTGAGGAGGAAGAGATACCTGTCCGGCTCGCCAACGCGCAGTTCGTCAAAGCCATCCCGGGGCGGAAGACGGATACAAAAGATGCGCAATGGCTGGCAGAGCTCACACAGGAAGGACATGTACCGGCAAGCTATGTGCCGCCAGCGCGGCTGCGGCGGATACGGGCTCTGCTGACGGATCTGGACTGCTGCAAACGGGATCGGACGAGACTGATCAACCGGAAGCAGAAGATCATGGAAACGGCTAATCTGAAGCTTTCCTCCGTAGTTTCAGATATACGGGGCAAAAGCGCGCAGTATCTTCTGAAATGGACGCTGCAGAACGGTGCTCCGTCTGCAGATGACATCCGGGACATGCGGGCAAAGAAAAAGATTTCGAGACGTCTTCATGCTTCTCCGGAGGAACTCAGCGAGGCACTGAACGGCATCATTGCGCCGGAAGTCCGGTTCGAATTTGAAAAGTGCCAGGAGCTCATTGATTTCTACGACAAAACGATTGCCGAAACCTGGGAGTACGTAACGACTCTGTATACGGAGCACGAAAAAGCGGGCGCCCGCATGCTCACGCAGATACCCGGCATAGGGCTGGAAAGTGCATATATAATCGTCGGTATCCTTGGCGATGATATGTCGGTATTTCCTTCAGCCGATCATCTTTGTTCATGGGCAGGGGTGGCGCCGGGAAATAACGAAAGTGCCGGCAAACGGAAATCCGGGAAAACAACAAAAGGCCACGCACTGCTGAAACGCCTTCTGGTGGTATGTGCGAATTCGGCAGTGCGCGCCAAAAACACATTCTTCGCGGCCCGCCATAAGCGGCTGCTCGTTCGCAAAGGCTACAAAAAAGCCATTATGGCCATTGCGCACAGCATGCTGAAAGTTATCTATACGATGCTGTCTACCGGCGAGGCCTACGAAGAACGTGGCGACAACTACTACGAAACGCGCGAGAGAGAACGTCAGTTCAATGCTGCCGTTTCGAAACTCACAAAGCTCGGTGTGGATGCTTCGGAGCTGACACTTCCGGATGAGCCGTTTACAGTTGTTGTCACGTAAAAAGTAGTGCTGTTTAACATACGCAGCCTACCCTAGCTTAATGTAC
>CAZLOX010000320.1:0-1533 GCA_964561265.1 uncultured Lachnospiraceae bacterium
ACGGGCGCACTCCCGTGTGCTCCTGTCGTACCTGTAGGCTAATCGATTCGCTGCTAGGCGGGGGTATCCTGCCTGGCAGCATCTATTATAAACGAAGGAGGTCCCCTATGGCAAGCATTAAAAAACGCAGCAGCGGCAGCTATCAGATAACGGTTTCCTGTGGTTATGATATCCACGGCAAGAAACTGCTGGAAACCACTACATTTACACCAGATCCGTCCCTCACGCCGAAAAAGCGCGAGAAGGCCGTACAGGCATTCGCTCAGCAGTTTGAAAGCCGTGTCAAAAACGGATTTGCTATGGATGGCCGTAAAATCACGCTCAAGGATTTCACGGACCGCTGGCTGGAAGAATACGCAAAAGTAAACTTACAGCCGGGTACGGTGGCCAAGTACACCGAAGAGCTTACGGATAAGATTTTACCGGCTCTCGGACATCTGAAACTCTCCGATTTGAAACCCCATGTCGTAAATGGATTCTTTGCCTCGCTTACCAAAGATGGGGCAAGAAAAGACGGCAAGTCCGGAGGCTACAGCAAGGGCACGATCACCAAGACCCGCAACGTCCTTTCTTCTATTCTGCGGACCGCAGCCGAATGGGAGATCATTGACAGCAATCCCTGCGACAAGGTCCGGCTGCAAGCCGAGAATACCGCCGATAAACTGAAATTCTTCACCCCTGAGCAGACGGCTGTCTTTCTGGACTACATCGAAAAGCCCTATACCATCAAAATCGGAGGACATCAGCGAATCGATGACACCGGCCTTCCCTATACTGTAGGGGATTACGAGATAACAAAGGTTATCCCGGAACAAATCAAGCTGCTGTTCTACCTCGCGATCTACACCGGTCTCCGCAAAGGAGAACTCCTTGCTTTAACCTGGGACGACATTCAATTCCCCTGCGACATGATCCAAGTATCGAAGTCCGTAACGATTGTAAAAGGGAAACAGGTCTGCAAGGCACCCAAGACCAAGACATCGAACCGGACCGTATCTATCCCGCATTTCCTTACCGAACGCCTTGCCCAGCTGCAACAGGCGCAGCTGGAATTCCAATCACAGGTTGGGGACTACTGGCAGGGCGGCAATTGGCTCTTTACCCAGGAAAACGGGAAAATGATGAACTACAGCACGCCATATCAAGCGCTTCAGGACACCATTACACGGTACAATAAGGATACACCGCTCGACCAGCAGCTCCCGCATATTCCCTTTCACGGGCTGCGCCATACATCCGCCACGCTTCTGATCGCCAGCCAACAGGATGTCCGCACGGTATCCCAGCGAATGGGCCACGCGCAGACATCCACCACCATGAACATATACGCACACGCGCTCCAAGAGAGTGACCGGAAGGCCGCAGATGCGCTGGAAACGCTGTTGCGAAAAAAATCGGAACCCTAAAATCCCAGCGAAAAAAAGCGGTCAAACGGCAAAAAAAGCGTAACAGTAGCCAAATAGTAGGCAGGCAAAAAGAGCTCTCCTTCAATCCATTAAAAAAGTAATAAGAAAGCTCCGAAATCTTTCGATT
>CAZLOX010000321.1:0-1502 GCA_964561265.1 uncultured Lachnospiraceae bacterium
GGTACTGACCCCCGTACAACGGACAATGAAATTGCACCCATGTAAGCAAACTGACCCCCATAAACAGACAGTGAAATTGAACCTACATGAATAAATCGCATAAATATGCGAATAATAATATTACTTTTACTTGCAAAGCAGGATAGGGCAACGCTGAGGAGCGACCTGAGCGGCTTGCAAGTTTTTACAAAGTGATGAGCGGCAGCGGAAGTTGTCGCTTTTCCATTTTTATCACTTTGGAAAACAAAAGCGATAAACCTCGAGGGTTCGGGAGCAGAGCTCCCGATCACATTGCGGCAGCTTCTCTTTGCTCAAAAGGCGTCATGCCATTTCCTTGAATACGCTCATAATTGTAATATTGAACAAATTCATCAGTAAGCTTTTCTGCTTCAGCAATTGTTTTTGGTTTCTCAAGATAAATACACTCTGTTTTAAAAATACTGAAAAAGTTCTCCGCCATAGCATTGTCTCCGGGTGTTCCCGGTTTTGACATTGATGGAATTAAGCCATTTTCAGCAACCTGATAATGATAGTCCCACGACCGATACTGACCGCCGCCATCGCTGTGCAGAATAAGATTTTCTTTTGGATTTTCAGCGGATACGGCAGCGTTTATTGTGTTCCTTACAAGGGAATAATCCTGACGTTTAGCTGTTTTATATGCTACAATAAAGTTTCCGCATAAATCACGAATTGCCGATAAATACAATGTTCCTTCAGGAACAATAATATATGAAATATCAGTAACCCATTTTTCATTTGGCCGGTCAGCGTAGAAATTACGATTCATTACATTTTCATAAATAAGATTGCCGTTCGGCTTATAATGAAAAGTTTTTTTGCGTCTTATTACGGAAAGCATATTATTACTGCTTGTAATACGCCATACCTTTTTATGATTAACTGTTAATCCTTTTTCACGCTTCAGCCATTTTACAATTCGTCTGTAACCATAACGCTTTTTATGTTTTTCATGGCATTCAGCAATCATGCTGATAAGTTCTGCATCTTTTGAAATATCCTGATCACGTTTCAGCCAGTCATAATATCCGCTGCGGGAAACATGATAAAAATCACACATTATCGTAATAGAATATTTATCGGTAAATCGGTTAATAACTGCATAAATCTGTGATATTTTCACCCTCTTTCGGTCAGTATAAGAAAATTTCGAAGTAACTCCACTTCCATTTCAAGCCGGGCAATTCTGTCTTCTGTAAAATCTGCTTTAGGTGCTCTGCTATGAATAGCCTCTTTACAGACGCCTTCTTTGAGCAGATTATTATTGTCCCGTTTTGGAAGTCCTAATTTTTTTCTGTATCGTTGACACCAGGATTTTACTGTATCACGCGGAATACCCAATTTCTTTGCAATCTCACCGTAGCTTTTTCTATCTTTAAAATACATATTTAAAGCATTTTCTCGTTCTTTTAAACTTCTCATAAATTTCGCCTCCGGTATTTATTATTGCTATAT
The DNA here is from genome assembly GCA_964561265.1 of uncultured Lachnospiraceae bacterium. Taxonomy (GTDB): domain Bacteria; phylum Bacillota; class Clostridia; order UBA1381; family UBA1381; genus JAFLUR01. The sequence goes on from CAZLOX010000321.1 coordinate 1,477, forward strand.
TTGGGTTCATTTATACTGTCCGTTTG
>CAZLOX010000322.1:0-1495 GCA_964561265.1 uncultured Lachnospiraceae bacterium
CCAGGGTAACCCATCTGGAGAAGTTCGGCGCGTTTGTGGACCTGGGGTGCGGGGTCACGTCCCTGGTGCCGCTGGAAAATATCTCGGTTTCCCGTATCCCCCATCCTTCCGCGCGGCTCCGGGTGGGGCAGGACATCCTGGTTATGGTCACGGATGTCGATCCCACCGCCTGCCGGTTTTATCTGTCCCACAAAGAACTGCTGGGGACATGGATGGAGAACGCCGCGGCCTTCTCGCCGGGGGACGCCGTGCCCGGCGTAGTGCGGGGCATCCGGGATTACGGCATCTTTATCGAGCTGGCCCCCAACCTGTCCGGACTGGCTGACTGCCGGGGGGACGTGGAGCTGGGGGACACGGTGTCCGTCTATATCAAGTCCATCCGGCCTGACTGCCGGAAGATCAAGCTCCAGATCATCCAGAATCTGGGTCCCGCCCCAGAGCCGGGGAAACTGCGGTATTTTATCACCGACGGAGTTGTGCGGGACTGGAGCTATTAGACTGCCAATCCGTCCAGAATCCGCCGCAGGTCCTGCCGGTAGGCTTCGTCGCCCATGCCGTAGAACCACAGGGCGGCTAGAATATAGTAATAGCGGAAAGCTGGGCGGGAAAAGGTCTGGAGTGTTCTGTAGCCCTCCAGAAACCGCTCCAGCTCCTCCGGCGTTTTCAGAAATTGCTGGCCCGGCCGCAGGACCACCGCCCAGGCCAGATCGAATTCCCGGACGCCATAGCCTGAGAGCTCGTAATCCAGAACGGCGGAAATGCGGCCATCCTTCCAGAGAATGTTGGCGTAGTGGAAATCCCCGTGGACAAAGCAGCGGCTTTCTCCTTCGGGCGGATGGTTGGACAGGAATGCTGCGTACTTTTCCAGTTGGTGCTTTGCCAGGTAGTCCGGCTGGGGTAGGTCGAAGAAGCGGCGGTGCTTTACGTCAGTCCAGGGGAGCGTCAGGCTGTGCAGCTGCGCCAATGCCGCGCCGTAGGGCGCCATATAGTCCAGCGCCTCGTTCTGGCCTGCGTTGTTCACAATGACGGAGAGACGGTCGCCCGCGCATTCCTCCGTCGCCAGACAGGCGGGCGGGCCCGGAATGTATTCCAGCAGGCGCGGCTTATATGGATAGGGGAGCGCCTGGAGGACCGCCGCTTCGTTTTTGAGGTCCGCGCCCGCCTGCCGCTCTACCTTGAGAAAGGCGGTGCAGGGCCGGTCCTCATATATTCCGGCGGCATAGAAGACGTCGTTGCCCGCATGGGGGTATCCCAGCACTTCGTTCAGACGGAACCTTGACAGCGGCAGGGTGAACGGGTCAACAGTATCCCGCCATTTTTCCGGCTGGTCGCTCATTGCTGTCCCCCCTTGATCTTATCCCAGTAGGCTTTCGCGGCCTGCTCAGTCTTGTTGTCGCCGTACTGATAGTAGGACGCGCCCACAAGCTCATCAGGCAGGTACTGCTGCTTTACCCAGTGGCCGGGGAACTCGTGGGGGTACAGATATCCCTGCTCA
>CAZLOX010000323.1:0-1474 GCA_964561265.1 uncultured Lachnospiraceae bacterium
CGATTTCTGCTGAACTTTCATATTCCAATCTGACGCAGGCAGCTATAATTCTTGAGTTAGCTGGGCGATCTCCTAAAGTTCCCTTATCCTGGTTGACGGGTGATAGGGAAATTGCCCAGTTGCTTACTGAAATTCAGGAGGGCGAGAAAGCCCAAGCGGCCTTTTTAGCACAGCGTGAAAGCATTTTAGCGCTGCATCAAGATATTTTGCAGAATGACAGTACGGCTGATTTTACAAGTTTCAACAGCCTTGCTACCACCGCCGATATTGATTCCCATATTGAAGCTATTCATTCTTGTATTATGTCTGCCCGGCCAAGCTATGCAATATGGTCGGGGCTGGCTAACCAGTCAGTGGTAACATCCCTCTATGATTCTGCCACAGAACAAATTGGAGCTTACAATGCAATCCGCCAGGAAATCGCGCAGGCATATGAGGTCGAGATTTTCTCTATTGACTTTGACGCTATGTATCTGCGTTTCAAGGCAGATTACACTTCTGCGTTCAAATTTCTTAAGTCACAATATCGGGCAGATAAGAAGCTCGTCCAAAGCCTTTCCCGTGAACGTGGAAAGAAACTGTCCGATGATGAAATATTTGAGCTTCTGGGACAACTCCGTCGCATGGCTGAATTCAAAAAATGGATGGACGAAAATACCGGTTCACTGATTGCCATGTTTGGCGAATTGTATCAGGCGGAAAATACAGACTTTGATGAACTGAAAAGATTTCTTGATGCTTATGGCCTTATGCAGACCTGCCTGGAAAATCTCAACAGCCTGCGGTTTTCTGTTGCCCAAAACGAGGCTCAGGCGTCTGCTCTCCATCAACATTACGAATCACTCTACTCTGGCTTGGAAACCGATTGGGATGGGGTTCGGAAAGCGTTGGACTGGGCTATTGCTTTTTATAACGCCGTAGATAGACGCGATGGGTATGGAGAAACCTTCCTGCGTTATGTCTGTACTTCCGATGAAAAAATTGAGCTCTGTAAATCTTACAGTGACCAGATTAGACAGAGCCTTGCTAACATTGCACCAGATTTTGAATGGTTTTTGGATCTTTTCCAGTCGCCTGATGAATGGCGAAATATGCCGATGCCTGTATTAACAGACCGGTTGACTGAGTGCATGAATAATCTGGCAGCACTGGAAGAATGGATTGACTTCCGCACCATTCGCAGTCAATGTTATGACCTGGGGCTGGAAGAATATATCCACCAGGTCGAGACACTACATATTGATGCAGCATCCATTGTACCCATATTTCAAAAGCGTTTCTTCCGACTTTGGCTGGACAGCGTTTTGCCGGAATATCCTGTTGTAGCTAACTTCCGCAGAAAAACGCAGGAGACAGTGATCCATGAATTTGAACAGCTTGACAAGCTGCAATTTGCGATTGCCCGCTCCCGTATTCGCTCGAAGCTCATCAACGGCCTGCCCTCACTGGATCATTTCACAAGCGGTGTTGATGA
>CAZLOX010000324.1:0-1460 GCA_964561265.1 uncultured Lachnospiraceae bacterium
CGTTGCTCGTACATTTGAATAGAGCGCAGGCCCACCTGGGCCCGCTCGGCCAATCCGCGCTGGGACAAACCGCGAGCCTCGCGAATACGCTTAAGGTTTGTATCGCCTCGACGCTCTTCCAGCAGCTCGCGAAGAGCATCGTCGAAGTGGCTCTGGTCCATCTCGTGATAGAGCGGATACCACCCAAGCATTTCAGACAGCGGTATCCTTCGAAGCACGTCCTTAAGAGCACAAGCGTAGCGCCATTGAAAAGCAGCCAGAGCCCACCCAACCCAGAATTCAGGAGAACGCCCTTCTGCATGCAAAGGCGACGGATAATCCACTATTAGAAAGGAATCCGCCAGCACTGCCTGAGCCAGCTCAACACCAGACATGCCCGCGACGACCGAGGGGTTGCCGAATTCGAACTGCCTGCCCCATTCCGACTGCGTAAAGAGCGACGCTGCCAAATTGGGAGCAATACCGCAAGCGTTAATGACATAATCGAAATAGTCCGCAAGCGCCGTTTGGGCATCAGGCAGATAGGATTCGTCGTACGCACGGATCATCGTTGCCCACCTCCTCGCGTAGTATCTCCATGACGAACAAATCGTCACGATAGGTTTTTGCTCGGCGAATGTCCTTTCGATACGCATCCCTCGCCCGGATGTCTCGACCGAGGAAGCGAGGATAGTATTCGGCAGCAGATACGGGTTCTGCGTCGATAAAGGCAAGTTGCGCAAAGGCTTTCTCAGATACCAGCACCACCTGCTCCCCCAGGTTGCCGAGCTTGAGCGCCCGGTTGAGCAACCCGAGCGGCAACCCGTTTTCCACGAACGACTGTGCATAAGAGAAATAGGAGTCGTCAGCTCGATAACCCCTTACCAGGTCATACTCATCGACAGAAGGAGCAAACCGCTCAATTAAATAATCCCGAGCATCTTCCGCAATGGGGTTTTTCAGAGCGAACTGTCGGTTCTTCAGAAGAAGCGCAATCCAGTTGAGAACCGTGTACTCATCGCTCATAAGGTCAAGGGTGCGCAGATTGCCGCTTTCGAGTTCATAGGCGTTCGCGTAGCCATCATTGTTACGCTTGCAAGCCCATTCCTTCGCCATGTCCAGCTCTTCTGTGCAGTAAAAGCCTCTACCGTAGTCGTTCTTCGGATTTCCAAGTTTGAGTTCCGGGCTTTGAACCACCCGAGGAGACCCATGGTATAGCTTCATAGTGCTCCCCTTCTATCATCATGATGATAGAGTTGAATATATCATTGCAATGATATAAATACAAGAGAGGGCACCCTAGACAACCGAAAAGGCCCGATGCACGGGGCACCGGGCCTATAGAGAAAGAGTTTGCCTGGCGGCCGCCTACTGGCTCACCTCTGCGGAGGGGTTGGATTCGGCCTCCACGCTCACGTGCCAGTTGCCGGGTTCGCCGGCCACCTTGTAGACGTAGGTGGCGCCGTCCTTTTCGAAGGTGC
>CAZLOX010000325.1:0-1459 GCA_964561265.1 uncultured Lachnospiraceae bacterium
AAAACTACATGGCTGGATATTATAAGCCTTGCAAAGAGTTTGATATTTGCAATCAGCTCATCGAAAAGTATTGGGAAAATAAGCAATTTGAGCTATGCTTTCAAGGGCACTTAAAATTGGCCGAGGAAACAAGTTATCCTTTAGCAGAATGCCAGGTTGGATATTTTTATTTAGAAGGTATCGGTGTTGCAAAAGATTTAGATCGTGCGTTTTATTGGACTGAACGAGGGGCAATACATGGAGATCGGGATGCTCAATACAATTTAGCGGTGATGTATGAAAAAGGAATCGGTACTGAATTCGATCAGGAAAAGGCAATTCACTGGTACAAAGCGGCCAGTACTCAGGGACAGGATTTAGCAAAGGAAAAATGCAAAGAGTTAAATATTAAGTGAATCTTTGGGATAGACAACGGTATTGTCAGGTTTGCAAAAGAAGCCATTAGGATTTCAGCCATATCCCAAAAACAGAAACTGTCTGATGCGCGTCAGAGAAGAATTTATTGATGAAGTCAGCCTGCGGACAGACGGTACACATTTGACACCGTGTTTTCATATCTATTACAGAAAAGCTCCTTTTGCGAGCGTATATGTAGATTTGGTCAATGGCTCATTGGTGCGTGTCATGGAAAAGCACGAACAAATTAAAACAAATCTCTGGTGAAATGTGAATATTCCGCAAAACGGTCCTTGCTATTATAGCAGAAGCGAACCACATTCCTGCGGAATGAAATTTTTAGAGCTTTGAGGAGGATTCCGTATGACGTCAGAATTTTACAGCAACAACCGGAAACATTTATTTTTGACTTCAGGTGGACTGACTGATAGTATGAAAACTTCCTTTTTCAATATTATCGGGAAGTGTCCAGAAGAAGTGAAAATACTTTATATTCCAACTGCTGGAATTGAAACAGATAGCGCTAGGGAAGGAATTGCTGTCTGTTTGCATGAACTCTCAGTAATGGGAATTTGTACCGAAAATATATTTGCATATAACTTGGAGCTGATTCTGTCAAAAGGATATCAGCGCACATATTCGGCCTATGTGACAGATGCACATATGGCAAGCAGACTTATGACACCAGAAGAATTGAAAGGCTTTGATGCGGTCTTTGTTGGCGGTGGAGATAGTGCCGTCCTGTGTCGTGAAATGGTAAGAACAGGATTTGATCGTGTGCTTGAACAAGCTATTGACGATGGCCTTGTATATGTTGGAATCAGCGCAGGGAGTATGTATGCGGCGGGCAATTTGGACGATGGATTACATATCATTCCCAGTCCAATCATACCGCATTGGAATGGTGACAAGTTACTGAGTTTACCAACAGGCAGCAAAGAAATTCACCTTGCAGATGGACAGGCAATTTATATTGAAGGTTACAATGTTTGCTTGATATAGCATTGGAAAGGATTCTGCTTATGAAAATAAGGTGTGTATGGGAACATAACGGTGACGATAG
>CAZLOX010000326.1:0-1456 GCA_964561265.1 uncultured Lachnospiraceae bacterium
TATGCCTACGAAAAAGGCAAGGCGGTTTTACAGAGCATCAATGCAGAACTGGAAACCGGGAAGATGTACGCCATCCTCGGCCCGTCCGGGTCTGGCAAGACCACGCTGCTGTCCCTGTTGGGTGGTCTGGATACGCCGACACAGGGCAGCGTCCTGTTTAACGGCGAGGATATTATGGCAAAGGGTTTGGAGCATCACCGCAGAAATCATATCTCCCTGATTTTCCAGAGCTATAACCTGATCGACTACATGACGCCTGTTGAGAACGTGCAGCTCACTGCCAAGCTGGATGGCGCACCTATTCTGGAACGGTTAGGACTGGAACAGGATGAAATCACCCGGAATGTGCTGAAGCTGTCCGGAGGTCAGCAGCAGCGGGTGGCGATTGCCAGGGCACTGGCCTCGGATGCCCCAATCATTCTTGCGGACGAGCCGACCGGAAACTTGGATGCAGACACCGCTAATGAAATTACTGCAATTTTGAAGGAGAGCTCCCATACGTTCGGGAAATGCGTAGTTGTGGTAACACACTCCGGCGAAGTTGCAAAACAGGCGGATATGGTGTTGGAAATTAAACGTGGACACTTGAAAGAGAGGGAAATGTGATGAAAAAAGCAGCGATTATTTTAGCGTGTATGCTGGTCTGTATCACCCTGTTTGCTGGCTGTACCAATCGGAAAGACGGCAGCGATCAGGAAACAAATTTGGGCAACTCTGTGGAAATTGATGATACAGACCTTGGAATTGACAGTGAAACAAAGCCGGATACTGAGGATAATTCTGCCATTATTGACTTGCCGGAGGGCTTTACTTACAGTTTCCGGGCCCCGGATCAGGCCGATGGCATTGTAGTCACGCCGAGAGGATAGAAAGGTGATGTGATACAAAAAGATAGTCTTGACTTTTGCTATTATCAATAGTATTATTGTTAATAGTAAAGGAGGCGTTCTTATGTCGTCAATTGATTTAGTAATACTCGGTATCGTTCTGGAAAAGCCACAGAGCGCATACGACATTCAAAAAGATGTAGAGTATCATCATTTTCCTCGGTGGACAAAGATCAGTACCCCATCAATTTATCGAAAAGTGCTGCAATTAAGTGAAAAGGGCTATCTTCAAAGCAGCATTGTAAAAGGCGATAGATTTGCGGATAAGGCAGTTTATTCCATTACCGATGAAGGGCGTGAATATTTTAACGAGTTAATGAGTTTTTTTGCTTCACAACCCATCCCTTTGTTGTTTGATTTTAATGTTGTTATTACAAATCTGAACAGGGTCGATTCAGATAGTGCCCTAAACATCGTATCGTCTTTGCGGAACACGATATCTGCATCCCTTCAAAGTGTAAACGAATATGCGTTAGAATACGCTGATATTCCCTCTGCAGGGCGCTCAATTTTTCATCAGCAGCAGCTTTTGTATCAATCACTTTTGGAATGGCTTGATGATTTTGAGA
>CAZLOX010000327.1:0-1455 GCA_964561265.1 uncultured Lachnospiraceae bacterium
TTGATGCATATGGAAAATCGGATTGATCACAGGCTTTCCGAACATGATATTCAGATAAAGGAACTGAGCAATCGAATGGATTTCTTTGTTCGGACATCATTGCCCCTAAAGAGGGAATCATATATGACGGGCAGATATTCGATGCCTATACCCTTATGTGCGATCTCATACGCAGTGCCAAGAACCGTATCATCATGGTGGATAATTATATCGACGATTCTGTATTTCGTCAGCTTGATAAGCGTGCCACCGGAGTGTCGGCCACTATCTTCACGCCAACTATAAGCAGACCACTCGGTCAAGATCTGGAGCGTCATAATGCTCAATATCCTCCGATTGAAGTAAAGACATTCCGTAGAGCACACGACCGTTTTCTTATCATAGATGATACTGTCTATCATGTCGGGGCCTCATTCAAGGATTTGGGTAAGAAGCTTACTGCTTTCTCCAAAATGGAAATAATGACTGCTGACGAATTCATAGCCTATCTGGCATCATAAAAATGACATGAAGAGTATTCTTCCGGCTATCGTATTGCTCCCGGCAAGTGGGATGAAAAGACTCAAGGGTAAAGCGAAACGATTTCAATTCTGACGATATTTCGGCTTCCGACATCAATCAGCGGCTTGTCAAGATAACCTCTGCCGCTGTACTCGACGGTGATATTCTTGATACTACGGCACAAAAGACAGGTCAGAGAAAGCGCATGCCACTTGCCGAAGATGCATTACGCATTTTGGCGAAATATCCACCTATACCGGATGAACTACCGGATGAACCGGATCTCCCTCTATTCCCTAAAATATCTAATCAGAAATTCAATGCGCACATGAAAGAAGTGGGTAAGTTGGCAGGATTGACAGGCGATTGGATTATAGAAACACAAAACGGCAGAACCCAGACAAGAAAGACAGTAAAGAAGTATGAAGTTTTGGCTTCTCATTGTGGTCGTCGCACATTCGCTACTTTATATCTGCGAAAAAGGCATGTCTCCAGAGGATATACGTGCCGTGACCGGACACACCAATGCCGGAATGATGATGAAGTATGTCAAGTTTGACGATGAGAGCAAGAGGGAAAAGATGAATCTGCTTAATAATGGTCAAAGTTATGGCGTCGAGACAGTCTTTGACCATGCGATTACTGATGAAGAACGTATTCGGCTCGGCATACCAACTCGCGAGATTTATCTTGAGATTTTCGAGGGAGATACAGCTTCAGTAAACGCCCATCTTGCAGTCCTTGCCCACCTCCAAGGCAACCTTGAAGTCCGTGCCAACTACATCAAACGCCTTCCTACCGACAAACTTAACGAAGTCCTAGAAACCATAATGAAGAACAGTCTATAGATATCAGTATTAAGAAGGGGAAAAATTCAATACTTCGCATTTATGTGTAATATTTGTCGTACATTTGCGTTGGAGTAATAAAATCATAGAAATATGAAATTTTCAA
>CAZLOX010000328.1:0-1450 GCA_964561265.1 uncultured Lachnospiraceae bacterium
CTCCGGCGCCGCGCCCGGTGGTGCTGATGCCTCCCGAGAGCCTGCTTATGCAGTGCCCGGCGCCGCAAACGCCGCCGGACCTCATGAGCGCCAATGACCTGCGCGCCTACGCGCTGGCGGCCACGCGGCATATGGTGGCGCTCAACGCGGCCCTTGACGGCTGCAACGCCGACAAGACGGCCCTGCGCGCGTGGTATGCCCAGATGACTGGACAAGCGACGGAGGCACCCCATGACTGACCCGCGCTGGGGCGACGCCTTTGCCAGCGCCCTTGCCCAGCTCACGGCCCTCTGGCCGGACAAGGTGGCCGTGGGCGCGGCCATTTCCGGCGTCTGTGCCCTCATGGAGACGGACGTGGCCCTCGCCTACATCTGTTTCGGCATGTTGACGGGCGACATGACCGCCCGCGTGGCCGTGTGCTGCAAGCGCAACCGCCCCCTCTGCCGTGGCCTCAAGCGGGCGCTTCCCCGCTATGTCTGCTACCTCATCTTCATCGTCATGGCCTGGGCGGCGCAGGTGGCCTTCCAGCGCGGCCTCCATGTGGGCCTGCCCATTGTGGACATCATGCTCGCCTACCTCATCCTCACGGACACGGCCAGCATCATCGGCCACCTCCACTACCTGGGCGTGCCCGTGCCGCCCGTCCTCAAGTGGCTGGTGTTCGGCGGCCGCGAGCGGCTCAAGCGCAAGGTGCGCGAGGAAGCCGGGCAGGAGCGCCACTGATGGCCCATACCGTGCAATTCAGGGCGGCCGCGCGCGCCGCCTATATCTTCGACAACCTGCCCCTGACGCAGATTTCCACCCTGCACGGCATCCCGGTGGCCACGCTCCGCAGTTGGAAGCGCAAGGCCGCCGAGCAGGGCGACGACTGGGACAAGCTGCGCGCAGCCAACGTGCTGGCGGGCGAGGGAATGGAGGCCGTGGCCCGCCAGACCTTGAGCGAATATGTGCTCCAGCACAAGGCGCTCATGGCGGAGATCATCACAGCCAAGGACATGACGGCCAGCCAGAAGACCACGGCCCTCGCCTCCCTGGCGGATTCCTTCAACAAGATGGTGGCGGCCAGCAAGCGCGTCCTGCCGGAGAGCAACGAACTCGCCACGGCCCTTCGCGTCATCCAGCTTTTGACGGAATTTGTGCGCCAGCGCTTCCCGCAGCACGCCCCGGCACTGCTCGAGGTGCTCGAGCCTTTCGCGGACGAAGTTGCCGAGCGGCTGGGAGGCTCCCGTGCCTAGCTCCCGCCGCCTTTCGGCGGACAATTTCCGCGCGGAGCTCGCCGCCCTCACGCTTTCCTTGCGGCGCAGCATCGAGGCCGACTGTGCGGCCTTCCCGGTGGACGCCCTAGCCAGCGCCGCCCGGGCGACCCGCGTCCAGGAGGACTTCCCCTTTTTCCGGCGCACCTATTTCCCGCACTACACCTGCCGCAAGGACGGCACACCCACGGGCGACA
>CAZLOX010000329.1:0-1446 GCA_964561265.1 uncultured Lachnospiraceae bacterium
CAGACAGCAAATGTTGTGATCCCGGGTTTAAAAGTTCTTTTTGTTTCTTTTTCTTACAAGAAAAAGAAAGGTCTTGCCCTTGTCCTGAGCCCTTGACCTTTCCCGCACCCCCCGCATAGGATGGCTTACGCGGATGTCGCGCCGATGGGGCCGGGCAGTTCCCCTCGGGACCACGCTCGCGCTCGCGCCCGGCGGCCCGCCGGAGCGTACCGCACCTGAATACCCCCCGCCGCCACGGGCGGCGGGGGGAGTTGTGCTGGGGGACAGGCTCTGGTCAGCCGGTGATGGTGCCGCTGGCGGCGACTTCACGGACGTCGTAGCCGGATTCGCGCAGGGCGTTCATGATCTCAGCCTTGTGGGCGTGGCCGAAGGCTTCCAGCGTGACTTTGAGCTCCACCCCGGCCTGGCGGTTGATGTTGACGAACTGATTGTGGGCAAGCTTAATGATGTTGCCGTTGCGTTTGGCCACCAGATCGGCGATGCGCAGGAGTTCGCCGGGGCGGTCGGGGAGCTGGACGGAGAAAGTAAAAATGCGTCCGCGGTTGATAAGACCGTGCTGGACCAGGGAAGAGATTGTAATCACGTCCATGTTGACTGTTAATTTGTTGACCTTCTTTTTTGCACCACAGATGGCGATTCCAAAATAATTCAGTTCCGCTTCTGAAACGTCCTTCATCTTTTCTATAAACTCATCGTAGGTCTTGCATCCCTGCGCCAGATCAGAGAAATCAACCACCGTCAGTTCTGAAAATTCCGGCTCATACAGCTTTTCACGGATGGCTTTGATTACATCCACATTGCCTTTTAAGATTGGCACCGGAAATTCAATAATCCCCAAATGTCCGTTACCTGTCTTGTCATACACATCTGCACCTACCACCTCCGGCATCTGCTTTCCGAGCGTGATGCCCATGATAGCCGCCGTGTTTGCAATAATGCCAAGCGGCAGGTTCTCGTCAATCACCATGACACATTTCTCATTCTGTAAATCCATTTTCCGTATCCTCCTTTTGATAGCAGCGGTACAGATAGGCTCTGTGAAAGCCTGCCCGCCCATATTGTTCCGGCAGTTCTTCCTTTCCCGGAATATCTGCCAGTATCCTTGTAACTCCATTATCAACTGAAAACCACAAAATATCTTCTATACCTAAATCTGGCAGGTTTCCGTCCGGCAGGAATAAAAGCTCCTGCCGCTTTATGCCGATAGCCGTGTCTGCATCTGCCATAACATACTCTGCATTTTCCCCTTCTGCCCCGTTTTTGAGAAACAGGCTGCCCTGCGGTTTCTTTGGGGCGTACAAATTTCCGGTATCTTCCGTAATAGTCCATTCACCTACCACGCCGCATTCTTTTAGCACATAACCATTGTCTGTAAGTATGGAACTCAGGTAGTAATTGGTATGCTCCACAATACGGAATACACAATCCAGCCCACTCTGGCGGCTG
>CAZLOX010000330.1:0-1437 GCA_964561265.1 uncultured Lachnospiraceae bacterium
GCTACATCGACACTGGGGTGATACCCAAATTCGCGGGCTGTGTGCAGGGCTCTAGGTGGTTCAAGGATCGTGGGCTGTGGCAGGATCGCAGCTACACGCCAAATCCAGGGGATATCATTTTCTTCGACTGGCACGATCCAGGTGGATACTCTGGGCCCCAAGACGGTGTGCCAGACCATGTTGGCATCGTGGAGCGGGTAGAAAATGGCCGGGTTTATACGGTGGAGGGCAATTCTGGCGATAAATGTTGTCAGCGAAGTTACCCTGTTGGGTATTATGAAATCTATGGGTATGGGATGTTATGCCCCTAAATAGCGTCCTTACCCCAATGGCGTATCCTCGCCAAAGCCTTCGCTGAATTCGTCCTCTTCCGGTTCGAAATATTCCAGCAATGCGAGGTAGAGCTCCTCCGGGCGATCCGATAGATAGGATTGGTAAGAGGCAATTTCCTGAGTGGCCCCATCGGCGTACTCAATCTGCACCAGCCAACTGGCCTCTCCCTTTGGTTCCGCCAGAGGAGCTTCTACCTCAATAAAATCCTCGTCGATATCCTCATCCAGAACATCCCAGAAGCAGTCCGTCAGTGACTCTGGGTCAAGGTCATAATCCTCTGGCCACATGAAAATCTCCAGGCTGTGGACAGTCCAGCGTAAAAGCGTGGACATCTTACCGCCGTCCAGCGGCAGAGATTGTTCCTCCCCATCTGTATCAAAGTCAACCATGGTGAGGATACGGCTGATACGGTCGGCAGTGAAGCGTTGATTGACCGCCAGTTCATCGCCCCACTCATCAAAAAATGTTGTGTGGAGTTCAAAGGTCAGCTTATTGATGGTGAGCTTCTTTTTTCTTGCGTTGCGCTCAGCAAAAGGAAAGTGTAGGCTGTAGATTTCCTTTGCCAGTGACGCCACCTCGGGGCGCTGATCGTGCAGCCGGTTTTCCAACCACCCTCTGTCGCTGGCGCTTAACCGGCCCATAGGGAAATTCATGAGCCTGTTAATAGTCATGGCCTCGGCCTGCTCCGCGGCAGAGAGCTGAGAGCAGGTTTTGCAGATATGGGCGGCGTGGCCTTTGCCGGAAAACTTTTCGTTTGCCTTGTACTCCCCGCAAATTTTGCAATAGTGTCCCTGTGGATGCCCTCGCTTCTTTTTGGACATGATGTAGCCTCCCACTTTTCTTGTGCAGCCATTTTACCATATTTCCTCCTCCAATGGAAGTCGGCTGGTTCTCATTACAAGCCAGTATTTATTCGACAAACAGCATATGGAAAAGCTGTGCGATGGCTTTGTCATCACACTGGGATAGTTCTTCTCCATTCCAGAGTTTGATGGGCTGGAACCGGAAATCATATAAGTCAAAAAGGTGAACTCTGCAACCAGCAGAGTCCACCTTTTTCCCTTTGATATGATTCTGATTGTTAACCGTCGATGCTGACAAGCT
>CAZLOX010000331.1:0-1430 GCA_964561265.1 uncultured Lachnospiraceae bacterium
CCGCTTCCTTCTTTTCCGGACGTCTGATGTCCATCAACATCTTCTTCGGATCATAGACCGTGCCATTCTTCAGAATCGTGTAGATGATTCTCAGAAGCTTGCAGGCTATCACAATCAATGACTGCATCTTTTTCAACGGATTATCGGCTCGTGTCGTATAGTACATATGAAGTTCTTTGAACTCCTCCGCATGGGCCACTGCTGACTTTGCCGCTTGGAATAACCAGTATCTGAGCCGTTTGCGTCCTCTGTGGCTGATCTTGGTTTCTCCTTTATGCTTTCCTGAACTGCATGCTACAAGACCTAATCCGCTTAATTTTTGTATTTCCTTAACATCGTCAAATCTCGAAATATCCCCCATCTCTGCAAGGATCCCGGAAAGTGTGTTTTCTCCGATCCCGGATATCTCCAAAATGTTACCGGCATACGGTATTTCCTGACATTTCTGGTTGATCTGATCCTCTATAACGGCAAGCTCAGCATTCAGTTCCAGGATTTTCTGTACAAACCACTTTACGGCTGTCTTACCGGCAGCGGCTCCATCCTTGATCCCGACACTTGCTTTCGCATACTGTAAGATTTCTCCGGCTCTGCTATAGCCGCGTCCTCTGAGCTTAGCATCATGCCAGATCTGTCTTATCCCCTCTTCACCAAGTGCTGCCAGATCCTCCGGAAATGGTGCCTGTTTCAGCAGTTCCAGACTAAATGCACCATCGACTTTTCCTAATGCCTCCCTGTACTCCGGGAAATATATCTTCATCTCTCTGTGCATCCGGTTGATTGACCGGATTCTGTCTTCATTCAGCTGATCTCTGAACATAGATAACCTGCGAAGTTCCCCATAGAGTTTTTCCGGAAGGTATGGCATACCAAAGTTGCCATCCTTGACAAGATTTGCTATCAGTTTCGGATCCTTCCTGTCATCTTTCAGCTGGCTGTTATCTTCAACCTCCTTTGTCTGCTTCACGGCATAAGGATTTACCTGGACAACGCTGATCCCATTTGAGATCATCCATGCCGCAAGGCAGAACCAGTAGTGGCCGGTCGGCTCTAAGCCAAGTACTATCTGACTCTTATCATGTTCAGCCGCTATCTTTACTGCCCATTCCTTTGCACTTTGGAAGCCCTCAGAATCATTGTTGAATGGAAATGCGGACTTACTGAGTTCCCTTCCTCTGGTATCGATCGCCCTCATATAGTGCGTTTCGCTGCCCACATCGCATCCTAAGATAAGCATATCATCACTGATAAAGGAGAGTTTTTCGTTTTTATCGAACTTACCATTGGTTTCCAACTCACGCCAGGTTGATGCTGTGAGATTTTTCTTGATCACCTCCACTTTTTTCAGAAGCTCCTGCTGTTCAAAAATATTTGCTGTTACTACTTGATTTTTCTTCTTTGTGCCTTTAACATTCATTTTAGATACCTCT
>CAZLOX010000332.1:0-1429 GCA_964561265.1 uncultured Lachnospiraceae bacterium
AGGCGCAACACGGGAGAATGTCCGGCCACCAAGGTTTCCAGAGCGCCTACGGGGCAGATGTAGGCAATGGCACCAATGCCCATAGAAGAAAGCGTGCCCCATCCGTTGCTGGCGATGAGCCCCACGACAACGGAGAGAAACACCGCCAGAAGTACGATAGTGCGGGCTCGGCGAATGCCCCCCGACGCCTTCTTCGGAGCGGATACAGCGGTATCGCCGGCGCGCTCGTTCAGCTGCTCATCGTTGGCGCGGCTCATGCCCCCACCTCCATCGGACGAACCTCGATGGCGCGGTCAAACGTGCCGTCGAAGGTGCGGTTCACGTTCACGTTGCAGGCCATGACGCACTCGCCGCAGCCGTTGCAGAGCGCTTCGTCTATGACCGGGTGTCCGGCCTCGTCGAACGCAAGCGCCTCGTAAGGGCACGAGTTCTGGCACACCACGCAGGTGCGGCCGTTGAAGGCGATGCACTTGGCGGTATCCACTACTGCGACTCCGATTTTGTCGACGGCCGGGTCGAACGCCGTAAGAGCTCCTGTAGGGCACGCCTCGATGCACTTGTCGCAGAAGTCGCAGTACCCGCGGTGGAAGTTCAGCTTCGGTGTGCGAGCCTCTAAAAAGCCCTCCGTCACCGACACCGGTTCCACGCAATGCTGCGGGCAAACCGAGCGGCACCGGTCGCACTTGATGCAAAGGGCACGCAAGCGCTCCTCGTCCTGGCCGCCGGGCGGCCGCAAGAGCTCGCCCTCACTCGCATAGGCGCGGGTCACACCGCCCAAAGCCACAAGCCCCACAAGGCATCCGGCCCCTACGACAAATTCGCGCCTCGTCTTGCTTTCCATAATTCTCGTCCCCTCGTCTTCCACGTGGCCCTTACGCGGGAATGGATGCATCCATCTCGGCGATCAGCTCTTTATCGGCGCTCACGAAACCACGGGTCATCTGCGAGACACCCTTGTAGAAAGACGTGCGGCAGCAACCTTCCACAGCATCGCAGAACCGTCCGATCCAATTAACGATGTGCTTCTCGAAGAATTCTTTCTGCACGTTGAAAATGCGGCGCGCCTCGGGAATGTCGTCAGCTTCAAGCGCCTCGTTGAATCGCGCGCAGAGGTTGGCCATGAATTCGAACACGAAGGCCAAATGATCATCGGGAATGCGCAGGTTCTCGTTGGGTGCCAAATGCTCTGCCAGCATGTAGCGGTAAACATCGTCGCGAGCTTCCTGCATGATGAGCCCGTCGCGAGACGTGAACACGCTCTCATACGGGCACGCGCGGTTCTCGCCCTTGGTGGTTCCAGCGGCCAGGAACGTGTGGGCATAATCGACGGCCAAATCTTCACGCGTACCGGAATTCACGCGACGGACGGCGCGCTTCACATTCTTCGCACCCTCGGCCATCACCGGATCAAGGTCGCCGAAATCCAGAT
>CAZLOX010000333.1:0-1427 GCA_964561265.1 uncultured Lachnospiraceae bacterium
AATTTGTAAAATGGTGGTCTTCCTCAGAGACACAGGCGAAATTTGGCCAGACACTCCAGATTACCTATGGTGATGAGTATATTTGGCCAACGGCGAACATGGAGGCATTTATGGAGCTTCCTCTTGAGACAAATTCCAAGAAGGTAATTGCAGAGACGGCAAAGAATGTAGTAGACGTTTCCAGAGTGCCGGGAACCTATCTCCTGGAGCGTGAGATTAGTAATGCCTTTAATGATATCTGTGTAAACGGCGATGATGCAAGAACACGAATTGATAAGGCTGTTAAGAGCGTTAACCATGAGTTTGACCGTAAGCTGGAGGAATTTGGCTACAATGCCAGTGATGGTTCTGTTATTAAGGACTACCACATTCCAACCTATGATTCTTTGAAGGAAACGCTGGGGAGGAATTAAAAAGAGCTAAGCACGCTTTGGTTCTTCAAATAATGCCTGTTTAGTTGAACGGAGGGATGAGATAGAATATGGCAAGTGAAAAGAAAAAGAAAAATAATATTGGAAAGCGTGAGCATAACAACTACAATGGTTACGGCTTTATGGCACCCTATGCGATTGTGTTTTTAATTTTCATTCTGGTGCCGGTTATATTGGCGATAATATTATCGTTCACGAACTTTAACTCTATTGAGTGGCCGTCCTTTGTAGGCTTTCTGAATTACATCACGGTAATCACCAGTGATGAAGTGTTCATGCAATATGTATTGCCGAATACAGTATTGTATGCGGTAGTAGTAGGTATCGGCGGATATCTGCTGTCCTTTGTACTGGCGTGGGCACTGTGTAACCTGACAAAGCTTCCAAGGACAATATTCGCACTGATTTTGTATTCACCCAGTATGACAATGGGTGTATCCATGACCGTGCTGTGGAAAAGTATTTTCTCAGGTGACCAGATGGGTATCTTAAATGGTTGGATGATGAGCCTTGGCCTTATCAACGAGCCCATTATCTGGCTGACCCGTGCAGATTTACTGCTTCCTATCGTTATTGTTATCGGATTGTGGTCTTCCATGGGTATCGGCTTCCTGTCCATGATTGCCGGTATCTTAAACTCCGACGAGGAGCTGTATGAGGCGGCTGCCATCGACGGTGTAAAGAACCGTTTTCAGGAAATGTTTTACATAACTTTACCGCAGATGAAACCACAGATGTTGTTCGCAGCCGTAATGGCAGTGGTAAATGCTTTCCAGAACGGTACGATTTCCACACTGTTAGCAGGTAACCCAACGCCGGGCTATTCCGCACAGTTGATCGTAAACCACATTGAGGATTATGGTTTCCTGCGTTATGAGATGGGTTATGCTGCGGCAGTATCCGTAGTACTGCTGATTATCGTGCAGCTGTTCTCAGTAGGGGCAAATGCCCTGCTGACGGAGAAAGACTAAAATAAGGAGGGAAGATTACTATGGC
>CAZLOX010000334.1:0-1426 GCA_964561265.1 uncultured Lachnospiraceae bacterium
AGGTCAGCTTGACATTTGACATATCCTGTTCCATTTTTTCGTTGGGGTTATAGGTCATGCTGTTTATGCCTGTAACCTTGGCTTTGGAAAGTTTGTTTCCTGTGATTGTAAAGTTCACTGTTTTTGTGCCAAGCAGTCCCTTTCCTTCAATCGCTGTCAGTATTAACTGTGCAGTTCCGCTGTCGGTATTGTTTATGTAGGTTACAGCGAAGTCAACGCCTTCCTCCAAAGTGCGTTTGCCAATCTTGGCAGTTTTGATGACGCCGGACTCTACAGGTTTACCTGTGTATTCCATTTTGTTTACTTTGACCGATACTGACGACATCGCCTTAATTTCCTTGTCAGCGGTCACATAAACTGTTTTCTTGTATTCTCCTTTATAGTCTCCCTTTCCCGTAATCACAACCCTGTATATGCCTTCGTCGGTTACGGCATCAACTGTTTTCCAGCCTTCAGCATACTTTTCGTATGACACGGTATAGTTTTTGTTGCGTTTAAGGGCTTTCTTACCTACTTTGACTGATTTAGGCAGGGGTTTCTGGGGTGCATTATTTTTTTTGGTCTTGATGCAGTCTGTCTTAAATGTTACTGTTGCACCTAATGAATTGAAATCTGCACCTATGTATTCCACGTGTCCGTCAGGGTATACCATACGTCCGTCCGGGTATAATATGCGTCCGTCCGGATATTCTGTTCGGATTATTTCCCCTTTGCAATAATATTCCTTACGGCCATCAGGGTATTCCATGCGCTTGTCATCGTGGTCATCATGTTTGTAAGTATATTCTACACGGCCGTCTGGGTATTCTGTATGACCGTCGGGGTATTCCACACGGCCATCGGAGTATGTGATAGTGCCGTCGTCAGGATTATACTCTGCTGCTCTACTTGTATCTGCTGGTATAGGGTCAACAGGTTCGCCATTTATTGTTTCACCATTTTCAATAGCTGTCTTAGTCTCTTCAGTAACTTCTTCTGGCGTATTGGCATAAGCATTAGGGCCTTTATATGCTCTATCTTCAAGCCACCAGCCTGATTCTTTATCATAACAGAATTTTGAATAATAAGCTGAAGAACTTGACTCACCAAAGCGGCTATAATAAAATGGTATTCCGTCACTTCCTATCACAACGAAACTTGGCCATTCTGATTCATCACATGTCCTGATAATATCTGTAAGATAACAGTCAAGATATATATCATAACAAATAACTGTTATACCGTGCTTTGTAACTTCATATTCTTCTTTATATACACAATAAGGATAACCGTTGTTCATACTCCAATTGCGTCCAGTGCTATCTGTCACATTAGTACCACTATTTACTAAAATTCTGCCATCTTCTGTTTTTGTCATGCCAGGAAACATCATTGTTCCAGCATATGCGGTCAACACATTAGTATTTAATAACATTATTACTGCCGC
>CAZLOX010000335.1:0-1419 GCA_964561265.1 uncultured Lachnospiraceae bacterium
ACACACTGGACAAAATGTACACATTTACAGTCTGTACACACTGGACACAATGTACACAATTGACAGAATGTACACATTGGACACAATGTACACAATGGACAGAATGTACACTGTAGAGTCTGTACACACTGGACAAAATTTACACATTTTACACTCTGTAACCACTGGACATAATGTACACACTGGAAGAAATATGCACATTTTACAGTCTGTAAACACTGTACAGGATATAAACTGTACAGACTGTATACACTGGATACAATGTACACACTGGACAGAATATACACATTGGACACTGTAATAAATGGACATAATGTACACACTGGAAGGAATTTACACATTGTACAGTCTATATACACTGAACAGAAGGTACAGATTGGACACAACGTACACTGGACACAATGTACACACTGGACAGTCTGTACACACTGGACTAAAAGTACACAGTGGACAGAATGTACACACTGGACAGTCTGTACACACTGGACAGAATGTACACAATGGACAGATTCTACAATTTGGACACAATGTACACACTGGAAAGAATGTACACATTGGATAGTCTGAACAAACTGGACAGAATGTACACATTGGAGAGAATGTACACAATGGACAATCTGAAAACACTGAAACAATGTACATATTGGACAGTCTGTACACACTGGACAAAATGTGCACACTGGACAGATTTTACACAGTGGACAGAATGCACACATTGGACAGTCTGTACACCATGGACAGAATGTAAAAATGGGACAGTCTGTACATACTGGACAGAATGAACACATGGGATAGTCTGTACACACTGGACAGAATGTACACACTGTACAGTCTGGAAACACTGAACACAATGTACACATGGGACAGTCTGTACACACTGGACAGGATATACACACTGGACAGTCTGTACACCCTGGACAGATTGTACACATGGGACAGTCTGTACATACTGGACGGAATGTACACATTGGACAGTTGATAACACTGAACAGAATGTACACATTAGACAAAATGAACACACTGGACAGTCTGTACACACTGGACAAAATGTACACACTGGACAGAATGTACAAACTGGACAGTCTGTACACAGTGGACAAAATATACACATTGGACAGAATGTACACATTGTACAGAATGTACACATTGGACACTCTGTACACAATGGACACAATGTACCCACTGGACTCAATGTACACACTGAACTGTATGTACACGGTACGGTCTGTACATGTTGGACACAATGTACACCCTGGACAGAATGTACACCGGACACAATGTACACACGAGAGAGTATGTACACTGCACATACTGTACACACTGGACACAATGTTAATAAGGGACAGAATGTACACATTGGACAGAATGTACACACTGGAAAATCTGTACACACTGGACACAATGTACATATTGGACAGT
>CAZLOX010000336.1:0-1399 GCA_964561265.1 uncultured Lachnospiraceae bacterium
CCATTGATAGACTGTGTTGCCAATTGTAATTTTATTTATTAAAAGATATATAGATTACAATATTATCTCAATGTTAAATCAGAATTTTAAAGGAGATTTTGAGTATGGAACTGTTAGAATGTATGCTCGGCCGAAGAAGTATCAGAAAATATAATAATAAAGATATTTCTGATAATATTCTGCATTGTATTATTGAAGCAGGGCTGCTTTCACCGAGCAGCCGAAATTTGCACCCCGCAGAATTGGTTACAGTTAAAGATAAAACGGTACTGACTCAGCTGGCACGATCAAAAACAGCAGGGTCAGGAATGTTAAAAAACGCAAAATGTGCAATTGTGGTAATCGGTGATAAAGAAAAATCTGATGCCTGGATAGAAGATTGTTCTTTATCTATGATTTATATGCAGTTGAGGGCAACAGAATTAGGAATTGCAAATTGTTGGGTGCAGTGCAGAAATCGAATATCTCAGCAGGACAAGAATAAACCTCTGTTAAATTATGTAGAGGACATAGCACTGAATTATCCGACAGATAGTACTGTTCCATCAGAAAAATTGGTTGCAGAAAAGATAGCGG
The DNA here is from genome assembly GCA_964561265.1 of uncultured Lachnospiraceae bacterium. Lineage (GTDB taxonomy): Bacteria > Bacillota > Clostridia > UBA1381 > UBA1381 > JAFLUR01. Next base: position 577 of record CAZLOX010000336.1, read on the forward strand.
CAAGTGCAGATGAAAACAAATTATCTTCTGATCAATTTGTGAAACAACTTCTTGGAATACCGAATAAATACGGCGTGCTTTCTATTCTGGCATTGGGAATGACAGATGAAGTATTACAACCACATAAATTGGAAAAAGCGGATTTTTCAAAGGTTCATAAAGAAAGGTATTAATAAGGAAAATCCCGATTTGCCGGAATAAAAATCAAAAAATAACATTATATAGGTGCATTGCAGTCTCTTTTTATTTTACAATGATTGCTTTCGCTTATTTTTTGTGGTATAATAGTTTAAAATAATATCTCACAGATAAATCTGAATCGGGGGCGGATAGTATGAAAATAATTCCTTACGAAGATATGTACCGCGATGATTTAATTTTTATGGTTCTTGAAGCTAAAGATGCTCTTGGACGTATTCCGGGATTGAATGAGGATTTGCTTGATATTAAAGCAAATTATTTCGACAAAGGTGATATGTTTTGGATTGCTGTTGATGAAAATGACCGTGTTATTGGCAGCGTAGGGTACAATTCTGTTGAGGGAACTGCTGAAATATGGCTGCATCGATTATTTGTAAAATATAATATGAAACACAATGGCATAGGAACATTGCTTTTGCAGACAGCAGAAAATTATGCCCGCCTAAACAGAAAAACCGTTTCCCGCATTCATTTGGGTAAACCTAAAGAACAATGGTTTGAGTCATACCAATTTTATCAAAAAAATGGCTATACTGAATATGCGGAAAGTTATATGAGAAAACAGCTGTAAATTTCTATTTATGAGGTGATTGATTATGAATAAAGAATGGTCTGAACTTAA
>CAZLOX010000337.1:0-1379 GCA_964561265.1 uncultured Lachnospiraceae bacterium
GCCGAGCAAGGAGGAGGAAGACAAGCGATAGCGAAGTCAATCTATATGTCGTCCTTTAGATCCTTCGGCTGCGCCTCAGAATGACAAATTACACAACCTCTCGGTGGCGGCATGGGAGGACAGAAAAAAGCAGTCAACGAGGGAGGGTGGGGCAAGAGACAGCAAGGAACAGGGAGCGACAGGGCAGGGTAAAGCAAAAAAATCCCGGAGCCCTTACAGGGCCCCGGGATTTTCATTTAAGCAAACAGGCCTACAAGACCTCCGTGCACCAGCCGTGCTTATCCTCGGCGCGGCCATACTGAATATCCTGCAAGAGGGTATAGAGCTTCATCGACCACTCGCCGACCTCGTTGCCGTAATCGTAAACACGGTCGGTCTGCATATCGAAAATCTTGGCGACGGGCGAGATAACGGCCGCGGTGCCGCACGCTCCGCACTCCTCGAAAGTCTCCAGTTCATCCAGCAAGACCTCGCGTTCCTCGACCTCAAGGCCCAGGTCGGCGGCCAGCTGCCGGAGGCTCTTATTGGTAATCGAGGGCAGAATCGACGGCGACTTCGGGGTGATATATTTCCCCTCCTTGATGCCGAAAAAGTTGGCGGCGCCGAACTCCTCTATATGGGTATGGGTCGCAGCGTCGAGGTAGAGAACATTCGAGAAGCCCAAATCGTGGGCGTGCTGACCCGAGAAGATGCTGGCCGCATAATTGCCGCCGACCTTTACGTCGCCCGTGCCGCGCGGTGCCGCGCGGTCTTGTTCCCGGTCGATAGCCACCTTTATGGGCTTGATGCCGTCCTTGAAATAAGCGCCGACGGGCGAAGCGTAGATAATCAACATGGCGTCCTTGGCAGCCTTAACGCCCAATCCGGCCGTAGTGCCGAACATCACGGGACGCAGGTACAACGATGCTCCGGTGCCATAGGGCGGGATATATTTTTCGTTGCGCCGCACGACCTCCTTGCATCCCTCGACGATCATTTCGACCGTCGGGACGGGCAGACACAGCCGCTCGGCCGATGCCCGCAGCCGCTGCGCATTGTCGGCGACACGGAACAAGCGCACCTTGCCGTCGACACCCCGAAAGGCTTTCAGACCCTCGAAAAGTTCGAGCCCATAGTGGAGACAATAGGCCGACATATGCATTTTGATGTACTCGTCGTCCGTAACCGCCATATCGCTCCAGCGTCCCTCCGTGAAGGTATAGCGGACATTCCAGTCGGTTTTGCGGTAATCGAACCCCAAAGCGCTCCAATCGATCTCAGACATGATAAACAAATATATTTAACAAATCGTTTTTTCTAACAAATTAAAAACGGGCAAATACACAATTTTTCGGCTAACGCTCCAGAATGACAAAGCGGGGCGTCTTTCTGCAAGTCGG
>CAZLOX010000338.1:0-1376 GCA_964561265.1 uncultured Lachnospiraceae bacterium
CCTTCTCCTTGATGAACTTGCTTGTTTTTCTATTGCGGCTATTATATCATGAATCTTCGATTCATGATCGCCATTCGCCACTCGTCGAACATGCAAGCATGCTCTCCTCGCTAACGCTCATTATATCATGTCTTTCAGACATGATACGCTTCGCGATGCACACTCGCTTTGCTCGGCGCCGATATAATATCTGCCGATATTATATCATAAAACCCGCGAAAATCATAGGGAATTAGGAAAAATGGAAAAATTCATAAATCCCTTTCGCGATATTTTCCGGAATTTCCGGAATGGCGGATAATTGCTCCACCGTTGCCGTTTTTATTTCATTAATAGACTTAAAGTGGCGCATCAGGGCTTTCCTGCGGCTCTCTCCGACACCGGGAATATCTTCCAGAACAGATTTAACCTGGGTTTTGCTTCGCAGGGAGCGATGATATTCTATCGCAAAACGGTGAGCCTCGTCCTGAATTCTCGTGATCAGTTTAAATCCTTCGGAATGTTTATCGATCGGGATCTCCTCGTTATGATAATAAAGACCTCTGGTGCGGTGGCTATCGTCTTTCACCATGCCGCAGACCGGAATGTCTATTTCCAGTTCTTTCAGTACTTCCAGCGCGATATTCACCTGTCCCTTTCCGCCGTCCATCAGAAGCAGGTCAGGGAATTTTGTAAAAGATCCGTATTCGGTGCCCATCTTTTTTGTCTGAAGTTCTTCTCTCTCTTCCATGCCATGTAAAAACCTTCTGGTCAGCACCTCTTTCATGCAGGCGTAATCGTCCGGTCCGCTCACGGTTTTTATTTTAAATTTGCGGTAATCGCTGCGTTTCGGCTTCCCTTTTTCGTAGACTACCATAGAGCCCACATTTTCAAAGCCGCTGATATTGGAAATATCAAAAGCCTCCATCCTGCTGATATGTTCCAGATGAAGAAGTCCGGCAATCTCCTTTACGGCGCCTATGGTACGTCCTTCCTCCCTTTTGATCTTCTCCTTATCTTTGGACAGGATCAGTTCGGCGTTCTGAGCCGCCAGTTCCACCAGCTTTTCTTTTGTTCCTTTCCGCGGCACACGGAGATATACTCTGCTGCCCCGTTTACTGCTGAGCCATTGTTCCAGTACCTCCATATCTTCCACGGCTTCCTGCAGCATCAGTTCTTTCGGCAGAAACGGCGTGCCCGCGTAAAACTGCTGGATAAACTGCTGCAAAATATCCCGCCGGGGTAAACCTGACACATTTGTCATATAATAATGTTCCCGCCCGATCAGCTTCCCGCCTCTGACAAAGAACACCTGCATGACCGCATCCTGTTCATCCTGTGCCATAGCAATAATATCTTTATCTTCTCCATCACTGTGAGTGATCTTCTGTTTCTGG
>CAZLOX010000339.1:0-1370 GCA_964561265.1 uncultured Lachnospiraceae bacterium
ATCTGATCTCAAACCACAGAACCGGTCTCACCAAAACATCAAAATTGATAATCTCATTCCTTTTGTTGACCATCCTTTTCATCCCTATGACGATAGCAGATTCAACGATATGGTTGAAAGCATTAAAGAAACCGGTGTAATTTCTCCAATCGTTGTACGCCCTTATGGTGAAGATGGAAAATATGAGATACTGTCGGGCCATAATCGTGTCAATGCCGCCAGAAAAGCCGGACTAAAATTCGTACCAGCTGACATTTTAACAGGGTTGACTGATGATGAGGCTAAGCTGATTGTTGCCGAATCGAATCTGTTCCAGCGGTCCTTTGCCGACATGCTTCATAGTGAACGGGCAGCCGCTATTTCTATTTAACGTGAGTTCGACGAAAAAATAATAGAAAAACCGCTTCAAAACTGGTAAAATGGAAGGTAACGACACCACCAAAAACCAGAAAGGAAGCGGAATTTCAATGGAAGAACAGATTATTGCGATATTTTGTGAGATAGACGACTTCTGCAATGAATACGAGGAGTACTGCTGTCATAACAGTCTGCCGGAGACAACTGGCCCCAGTAAGAAGAGCCGTCTGGCATTAAGCGAGATAATGACAATTATAGTATACTTCCATTTGTCTCACTACAGAACTTTCAAATGGTACTACAAAAATTATGTTTCAGAACACCTTCGGGGATACTTTCCGAACCTGGTATCTTATACACGTTTTGTAGAACTGATGCAGCAATCTTCTGTTCCGCTTCTATTATACCTCATGACCCATTGCCTCGGCAAGTGCAGTGGGATAAGTTTTATAGATTCTACCCCGCTGGAGGTATGCGATTCCCATCGGATCTATTCCCATAAAGTTTTTGCAGGAGCTGCCAGACGTGGGAAAAGCTCCACAGGATGGTTTTTTGGCTTTAAACTCCATCTGGTTATCAACGATATAGGGGAAATACTGGGTTTTCGTCTGACACCTGGGAATGTTTCAGATGCCAATATGGAAGTGGTAAACAAAATAACAGCAAACCTGTTCGGCAAATTGTTTGGAGACAAGGGATATATTTCCCAGAGTTTATTTTCCAGACTCTGGGAAAAGAATATCCAGCTTATAACCAAGGTGAAAAAGAATATGAAAAACAAGTTAATGAAGTTAGAGGATAAATTATTGCTTCGCAAAAGGGCCTTGATAGAATCTGTAAATGATTTCCTGAAGAATATTTGTCAGATAGAACATTCCAGGCATCGTTCTGTTTCCAACTTCCTGGTTAATGTTTTCTCTGCCCTTATTGCATATTCCTATATCCTTAAAAAGCCTTCTCTTAACTTGAGAAATAATCTACTTTTACCTTCCTAATTCGTCGAACTCACGTTA
>CAZLOX010000340.1:0-1366 GCA_964561265.1 uncultured Lachnospiraceae bacterium
TTCTGGCATCACCGCTACCAGTCGGCCGTTCAAGGGGACCTTCGATGGGCGCGGTCATACCGTGTCCGGTCTCACTATCACCGCCGATGGTTCGCAGAGCGCCGATTATGCTCGCGGATTCTTCGGAGCGGTCATAGGTGGGACGGTTGAGAATCTCAAGCTCACGGCTATCAACATCAACGTGCCGAGCGCCAAGTTGGTGGGAGGCGCAGTCGGTCTTCTTAGCGCGAATGGCATCGTTTCGAACGTTCAGACCAGCGGGACTATCAAGGCCCAGGCCGGAACCGGCGGAGTGGTTGGTCGCATGACCGTCAGCGGTACGATCAGCGCTTGCACCAATGAGGCCACGGTCGAGACCGCCGGCGGTTCGGGCAATACCGGTGGCATCGTGGGAGCCGCCTACTACACATCCGATGGCGCAACGATGACCATCGACGGCTGCGTGAACAAAGCCGCAATCACTGGCCAGAACGATGTGGGCGGCATCGCGGGCCTTTGCTGTGCATTCGTATCGGGGTGTACCAATGAGGGCACGGTGATCGGTACCGGTTATGCTGTTGGGGGCATCACCGGTGAGATGAAGAATTACGGCGGCATCAGCCATTGCACCAACACGGCGCTCGTGCAGAATGCCGCCACGAGTTCGCAATACGGAACTGGTGGTATTACCGGCTGGGTTCGCTATAACGGAGCCGCTCCCGACTATGCGCTCAGTGCGCCCATCGATGTGGTCGACAACGTCAATTCCGGAAACGTCGAGGCCCCCAATGGGATCGGTGCCGGTGGCATCGTTGGCGTGCTCTATAGCGCTGGTACGGTGACGGGCAACGAGAATCGGGCAACCACCATTTCCGGAAAGCAATTTGTTGCAGGTCTTGTGGGGAATCTACAGGATCAGGGAGCGAGCACGCTTCCGTCGACCATCAAGGAGGGTGCGACTGTTGAGAATAACGTCTCGACCACACCCCTGAGCTCGATGACCGGCGATCTTTCCGATCTGTATGCCTATAACAACAATGCATCGCTCTTCACGGTGCAGAACAATAGTGGTGCTTGGGAGGCAACCGATGCATCCACGGGTGATCTTCGTTATGCAACGTTGAGCGAAGCGGTGGCGCGTGCCGCTGACGGCGATACGGTCACGTTACTCGGAAACGCATCCAACGTTGGGATGCTCCAATCTCCCGACGGGCATAGTGTGGCGCTGGATCTGAGCGGCCACAATATCGCCTTTACCGAAGACGGCGGCATTACTGCCGATGGCGACCACCTTACCGTTGTGGGCAGCGGCGACCTGTATATGGTGGATGAGGCGGGCGACGTAGTTTCCGATCCGAAGCTCTTTGTGGAAGAGAAGAGCGCTGAC
>CAZLOX010000341.1:0-1364 GCA_964561265.1 uncultured Lachnospiraceae bacterium
CGCTAAATAAATGCTTGAAGTTCATATTTTCCAGTTTTTGTTTCTATTTCTATTATTAAGACCTTTTTGAAGACAAAAGTTTATTTTCAATGGTGAATGACATTTGTTTGATGGCAAATCGAATATAGGGTAAAATAACTTAGGCTGACGCATCTTAAAACCACATCACATCGACCAGCTATCCGCTGACATAGTATACACATCACAGATCCTGTCTAAGGCAAATACATTACGCTTCCACATCTAATGTTTTTACACCACATTTGGAAGCGCGATGGCGGATTTGGGTAGAGACAATCGTGATTATCCATATCTTTAAAGACTGTATAACGTGAGTTCGATATAAGCAATCAGAACAAAGTTAGCTGGTTATCTGTCACAAACCCCAAAGAGATCGATGGTTTCTTTGGGAAAAAGCAGTAAGCAGCGATAATTTTAAGTTCATCGTTAACAGATTCAACAAGAGCTCGTCTGCGAAGCATAATTTTGTCTGCCACGGACATCAAGTAGCTCACGGTCATCCACATTGCCGGGAGTGAACATAAAATTAAGGATTTCCCCCCTATCATTTATGATCAGATGCAGTTTGAATCCGAAGAACCACCCCATGGAGCACTTGCCCCTTTCAGCGATACCTTTGAATGTCCTGTATATAAGTATGCGCTGATGCTTGCAGACATATTGAGTGTAGAAATGCTTGAGACATCTGAAGCCTTTGCTGTGGAAGAGAATCAGTATAGTTATGACCTGTGCATCTGAAAGCCTATCGGGCTTATTGCGATGAGATTTGCCATCGCTGATTTGATGTTTTTTGAGTTCAGAAGAAAAAACTTGCAGAAGTCATCGGCAAGACAGAATATTTCAGTAATTTAGTCCTCGGTAATCATATCGGTAAATACTTGTAAAGATTATATTTGGACGCTATAAATTTACGAATTTTCCGTGAGACTACAAAGAAAATCAGCCACTTAGTTTATCCTAAATGGCTGATTATTCTATTATTGCTCTTGAATTCATTATATTGAACTCACGTTAACATAATATAACCCCGGTAGTGGGTTTACCGGGGTTATGATCAGAGCGTGGCCATGGGGATGTCGTTGGCGGGATGGTCTAAATCTTCGGGGGGCTCGAGTCTCATTGCTCACCTCCTTTCTGCGGTGGAGTAATGACCATGAGGTAGGCTGCTGCGGGAGTTTTTTAAGCCTCTGATGGGCGTCGGGGGTACTCAATCTTTCGAGGGGTATGGTTAATTAATGTTATATTATGTCGCGGGTGGCTAAATAGTGTTAATATTCGCGGTTGGGTATTGCGGGGGTGGGGGATTATGGATACATTTGCTCGGTTTTAATGATCGAAAACAC
>CAZLOX010000342.1:0-1363 GCA_964561265.1 uncultured Lachnospiraceae bacterium
AACAATAATACCATCTAAAGTAACCTAAAATCTGAAGCGAAAAGTGTTTACTTTTAGGATAATCTGTGATACAATAAGGAATGTAATTTATGGCTAGTCAAAAGGAAGTGATTAAACTCACAGGCAAGGTTGTTGAGGCGTTGCCAAACACCCAATTCCGGGTGGAGCTTGAGAACGGTCATAATATCATTGCACACATGAGTGGACGTATGCGCAAAAACTACATTCGCTTAGTGCCGGGAGACCGGGTCGAAGTTGAGTTAACCCCTTACGATCTTACAAAGGGCAGAATCAGCTTTCGCTTGCAATAGAATATTAGCAAGCCAGCGTTTCATTTTTTGGGACATTGGTTATAACGGAAAGGATATTTTGACACTGTGAAAGTACGTGCAAGTGTTAAAAAAATCTCCCCCGATGACATCATTGTGCGTCGCAAAGGCGTACTCCGGGTCATCAATAAGAAAAAACCTAAGAATAAGCAAAGGCAGGGTTAAGCATGGCACGAATTGCTAGCGTAACTATCCCTTCCGAGAAGCAAGTCTGGATTGGCCTGACTTACATCTACGGAATCGGACAGACTACGAGTAAAGCCATCCTTGCGGAGGCCAAGATTGAGCCTACCACTCGGGTGAAAGATCTCACCGAGGCTGAAATTCAAAAAATCAATGACATCATCAGCAGCAAACAAACTGTTGAAGGTGACTTGAAACGCCTCGTGACCAACAATATCAAACGTCTTAAAGACATTAACTCCTACAAGGGCGTCCGCCACAAAGCTGGTCTTCCAGTGAATGGTCAACGCACCCGCACGAACGCACGTACTCGTAAGGGTAAAGCTATCGCCGTTGGTGGTGCGCAGCCTAAGGCAGCAAGCAAGACTTAGAAATAGGAGTATAAAATGGCAGAAGATATTGCTAAAAACCAAGAAGCTCCTGTTGCCGAGGAGCAAGTCATCAAGACTAAAGCAAAAGGCAAAAAAGGCAAGCGCGTCGTCACCTCTGGTCAGGTACACGTCCAAGCTACCTTTAACAATACTATTGTCACCGTTACCGACAAAAACGGTGGAGCTTTGGCCGCTTCGTCGGCTGGCGCCAACGGTTTCCGTGGCAGCAAGAAAGGCACCGCCTATGCTGCACAGATCGCCGCAGAGAAAGCTCTCGAGATCGCTAAGCGCGAACATGGTCTAAATAGCGTTGACGTCTACGTCAGCGGTATCGGCCTCGGTCGCGACAGCGCAATCCGTGCTGTCTCTAGCGTCGGTATTAAAATTGATAGTATCACCGATGTAACCCCAATCGCACACGGTGGAGTGCGTACTATGGGAGAAAGGAAACCGTTATGGCACGAGATACTTCTCCAATCG
>CAZLOX010000343.1:0-1363 GCA_964561265.1 uncultured Lachnospiraceae bacterium
GGGGCAGCATCCAGGAATCTGTGGAGACAGCCGGGAAAACAGCCAAGGAACAGAAGGAATATTTTACCGGTCCCCTTGGCAATGATGTGTTTCAGTGTTCTCCTATGCCATGGATCAGTTATACGCATATCTCCCATACCAACTCTGGTAAAAAAGATAACGCTACACCGCTGTTTGACTGGGGGAAATATTATGAGAAGGACGGCAGGATTGTTATGCCCGTATCTGTCCAGGCACACCATTCTTTTGTAGATGGGATACATATTGGACAGTTTGCAGATAGGTTCCAGAAGTATATGGATGAACTCTAATGTGGTTGGTTTGAGAGAGGTGATTATGGGATCATATAAAAAGAGGGCCTGACAGATAAAAATATGGCTAGGCGGTGATAAAAAGGATTGATACAGGGGCATTTTCAGTCGGTTTACCATAAGAGCTGCTTGTAATTCCGCAGGTATAAAAAAGCCATAGCACATGCGCAAACGTGTTCTAATGCCCCGGTTTGTATTATGAGTAAAGGGTTGGGACGGGATTTTTTTAATCTTGCGGATTGTCATGCTTGTGGATTGTTGCCTGAGACTTGTTGGGAAGAACGTAATGCGTTTCTTGACAGGGGATTGGTTATCGGAATATATGATAATAGGGAAATCGGTTTTTGGAGGGACATGCTATGATAAGAAAGTAAAATTTTTGAAGAATAATAGGAGTTAGGAAATAGAGTGGCAGAGGGAGTTATTATATGAATGAGTTTTGTTTTATGGGATACAAAATAAATAAAAATATAAAGTATTTCTTACCGAGTACGGTTCTGTTTAGTAATGAAAAAGAACGTATTACGGTTGCTATGATAAAGGATGCACTGGATTATATTTTGGGTATTATTGCAATTCAAAACCCGTTGATAGAGTCGTATAAAACAGCAAAGACTGTTTTCGGTGCAATGAAAATGATATTGGAGAATAAAAAGCCGTCTAAGCCAAGTAAAGCGGATATGAAAACGACTGTTGATGTTCTAGAGGAAATCGCCAATTCATCTGCAAGATCAGAGTGGGAAAAAGAACAGAATGCAAGGTATGCTTTTCTATGCAAGTTAATGATTGATGGATTTGGTGAGAAACCGCAATTATGAAATTTGCCGATGAAATATCAGGATGTTAATTAAGTTGTAGATATTATGTTTCAAGATTATTGTCAGACGGAATGTTTCATAATAAAACAAGATATTGTTTTGAGCAAAGGAAAAAGAGGATATGAGTTAAGAACTAAGGAGGAACAGTCAGGCTATTCTGGCTGTTTTTCTTTGCGTTATTTACGTTTGTGACTATGAAATGTTTTTCGGGGAATACTCTATATACATGGTAGA
>CAZLOX010000344.1:0-1360 GCA_964561265.1 uncultured Lachnospiraceae bacterium
CAGCAACATTCTGAAATACCTTTGTATAGTAATTTCTGAAATTAAATTCGCTGACTACCGAAGAACCGCCGCGCCGGTTTTTCTCATTGTTGTTAGCGGCAAAATGCTTTATTGTCGCTATTGTTTTCAGGTAAACATCATCATCGCCCTGCATTCCTTTTACGAACTCGCCGGCAAGCTGACCTGTCAAATATGGATCCTCGCCGTAGGTTTCCTCGTTACGTCCCCAGCGCGGATCACGCGCCATATTTATTGTCGGTGTGTAATAGGACAGATTGTAGCGGTTGTTCTTTGCGCGCGCTTCTGTGGAAGTGATATCCGCAATTTTATATATTAAATCGCGGTTCCATGTGTTCGATAATGCAAGCGGCGCGGGGAAATTAGTTGCCTTGCCCTGTCTTGCCACTCCGTGAAGACATTCCTTCCAGTAGTTATATTCCTTTACGCCAAGACGTTCAACCGCCGGTGACTGATAGCCAAGCTGTGCCACCTTTTCCTCAAGCGTCATTCTTGAAACAAGATCCGCCGCGCGTTCCTCAAATGTATATGCAGTATTGAGATATACAGAAATATCCGGATCATCAGGATCCGGCGGGGTTATCTCACCTGAAGAATTACTGCTGTAAAGTTTTACATAAACATAATTTCCGCAGTAAGTCTTTCCTTGCGATGCCGCTATATTCAATGTGAGATTTCCCTCTGCCTCTGTCGTTGTAATGTCAGTTGTCTTTATCTGATACGAATCCCAGCTGCCGTTGTTTACATTGTCAAAAGAAGCTATCTGAGTATCTCCTACTTTAATATCTACCTTTGCGTCATTTTTGCATGATGAATACAAATCCAGCTTATCATAACCGGAGTCCTTTAAATTTACATTTGACAGCGTAATAACAGCGCTGTTGTCGTCATTTGTTTTCAGGTTTTCCGTTCTGATTCCGACTGCGGAATCATCAGTTATAACAGATCCTCCGCCACGGACTGTCAGCGAATCGGCGCCGGGTCTTAATGTAACTGAATTGCTTGTTTTTTCGGCTGTGCCGTAATCAGTTCCGGCTGCAAACGCAGACGGCGCTGACGGAAAAACCGAAGCAAACATTCCCACTGTCAATACAATGGATAATATTTTTCTCAATCTCATTTTATATGCTCCTCTCTGCAATACAATATTTATTCAGCGTTTCTTTATATATTTATTGTATCATTTTAAAGGGAATTGTCAATAGACAGCTCTTGCGTATAAGGTGACAAATATTGAGTTCTTTATTTTTTAGGAGCAGTTGTTTCGCATTTTGTTATTTAAACACAAAAAAAGACACCGCGTTGCGATGTCTTTTTAATCCGGCAGCTATCTATTTTCCCG
>CAZLOX010000345.1:0-1354 GCA_964561265.1 uncultured Lachnospiraceae bacterium
TCTGTACACACTGGACAGTCTGTACACACTTGACAGTCTTTACACACTGGACAGAATATAGACACTAGACAGTCTGTAGAAACTTGACAGAATGTACACACTGGACAGTCTGTACACACTGGAGAGAATGTCCACACTGGACAGTCACTACAAACTGGACAGTCAGTATACTCTGGACAGAATGTACACACTGAAGAGTCGGTACACACTGGAAGGTCTGTACACACTTGACAGTTTGTACACAGTGGACAGTCTGAACACACTGGAGAGAATGTACACACTGGACAGTCTGTACCCAGTGGGCAGAATGTACACACTGGACTGAATGTACACACTGGAGAGACTGTACACACTGGTCAGAATGTACACACTGGAGAGTCTGTACACACTGGACAGTCTGTAAACACTATAGAGAATGTAGAGACTGGACAACCTGTTCACACTCAACAGAATGTACACACCGGACAGTCTGTACACACTGAACAGTCTATAAACACTGGACAGTCTGTACACAATGGACATTCTGTATACACTGGGCAGTCTGTACACACTGCAGAGTCTGTACACAATGGAGATTCTGTAAACACTGGACAGTCTGTACACAATCTATATTCTGTACACAGAGGACATTCTGTGCACACTGCACAGTCTGTACACACTGGACAGTCTGTACCAATTGGACAGCCTGTACACACTGGACAGTCTGTAAACACTGGACAGTCTGTACACAATCTATATTCTGTACACAGAGGACATTCTGTGCACACTGCACAGTCTGTACACACTGGACAGTCTGTACCAATTGGACAGCCTGTACACACTGGACAGTCTGTAAACACTGGACAGTCTGTATACAATTGACATTCTGTACACAGTGGACATTCTGTGCACACTGCACAGTCTGTACACACTGGAGAGTCTGTAAACACGGGGCAGTCTGTACACACTGGACAGTATGTACACACTCGACAGTCTGTATAACCTTTACAGTCTTAAAACACTTGACAGTCTGTACATACAGGACAGTCTATACACATTCGACAAAATGTACATACTTGACAGAATGTACACACTTGACAGTCCATACTCAAATGATCACACTGGATAGTCTGTAAACACACTGGACATTCTGTAAACACTAGACAGTCTATCCACACTGCACAATCTATAAACACTGGACCGAATGTACACACAGGACAGTCTGTACACACTGTACAGTCAGTATACACTGGACAGAATGTAGACACTGGACAGTCTGAACTTACAGGATAGTCTGTAAAATCTGGAAAGTGTGTACATATTGAACAGTCTGTACACACTGGAAAGAATATACACTCTGTACAGAATGTACACA
>CAZLOX010000346.1:0-1348 GCA_964561265.1 uncultured Lachnospiraceae bacterium
ATTTTGAGTTTCCCCATTTTTTAACCTCTCATGTTTCGCAATCCGCTATTTTAAAGTATTCAAACAGGCTTATCTGTTGTGATCTGACTTTTGGCGGCAGAAAGCCGCTGATACCTGAACGGCACATGGACAGCGCCCGTTCCAGGGAATACCCTATAGCATAGAAAATAAATTTCGGCATCTTATATATCCGCCTAGAACATTCTTTTAATTCTACAAGGTAAATGCTGTCTTTATGGATGGATGCGGTCAGGCCGATATATCCCACTGCCAGTGTTGTAAGCAGGTTCAGGTTTCGGATGGACTGTAATGACATTACCCTTAGGTCTTCCAGCCCAAACTGCTGTTTCTTGAATCTGAAATATTCTTCTATGCGCCACCGGAGCAGATACACTTTTGCAATGATGTGGCACAGCTTTTTCTTTTCCTGAATTTTCAGGCTGGAAAGCAGGAGCATGGGTTCCGCGCCAAAGCCATATACCACTGTCAGCGTCAGCTCCCTGCCAGGAAATTCACAGAGCCTTACCGGTATGCAACTCATTTTACAGTGAACGGCCCTGCCGCTTTTATCTTTGAAATCCATGCAGTAATTCCCCTTATAGCGGCCCGCCACGTCCATGATGTTACAGGTCTTACCGTTATAAATGACATTCCTGTTCTTTTTGGCGCGGATGACAAAGCGTTCCTCGTGTTTCAGAAAATAGCGGTAATAGTCATTGGCGTCAAAACCACGGTCGAGAGTGCGGACACATCTGGGACTGAAGTTTTCGGAAAGGTTTTCCAGGCAGCGCAGATTTTCATGGGTTTCACTGATAAATTCCTTTTCCGCGGCAGAAAACACTTTTTCATAGACCGGGAGCGGCATCTTCCCTTTTTCAGACAATACAGCCGCTTCAATGGTGAGGTATCCCTGTGTGATTTCACCCGTGCTGCCATCCCGTATTTCAGAGAGGGCCTCCAGCTTCCTGCTGGCTGGTTTGGCGATGTCTGAATTATCAATAATGATGACGGCATAATCATCTTTCACGTGATGTTTTACGAGCGTGAGATAATCCTGCATGATAAGATCCTTATCCCTGAAAGCGTTCAGATTTCTTGACAGACGGTCTATTGTCTTCTTGAGGGTGATATTCTCTTTCAGTGAACGCGCGATTTCACTCAGGTGCGGCTTATTTCCGGCAAGGATACCGTAAATCATTTGATGTACAAATTTTTTCTGCGGACGTTTTAAGCTCTTTGAAATTTTTAAAGAAAAGTTTGTAAAATCCCTTTTAATTTCATACCCTAATCTGCTATAATTAATCATGCAAAAACACTCCTTTGTTTTGTTGTTTGTGGTGATTCAATT
>CAZLOX010000347.1:0-1347 GCA_964561265.1 uncultured Lachnospiraceae bacterium
GCTTCCGCCGCCCGCCTCAATTACATCCATTAGTCTAGTTCGCGCAGGTTTCGGTTAGAACTAGGCACGAAAAGTTATATAGCTCAAAACTTTTGCGTTAAAGTTATACAATCTGATAATTTTATGGTATTATAGAAACATGTTTGTTGATACTGCGAAAGTTAAACTTCAGGCCGGTAAGGGCGGCGACGGCGCCGTTTCGTTTCGGCATGAGATTTATATCCCGAAAGGCGGCCCTGATGGCGGCGACGGTGGCAAAGGCGGCTCAGTTATTTTTCGTGCCGACAAAGACACTAACACCCTGCTAGACTTTCGTTTCAACCCGGAACTTACCGCCGAAGACGGCAAAAATGGCTCCGGACAGCGTAGCGCTGGTCGCTCTGGCAAAGACCTAATTGTCGAGGTTCCCATCGGCACCATTGTCAAGCGCGATGAGGAAATTCTTGCTGACCTCACCCGCGATCAAGAGGAGGCCGTCATTGCGAAGGGTGGCGATGGCGGTTTTGGTAACGCGCATTTTAAGTCTTCCACTCGCCAGGCCCCGCTTATCGCCGAAGTCGGTGAGCCGGGCGAAGCTTTTGAGGCTACTCTAGAGCTAAAACTCTTGGCTGATGTCGGCTTAGTGGGTCTGCCTAACGCCGGCAAATCAACCTTCCTCTCGGTTGTTAGTAACGCCCGCCCCGAAATTGCTAATTATCCCTTCACTACTCTTACGCCACAGCTTGGCGTGGCGACGGTTGACGGGCAGGATCTGCTAATCGCGGATATTCCGGGTCTGATTGAGGGTGCCGCCGATGGTAAAGGCCTAGGTCACGCCTTCTTGCGCCATGTCGAACGCACGGCAGCCCTACTTCATCTTGTGGATGTTTATAATAATGATGCCGGCGAAGCCTATCGGACGATTCGCAGTGAGCTTGAGCGCTATTCGAATCTAGCCGAACGCCCCGAGATTGTCGCTCTCACCAAATGTGAGGGTGTCGATGCTGAGATTATCGATATGCAAAAGGCTGCTATCCTCGCTATCAACCCGAAAGCTGAGATTTTCGCAATTTCGGCCGCCGCGAAGCAGGGAATTACCGAAGTTCTCCGCGCATTAGTAAAACTCAAACGCCAAAATGCCGCCATCGCAGTACAAAGCACTCCCATCGCAGCACAAAGTTCCATGACAGATGCTACTGACGCTCCGGGCTCAGAAGCTACCGCCACTAGTCAGTCCGCCGAGCAAGCCCCGATTCCTGTCATTACTCTCTCTGCCGCCCAGCTCAATGACGCCTGGAAAGTCGAGAAAGTTGATGATAAATTCATCGTTACGGGTCCGAAGATTGAAAAGTTTGCGCGCCGCACCGA
>CAZLOX010000348.1:0-1342 GCA_964561265.1 uncultured Lachnospiraceae bacterium
GCGCCGCTTCCCCACCGTCTTCCCCGCCTGCGGCAGCTCCAACAGCGCCATCGAGCTCACCCCCGCCGAGCTGGAGGAGCTGACGCCCGGCAGCACCTGGGTGGATGTGTGCAAGGTGACGAGCTCCTCGAAAGAGGCGCCTGTCCCACGTAGGCTTCCTCGGGGGTGTTGGTGAAGTTCTGGGCCGCCCCGAGCCGACGACTGGAGCTGGGGCTTTCTCGTAGTTTCTCGGACCGCTACGATTTTACACCCCTGCTTCTGTAAACTGACCAACTTAGAACTGGTAGCGCGAACCCGGAGGTGCCGCGATGGGCAAGGTGGAGGAAAAGGTCGAGGAGTTGCTTGATCGGGAGGATCGGCGGGACAAGGCGGCGGAGGACACCTTCGCCCGGACTGATGACGCGGCCGCCCGAGAGAACGATGCCAAGGTGCAGTTCCTCGATGAGCTGCAGAAGAACCCGCAGCTGCTTATTGCGACGGCGGGGTCTGCCTTCGACGGGTTTAGGATTACGGAGTATCTGGACACCATCAGCACCGACGGCATGGTGGGGTCCGGCATCCCCTCGGCCGTCGATGCGATAACCGTCGACCTTACCGGGCAGCGCTCCATGGAACTGGCCCAGAAGATGCAGCGGGCCAAGCGCATCGCCTGGGAAGAGCTGCTCTGGCGCGCCCACCAACTGGGCGCCGACGGCGTGCTCGGCGTACGCTACGACGTGTACATGGCCTACAGCGGCATGTTCGGCGCCTCCGTCACCGCCACCGCGGTGAAGCTGGAGCGGTAGGGCAAGCTGCCATCCAAGGATGCCCCTGCGGTCCTCTAGCTCAGTTTCTCCAGCAGGGCGTCGGCCTGGCGGGCCAGGTCGGTGCGCAGGGGGTCGGTTACTTGCAGCACGCTGGTTTCGAATTCCTGGCGATTGAAGCTGCCGCTGGTGGGCGGCACCTTGACGAGGTCGAGCTGCAAGAACTCGAAGGTGGGGATGACGGCCGCCAGCACGTAGCGGCCGCACGAGCCGCCGGCGAAGGCGCTGTAGGTGGCCGGCTTCTTCATGATGACGGCGGGCGAGCCGTCCTGCAGCAGGCGCGAAAGCCAGTCGATGAGGTTCTTGAGGCCGCCGGGCATGCTGTGGTTGTACTCGGGCGTCACGAACCAGAGGGCGTCGGCGGCGGCCACGGCGTCGCGCACGCGCTGCACGGCGGCGGGCGCGGGGAATTCCTCGTCCTGGTTCAGCACCGGCACGTCGGCCCATTCGAGCACCGACGTCTCGGCACGGTCGCCCAGGATCTTCCGCGCTTCCTCGGCAAGCTGCCGGTTGAACGACTGCTTGCGCAGGGACCCTAC
>CAZLOX010000349.1:0-1339 GCA_964561265.1 uncultured Lachnospiraceae bacterium
ACAATGTTGCGATTGATCCGTTAAAGAAGGGTGTGGATATAAATCCGGATATGATAGGTCTGTTCTTTGAGGATATAAATTTCTCAGCGGACGGCGGTCTTTATGCAGAAATGATAAAAAACCGTTCATTTGAATTTTTCGGAGCGTCCGGCAGCGGAAATTCTGTTAATTCCGATTTAAGTATGAATTTCTGGACAGTAACAAAAGCGTCGGGATGTTCGGCAGACTGGTCGGTAAAGACTGAAAATCCTATACATGAAAACAATACAAAGTATCTGAGCGCGAATATATCCGCGGCAGGACAGGGATTACAGATTCAGAATACCGGTTTCAATGGCATAAGCCTTAAAAAGGGTGAAGCGTATAATTTCTCAATGTTTGCGCGCGGAGCGGGTTACAGCGGCGGATATAATGTTTCGGTTGTAAAGAACGGAAAAACATATGCATCCGCATCGTCCGACGGAACATTTACGAACGATTGGAATAAATATAAACTTTCATTTACAGCGGATGACGATGTGGATAATGCTGTTTTTGTCCTTACACTTACAGGAAAAGGCAGCGTTGATCTGGATATGATTTCTCTGTTCCCGGAAAATACATATAATAACAGAGAGAACGGATTAAGAGCGGATCTGGTTGAGGCATTAAGGGATGTAACTCCGGGATTTCTGAGATTCCCCGGCGGATGTATTATTGAGGGATGTAATCTTGAAAACGCTTATAACTGGAAATATACAGTAGGGCCTGTTGAGGAACGAAAAGTGAACTGGAGCAGATGGCAGAATACAATAAGAGGCCGTAATTTCAATGACTATTTTCAGTCAAACGGACTTGGGTTCTATGAGTACTTCCTGCTTTGCGAGGATCTGGACTGCGAGCCTGTTCCGGTAGTGAACTGCGGAATGTCCTGTCAGTATCAGAGTCCGAAAGAAGTTGTGCCTCTTGATGAAATGGGGCCGTATATACAGGACGCGCTTGATCTTGTTGAATTTGCAAACGGAGATATAAGCACGGAATGGGGCGCGTTGAGAGCGTCTATGGGACATCCGGAACCCTTTGATATGAAATATATAGGCATAGGAAATGAGCAGTGGTATCAGGATTATTTCGACAGATATGATCTGTTCAGAGAGGCGTTTGCTGAAAAATATCCGGATATAAAGCTGATTACAACAAGCGGCCCTGATCCGGACGGAAGCAAGTTCAATTATGCGTGGAATATTTTCAAGGGTAAGGATTCATCATACGCATATGCCGTAGATGAGCATTATTATAAGAGTCCGGAATGGTTCTTTAATAATGTCAGCAGATATGACAGCTATGACAGAAACGGACT
>CAZLOX010000350.1:0-221 GCA_964561265.1 uncultured Lachnospiraceae bacterium
ATCGACGAGAAAAAAGTGCGTGCCGAGATGATGGCTAACGCAGCCAAGCCACGCAAGAAGAGCGGCTTCATGGCTCGCCTTGAGGAAGCCCAGCGCAAGCAGCAGGAAGCACTCCGCCAGCAGCAAAAACGCCGTCGCTAATGGGACGCTGGCTTTCGAATCACTACGGCCGCAAACTAACGGGAATTGAATTGAATGACCCCCTTATCATATTCGAGTAA
>CAZLOX010000350.1:231-1335 GCA_964561265.1 uncultured Lachnospiraceae bacterium
ACACTCGTTCCCTCCCACACTCTCCCGACGGTCCTCTAGGACTACATGTCACGGGAAACGGTTGACCGCATCATCGTGGGACTTCCCACCGACATGCGGGGGAATGAGTCGGAATCCATGCGATACATCAGGCCCGCCGTTGATAAACTTCGCCGGGAACTGCGGGGGGTCGAGATCGTTTTCTACGACGAACGATTCACCTCAGTCCTTGCCCATAAAGCCATGATTGACGGTGGCATGAAGAAATCAGACCGCCGCGATAAAGCTATTGTCGACGAAATTTCGGCAACCATTCTTCTAAACGATTACCTGCAAAGCACTCATATATAAAACCACGATAATGAAACTCCCAGTATACGTTTACGGTCACCCCGTACTGAGAAAGGTCGCAGAAGAAATCGACCCCACCGCAGCCGAGCTCCCCGCGCT
This sequence comes from uncultured Lachnospiraceae bacterium, assembly GCA_964561265.1. Taxonomy (GTDB): domain Bacteria; phylum Bacillota; class Clostridia; order UBA1381; family UBA1381; genus JAFLUR01. Next base: position 661 of record CAZLOX010000350.1, read on the forward strand.
CGTTGACGACATGTTTGAAACGATGTATGCCTCAGAGGGTGTAGGGCTTGCCGCACCCCAGATAGGCCGTAGCATCCGTCTTGTTGTCATTGACGCTGACCCGCTCGCTGAGAATTTTCCCGAATGTGCAGGTCGCAAGTTCGTCCTCATAAACCCCGAGGTCGAAATCCTTGACGGCGAAAAAATTACCCGTAGCGAGGGTTGCCTCAGCCTCCCCGGGCTTTCAGAGAATGTTCCCCGCGTGGAACACATCCGCGTGACCTGGGATGACCTCGATGGCAAAGAGCACACTGAGGAAGTGAGCGGTTTCCTTGCACGCATTATCCAGCACGAGTGTGACCACCTTGAAGGGCAGATGTATATTGACCACGTTTCGGCCATCCGCCGCCAGCTTATCCGTGGCAAGCTCAACAACCTCATCGAGGGCAAAGTGCGCGTGGATTACCCCGTAAAATATGCTCCCAAAAAGCGTAAATAAGAAGCTACCCAACAAAGTATAAATAGATATGGCTGACGACAAGAAAGTAATTTTTTCAATGGTGGGTGTGAGCAAAATCTACCCTCCCCAAAAGCAGGTTCTTAAAAACATCTACCTGTCATTCTTCTATGGCGCCAAGATTGGTATCATCGGTCTCAACGGCTCGGGTAAATCATCACTCCTCAAGATTATCGCCG
>CAZLOX010000351.1:0-1332 GCA_964561265.1 uncultured Lachnospiraceae bacterium
TTCCAGGATTTACAGACCTACACAAGCAGCCTGGAAGCCATGTATGACGGGCTGCGATCTTTCAAGCACGATTACATCAACATCCTGACCTCGCTGTCCGGCTACATTGAAAATGGAGACATGGCGGAGCTGCGGAACTTTTTTGAGGAAAAAATCCTCCCTACCCAAAATCTGATCGCCCAGGGAGACTATAAGCTGAATCAGCTCAGTAATATCTCTGTGCTGGAGATCAAGAGCCTGCTTTCCGCAAAAATGATTTATGCGCATGAAATGGGGATCGACGTAACCATTGATATCCCTGATCCCGTTCCAGGCTTTTCTATGGACACAGTGGATTTAGCCCGGATTCTTGGCATCTTCCTGGACAATGCCGTGGAAGCGGCCCTGGAGACAGCGCACCCGAAAGTTGGATTGAATATCATCCAAAATCCAGACACCGTTGCGGTCATTATCAGCAACAGTCTGCAAGACAACGAGCTTGCTCTGCACAAGCTGAAACAGCAGGGATTTACCACAAAAACAGGGCATACGGGAATCGGCCTCGCCAACGCACAAAGAATCATAGGCTCGTATGACAACATACTTTGGGAAACCACCAAGCAGGGCGGCTGCTTTACACAGTATCTGGAGATTTCCAGTGGGAAGGAGTAATATGCTTCATATTTTTGTATGCGAAGATGATGCGGCACAGCGGAAAGCCGTCGTGCAGACGATTCAAAACACAGTGCTGATTGAAGAACTGGATATGCAGCTTGTTCTGGACACCGCCGATCCCCATGCGTTGTTAGAGGCGGTCAAGGACAGCCAGAATACAGGAATCTATTTTCTCGACATTGATCTGAACTGCGACATGAACGGCATGAAGCTGGCCCAACAGATCAGGAAATTTGATCCCCGCTGTTTCATCATATTTATCACCGCTCATTCGGAATTAAGCTATATGACATTCCAGTACCGGGTCGAGGCGATGGATTTCGTATTGAAGGACAACCCCGCCGAAATGAAGGTTAAAATCAGGGAGTGCCTGTTTCATGCGCAGGAACGCTATACCTTGCAAACAAACAAGACTCATAAAGTCTATACGATTGAGATTGGGGAGCGAATAATCAGCGTTGATTATCAGGATATTCTCTTTTTTGAAACCTCCAGCAATATTCACAAGGTCGTTTTACACGCCAAAGACCGGCAGATCGAATTTTCTGGAACTATGAAAGACCTGGAGAACACATTGGATGACAGCTTCGTGCGCTGCCATCGCTCCTTTCTGGCCAACCGGAACAACATCAAAGAGGTGGATACAAAGAACCGGATCATCTATTTTATCAACGGGGA
>CAZLOX010000352.1:0-1332 GCA_964561265.1 uncultured Lachnospiraceae bacterium
GCATCTGACTGTTAATCAGAGGGTCGTTGGTTCGAGTCCATCTTGAAGCGCAAAAAGGCTGTCGCGAGACAGCCTTTTTTGTGTCATAATACAACCGGAAAAGAGATCCCAATAATACAACCGGAAAAGAGATCCCAATAATACAACCGGAAAATAGATCCCAATGTCAGCAATTAACCGCGCGTCCGGCAGTGCCTGACACCGCGGAGCGACGTCACTCCCGGTGCTTCCGCGGCGTTACTACACTGGACGGTATGCCATCCGGCAGGGGACGCAAAGATTTTTGCGTCCCTACAAAACTCACATAATCAATGGGTTATATGATAACCATCCGGCAGTGCCTGACACCGCGGAGAGGCATCACCCCCGGTGCTCCGCGGTGTGTGACGCGCGTCTGGGGGCGGTTATTTTTTTGTGCGGCTATTAATATATGCCTCGATTACGTCGACGGCTGCGGCAGGGGATAGGCGGGAGCTGTCGATGGTGATGTCGTAGCTTTCGGTGGCACCCCAGGTTTTGTCGGTGTAGAAATTATAGAATTCGGAACGCAGGCGGTTGGTCTTGCGCAGGATAGCGCGCGCCTTCTCGCGCGAGTCGCAATCGCCTCGCGATGTTATGCGATCCAGGCAGGCCTCCTCAGGTGCGTGTAGAAATACGTTGACAGTGCCGGGGTAATCGCGCAGCACATAGTCGGCCGTCCGACCTACTATGACGCACGGCCCCTGCGAAGCAATCTCGCGAATGAAATCGGCTTGTGCGGCATACACGCTTTCGCTGCCGGCCCCCTTGGGACCATTATACCAGGCATAGTAATTCATACCCATGCTCATAGGTTGCAAGCCGGAGAGGAATCCCGGGGCGCGCTCGTCGTTCTCCTCAAACAGACCCGGGTAAAGGCCCGAACGTGCGGCGGCTTCAGTTAACAACTGTTTGTCGTAATAAGCAAAACCGAGGCGTTCGGCAAGGCGTTGCCCCAGCTCGCGGCCGCCGGCTCCAAAGCTGCGTCCGATTGTCACAATGGTATGTGTAGGCAGGTTGTCTTTCATGATATAGTCAAGAACAGATTGACCGATAGAATAGTTGCAGGCAAAATTACACAAAAAATCCTAAACCCGCTAAAAATTGCGTAGAATAATCTTCAGTTTTATATAGCCCCATATATATTATGGTAAAAAAATCGCGCTCCGGGGTGGCGGAGCGCGTTGAAAAGCGAAAATATACTTTTAGAATTTTGGGTGGAGAGGGGAGAGATGAGGGAGGACGGAGAATGAGATCAACGATAGTCTGAGAAGCGTTCCTGAAGCTTTTTGCGAGCGAAGAAGATGCGGCTCT
>CAZLOX010000353.1:0-1329 GCA_964561265.1 uncultured Lachnospiraceae bacterium
TAATGTATCAATGACTTCTGCTGCCGTTGTCTGATTTATAACGCAATATTCTTTTAATTTCTGTTTCAATAATGGCTCCATGACGATTGTCATTTTAGCTGTTTTTTCGCTCAGGGGTCTTCCTGGCCTTCGTTCTGCTCCTTTGGCAGGTGCGCTGCTTTGGGGAGACGAAGATTCTATTGCAGCCAACTCCGCTGTTCTTTGGGCACGTGATTTCTTATAAGCCGCTGCAGATTTCATTTTTTCACTTATCCTGTTTGTCATGCTTCATTGCCTCCCGTCTTTTTCGTGCCATTTCTGTCTGCCGCTCTATATAGTGACGTATTGGGACAGGATCTATCGGATCTTGAGGCAACCCCGCCTCAGATCTTATTTTATTTACCATAAGAAGAGTGTGATAAGCTGCTGTACTTTTAGGGGCCTCTTCAACCACGCTCCTGTCATTTAAATAGGCATTCTGTATGGCCTCGGACTGGGGAAGCGTGACGAGATAGGTCTGTTCTGCTTTTGTCTCTTCCTTGAGCGCTTCATGAAATTCCTGTGCTGCACGATAACGATTATATCGATTGAGTACAATAATTCTGGGAACATGTGGGGCATATTCATCTGCTGCCCGTAAAGCAGCCTGCAGCATTCCAATATCACGGCCGCTTGCCGTTGTAGGAATAACAATTATATCGGCATCTGACATCCAGGCCTGTACTTCAGATGTCAAAGCACCTGGAGTGTCAATCACCAGCACTTCTGCTTTATCTGCTCTCTCAGTTTCATCTGCGTGAACAGATGACTCCTGATCATCCAAATCAATATAGGCACAGCTAATCCCATCTCTCTCAAGAGAAAACATGAGTTCATCAGCTACAGTTGTTTTCCCGACGCCACCTTTTCTGTTGTATACAAGAATATTCATCATTATTCGGCAAGGAGACCCGCTTTTCTGTAAGATGCGCAGGAGCTGCCGTATCCCTCTTTCCTGTATGTAGCCTTTGCACTGTCATGTGCTTTTGCCCTGTCCAGCGTCTGCAGAGCATGAGACTGGACAAACCATCCTCTCAATGACTGTTTCACCTGTTTTAGATTTAAGACTTTTAAACGTGCGGACGTCAAGTTAATTCTAGTTATCCAGTAAGAAAAACCAAGTAAAATTTAACATAATCGCCGAGAAGTCTCCCGCCTCCTATTTTCTATGAACTCTCGTTTTGCTTCTGTATATACGGAATGAAGTCATGCGGTTTCGTGTACGTTTCGCCATCGCATCAGTTCCTGGAAGCGGTAAAATTCTAGGGTGGATCGAAGGAGGCACTGCCTCCTCGTGTTGATGGGGTTCGC
>CAZLOX010000354.1:0-1328 GCA_964561265.1 uncultured Lachnospiraceae bacterium
TGATTGGTACAAAAAAGAAAAAGAATTAAATCAATATCCTCAATATACTTGTGAAATAGATGATTTAACTATTCATTTTTTTCATATTCGTAGTAATAAAGAAAAAGCTATGCCATTATTATTAACTCATGGATGGCCTGATAGTTTTTTACGATATGCAAAATTATTTCCATTGCTTTCTGATTTTGACCTTATAGTACCTTCACTTCCTGGATTTGCTTTTTCAACTCTTCCAGAAAAAGGTTTTATGAATAATGCTGAAACTGCTGAAATATGGCATAAACTAATGACAGAGGTTTTAGGATATAAAGAATATGTGGCTTCTGGAGGAGATATGGGGAGAGGTGTAACAACTTTTCTTGCTACTAATTATCCAAATGAAGTTAAGGGAATACATCTTACAGATGTAGGATTAGTAAAAGAAATTATAACTCAAGAAGATGAAAAGTTAACTTCTGATGAAATTGATTATAAGAATAAAGCAAAGAAATGGTTACAAATGGAAGGTGCATATATAAATATTCACAGTACAAAACCACAAACTTTAGCATATTTCTTAAGTGATTCACCTGTAGGAATGGCTGCATGGATAACAGAGAAGTATCACGATTGGAGCGAATTTAATTTACTATCAAAAGATGATATTCTTGATAGTCTTACATTATATTGGATGACAAATACGGCTTGCACATCTATATACGCGTATCACGGAAATACATTCACTTTACCTCCTCAAAAAAAGATAGAAGTTCCAACAGCTATTGTAGCATTTCCTTATGATGTTTTACCAGCACCAAGAGAGTGGATTGAAAAAAATTATCCGATAATAATGTATAAAAAGATGCAACATGGAGGTCATTTTACAGCTTTAGAACAACCAAAAGAATTTGCAGAGAGTATTTCTCAATTTATTAATGAAATAATAAAAATGAATGAAAAAGATATTGAGGACATAGAAAGATAATCTCAGCGATAAATTACAATTTGAAAGTGAGATGAGGAAATGATTTTTAAGGTGTTCTCATTATTGATAATGATTTTATTTTATGGAATTTATTTTGCGAAAATGTATGTTCAAAAGTGACAATGAAAGATAGTTGGAGAGCAGGTAATTTTAAGATATGAAAAGAGAAGAACTATTGAACATTCTTCTCTTTTTTGTATTCATTTCCCCAAACTTCCATAGATTTAATAATTGGTCTTAAAGAATTTCCAAGTTCGCTTAATTCATATTCAACTCTAGGTGGAATCTCTGGATATGATTTTCTAATAATTATTCCATCTTCTTCCATTGAACGAAGATTATCAGTTAAAACCTTTTGACTAAT
>CAZLOX010000355.1:0-1327 GCA_964561265.1 uncultured Lachnospiraceae bacterium
CTGAGGACACCTACGAGCGGCATAATACCTTTCGGCAATTATTGATGGGGCTTGGCGTGGACGAAAGGACAGCGGCGGCAGATGCCTGCGAGATGGAACACGCTGTCAGCAGGGAAAGCTATGAGGCATTGAAAACATTGGCAATGGAAAAGGAGAGGGCCAGGAATGGATCATGAACTGAAAGAAAATGCGGTACAGATGCTGGGAATTGATATAGGGACATTCGCTCTGAAAGCAGTAATCCTGGACCAGGAAGGGCATATCATGTGGAAGCGGAGCGTCCCGCATAGGAATAAAGTGAAAAAAGCATTGCTGGAAGTCCTGGACACGCTTGGTGGAAAGGAATACTGTGTTGGCATCTGCGGCAGCATGAAGCTCCTGGCCGGGCTGGAGGATTGTTCCTTTCATGAAATCCTCTGCCTTTGCAGGGCGCAGGGCATACAATCGATGGGAACCAACAGCATCATCCATCTGGGTGCCCAGAAAACATATTATATTGTACTGCAGGATGGGAAAAAGCCGCAGATATACCAGAATTCAAACTGTTCTTCCGGCACAGGCTCTTTTTTCGAGGAACAGGCGGGAAGGCTTGGCATCCCGCTTGAGCATATTTCAGATATGGTAAGGGAGGCAGAGTCCATTCCGCATATAGCAGGAAGATGTTCGGTATTTTCCAAAACAGATATGATACATAAAATGCAGGAAGGCGTGGGGCCGGCGGATCTTCTGAACGGGCTGTGCTATGCCCTTGTGCGTAATTACAAAGGCAGCGTATTGAAAAACAGGGATGTCTTAAAGCCGGTCCTCTTTTCGGGAGGTGTTATGAAAAACGCAGGGGTGGTACGTGCGCTCTGTGACCTGCTTGGGCTTGAAAACGGCGACTACATTCTGGATGAGGATGCGGATTATTACTGTGCTATTGGCGCGGCCCTGTTATCAGAAAAGGTCCTGGCTTTGGAGGAGATCAGGCGGCGCGTCCATCAAGCGGCTTTGACAGAAGCATCGTCTTCCCTTCCGCCGCTGTCCGAATTTATGGATGATGGTGATAAAACTGACTGGAGGGCCGGGGGATTCGTTCCGGGAAACGCATATCTTGGTATTGATGTGGGTTCGACAAGCATTAACCTTGTGCTTCTCAGTGAAGGCGGGGAGGTGGAATATGCTTCCTATGTAAAAAATGCTGGCCAGCCCCTTGCCGTTGTCCGGAAGGAAATGGAGAAGCTCATGGCGCAGATCCCTTCCGGCACAGCCATAAAGCGGATGGCAGTCACAGGTTCAGGAAGGGAATATATTGCAGGGCAGATCGGCGCAGACCTGGCGGTCAATG
>CAZLOX010000356.1:0-1307 GCA_964561265.1 uncultured Lachnospiraceae bacterium
AAGTCTGTAAAGGCTGAGATCCGTGCATTGGATGGCTTCTGGCAGTTTGATCTTAACGATCGGGCAGGTCAAAAGGTATCTTCAGACAACAGCACTTTGTTTGGCATACCTTTCTATTGAAGTGAAAGCTCATCTATATATCTTACTCTTATTGTCTGTGGGCGAGGGGATATTTTGTGGCAAACAGCGGGAATGTAACAGATGATGTGATCAAAGAGTATATCAAAAACAAAGATCTGCAAGAAAGGGGCAACTCTGATGATCTCAACATAGGATGAAAGGACCATGCAAGGGATGATCTCGAACGGCGACAGCTTTAGGCTGCTCCAGCAGCACACCGAACCTACCGGCCTTAGCCGGTAGTGGTTCAGCTTTCAAACACGCGCTAAAGAAGGGACTGACTGTTTGTGTTTTCCTGCCTGTTAGCACCACCCAGCTGCTCTGCCCGGCTGTCCAGCACCTGCTGTATGGTCGCCTTCAGGTTGTCTATCTGGACCGGTTTGGCGATATGGGCATCCATGCCAGACGCGATCGCTTCCCGCACGTCATCCACAAAGGCGTTGGCAGTCATAGCGATGATGGGTACCGACTTAGCCGATGGGTGGCCTCCGCTCCGGATGGCCCTGGTAGCCTCATAGCCATTCAGCACAGGCATCTGGACGTCCATCAAGATCAGGTCGTAGTCGCCGGGCTGTGATGCGTTGAATCTGTCAACGGCTTCCTGCCCATTGGATGCGGGATCACAGACGGCCCCCAATGTACCGAGGATCTTCATCAAGATGATCTGATTGACCTCGATATCATCCACTACAAGGATATGTTTATCCCGGACCACATCGGATCGGTCAGTCTCCAGCTTCTTCTGCCTGTCCATGATCTGCTTGAGCGCCTCCTTGAGCGTACTGATAAAGAAGGGTTTGGTCATGAAATGATCGATGCCGACTTCCCTGGCCTCCTGCTCGATCCCGCTCCAGTCGTAGGCAGTCAGCAACAGGATAAGGATCTTACCCGGGTAGTCCTGTTGGATGAGGCGGGCAGTCCCCAGCCCACTCAGACCGGGCATCTTCCAATCCAACAGGAGGAGGTCGTAGGGATGGCCTGCCTCCCACGCTTCCCGCATCATTTGGAAGGCGGCTTCGCCGCCGGTGGCGTAGTCTGTTTGCACGCCGGTTTTGTTCATGGCTTTGACAATCGTGCGGCAGACCTCCTCATCATCGTCCGCCACGATAATTCGCGCCACATTGTGGTCTGTCCAGAAACAGGGATCGTCCTCCCGCTCCTGGATGCGCAGCTCCAGCTCCACCGTG
>CAZLOX010000357.1:0-1296 GCA_964561265.1 uncultured Lachnospiraceae bacterium
TGATGGCTACCGCCCAGCGGCGGGCAAAGGCGGCAGGACTAAACAATGTGCAATTTCAGCAGGGTGATGTGGGAAAACTGCCCTTCGGGAATAACAGCTTTGATTTGGTGCTGTCCCTCAATGGTTTTCATGCTTTCCCGGACAAGGAGGCGGCTTACCGGGAAATCTATCGTGTCCTCCGCCCAGGCGGAATGTTCTGCGGCTGCTTTTATGTGAAAGGTGAAAACCGCCGCACGGATTGGTTTGTTGACAAGCTCTACACACCCAGGGGATTTTTCACGCCGCCCTATGAGACGGTGGTGAGCCTGCGGCAACGGTTGACAGGTATGTATGCCCAAGCCGCGGTGAAAACAGTGGAGGCTATGGCCTGTTTCACATGCCGGAAAGGGAGCAAGAAAGTGGTGACACGATGAACAAAAAAATTTGGGACCTGTATGCGCCGGTTTATGAAAAGGCCATGCACACGGACAGAAAGGTCTATCAGTATATGTATGACCGCATTCCGCAGACCGTCGCGGACAAGGAGGTTCTGGAGATTGCCACCGGGCCGGGTCTGCTGGCCAAGCACGTCGCGGGTGTGACCAAGCGTATGATCGCCATCGACTACTCCGAGGGGATGATTGCGGAAGCCAAAAAGGGCAAGTATCCACCGAACCTGACCTTTAAGGTGGCGGACGCGACTGCGCTCCCCTATGAGGATCATTCCTTCGATGCTGTGCTGATTGCGAACGCCCTCCATGTTATGCCAGAGCCGGAAAAAGCACTCGCGGAGATTGACAGGGTACTGAGGCCGGGCGGCATCCTGATTGCTCCAAACTTTGTAGCGCACCAGGGGACATTTCTCAGCCGCATTTGGTCAGGTATTCTAAAAATCGCGGGAATCACTTTTGAGCATCAATGGAGTCCGGAAGAATATCATAACTTCCTGGCGCAAAACGGCTGGAAGGTTGCTTATAGCAAAGAACTGGGGGCAAGAATCCCTCTTGCCTATACAGAATGTGTGCGGGTTGGGGAAACATTCAATGGATAACAAAATCAAAGTAAGCCTTTCCAACACAGCGGAAACCATGCTGCAAAGCTTCTATGCCAGAGCGCAGTATTCTCTCAACCCAAAACACAAATTTTATGATGCCAAGGCAGTCGAGATCGTCAATAAAATAGATTATAATTTTTCAAAAGCGGAAAAGGACCGCACCATGAGTGGCGGTGTTTTGGCGAGGACGATTGTCTTTGACGAATTGGTAGGGGATTTTATTGCTCAAAATCCTGGCTGCACAGTGGTGAATATCGCCTGTG
>CAZLOX010000358.1:0-1290 GCA_964561265.1 uncultured Lachnospiraceae bacterium
AAATTTGACCCGGACCATGTGCCAGATCAATTCCGGGCGCTGTTCGTCAAGCTGAGTTTCAAATATGTGCTGGATGTGAAGGGTATGGACCCCTTCCAGGAAATCTGCAGATTTCAAAAGCCCGTCCTCATTGTTCATGGAACGAAGGACAGGCTGGTGGACATCGGCTACTCCCGCAGGGCCTGCGAGAGCTACCAGAATTGCAAGCTGGTGGAAGTCAACGGAGATCACGGTTTCATCTTCAGCGGCTTTGCTCAGAGCAGGCGGGCGACCATAGAGTATCTGCGGCACAGAAACTGAGCGGTACTACATTGTCTGCTCCTGGTCCTCATGATCGTCCGGCTTGTGACCCATAGCGATTTTCTTCTCTCTGATTTTTTGCTTGAGTTTGCTGTCTACTGTGACCCGCACCCCACCGGCGGGTTGCTTCTGTTCCTGGAGAATGTTTCCCATGTGGTAGAGCAGTGAGGTGGCGGAGGAAAAAACGGAATCGTAGAAGTGGTCCAGAAAATATTGAGCGTGCTGGTTGCCCTGTTCCGCAGACATCTTCAGCCAACGGACCGCCTCCGCATGATCCTGTGAGACATCCTGACCCAGCAGGTACGCTTTGCCCAGTGTATACTGGGCATACTGATTTCCCTCCTCGGCGCACTCGGTGAGCAGTTCCAAAGCTCGTTTTACATTTCTGGGGATGCTCTCGCCACAAAGCAGGAGCTTTCCCAACTCATATTTGGCAAAGGTATTTCCCTGATCTGCTGCCTTGCCCAACCAGGGCAGTGCTGTAGCTTCGTCCTGTTCCGTCCCAAGCCCAGCGGCATACATCTTTCCGATCCGGTACTGGATGTAGCTGTTCGGCTTCACTTTTTCCGCTTCCAGAAATGCGGCCAGGGCTTTGGAATACCACTCCTGCGCCTGTTCAGTGTCCACATCTCGGCCAAACCGGCCTGCGTAGATGCGCCCCAGGTCGGCCATGGCCAGAGGGTTCCCGGCATTGGCTTCTTCCAGGAGCAGATCAAACGCCGCTTCGAGATCAGGGGGAGAATCCTCATCGCCATGCATGAACTGGCGGGCCATGCGGTATCGGCTGGTCCACTGGGAGCGGGGACGTTCATCAGCATCATCCGGCCTATCAGCGGGCTCGGTTTGGGCCGCGCTTTCAGGCGGAGCCAGCTCACCCAGACGCACAGCCTCATTGACAACAATATTTTTTATGTGTCGGAATGTTTTCTGATGGGCCAGAGGGATATGCTGGGGCAGATCGTCCTTGTAGGTACGAAGCACCTCATCCCT
>CAZLOX010000359.1:0-1288 GCA_964561265.1 uncultured Lachnospiraceae bacterium
ATCCGGCGCAGGAAGGGCTGGAAGCTGACCCAGCGCATCAGGCGGTCGAAGTAGGGGGACCCGGTCTGATAGCGGACGTTCACCTGTTCCTGCCAGTATTCCTTCGTTGTGCGCAGCGCGGACTGTATCTGTTCCGTGGAGGTAAACTTGGATCGGATACGGTCGATTTCGTCCCGGTCCTCCGAAACGCCCAGCAGAACAATATACTCCGCTGATTCTCCCGCTTCCAGTGTGACCGGGGCAAAACGGATACCGCCCATAGCCTCCCGGCCATTGATCTCCACGCCGGCGCCGACACCCGCTGCCCCTTCATAGACCGCCCGGGGATGGAGGAAGGTGCCGCCCTCTCCAATAAAAGTATCTACTGTAGGGTAAAAGCTGGCCGGGGCGTTTCCGCTGCCGGTAGAACCAAGGACGTAGTAAATCTTGTGGTTCTCCCGGTGACCCTTTTCATCAAAGGACATAGTAGGCTTAACCAATACGCCATAATCTGTGGTCTGAATCCGGTGGAGCATGGAGGTCACGTTCCGGTGGTCCCGGATGTTGTCCGCGCTCCGCCCATAGAGGGGAATGGCCGCTATTCCGGAGACCTTTCTCGGTCCAGTTCCGATATTGGTAAGCCGAACCGCCATGACCTCCACATTTTCATGGGGTGGGACGAAGGATGTGATCTCAGCGCGGAGTCCATAGCGCCTTGACGCACGGCATACGGTCTGCCACATCAGGCCCGCGGTCAGGGTACTCTCGTCCTGACGGGCAGTGAAGCGATCCGCCTCCTGCTCCGCCGACACACCGGTGGCCGACCAGCAGCCGTCCTCTGTTACACACCAGAAGTTTCGGGTGCTGCGGCTGGTGTGCAGATTTTCCGAACTGACCGGCTCCAGCAGAAAGGTCTCCTGATCCAGCTTGCAGTCTCCGCCCAGGCTGGGGGTTATGGCACTCTTCAGCCCGGTCTCACTGGCCAGAGGGAAATAGAGATAGCTTACTTCCTCCGGATTTTTCAGCGTAAAGGTCCCGTTGTCATCCAAAAAGCGGATGTTATCCATGGGATGTCACCTCCAACAATGATTGTGCCTTTTGATATACCCGTACATAGTCCACCGCAAAGGCGGCGTTTTCAAAATCCGTCGTCTCATCCGGATAACCGACCCAGTTTCCGCCGACGGCCAGATTCAGGATGACATACATATCGTGGTCGAAGGGAGCGGGAAATGCTTTCCGAACACCGTCGGCCCCGGCGGAGTACCACTGTGCCGCCTCATGAAACAGGCGGCCATCCACATACCAT
>CAZLOX010000360.1:0-1287 GCA_964561265.1 uncultured Lachnospiraceae bacterium
ATAGGCCGCTTTTGTACTTTCTCCAAAATAGCGGATAACGGCCTCGTCACAGGACAGTTCAATATCTCGATTTGCGAGAATATACATAACCCAAGCTAAAGGATTGAACCAATGCACACACAGCGTAACAATCAACACAAATTTTGTAATGCTGTCAAAACGCTGGATATGCACATACTCATGGGTCAAAACGTACTGCAACGATTTAGAATCTTCCCATTTGGTAGACGTTGGCATCAATATCACAGGCCGGAACACCCCATAAGTGAGGGGGGTAGAAAAGCGGCTGGATTGGCGTATGGATATTGACCGCTTTAGCTGATGGGTACTTAGCCAGTTTCTTACGAAGCCATTGTCCACGGGCAGGGATGTTTGAAATTCTTGACGGCATTTCCAATAGGCCACAAAGTAAACCGTAGCACAGATCATCACACCAGCAGCCCAAATAACTGTCCACATAGAAATAGCACTTGCAGTAGTGGAATTGTCGCCGGGTATAGCGGCTATTTGCTCTGCTATTTCCAGCGGCAGTACCTCGACTGCCTGTGAAACTTTTGTGGCATTTATAGCAGGCGTACATTGTGCCAATAAAGAATACACGCTAAACATGGATGGCAGAGAGAACGGGAGCAGTAACCGCGCAACTGCTATTCCCCAAAGCACCAAAAAAGTCCTTTTGGGCAATAGGTTGATTGCCAAGGCACGGATAACGGTAATTGCTAAAATCATCATGGCCCCGGCAAAACTCATTTGCAACAGGCTCATTTGCGTCACCTCACTCCAACTCCCCGACAATTTGCTTGAGTTTTTCGATTTGCTCGGCGCTCAATTTTTTTCGCCCCAGCAGAGCGGCAAACAGTTTGTCAGCGCAACCGTCATACACTTTGTCGATCAACTCATTCGTTTCCGCTTCCTGCACGTCCTCTTTGGGGATAAGCGCGTGGCACATGAAGTTGGGTTCGGAGCGTTCAATCGCACCTTTTTTGATACAACGCTTAATCAGGGTATAGGTCGTATTTACGTTCCAACCCAATTCCTCGGTCAGCAACTTGGCAATATACTTAGCTGGAACATCACCATCGCGCCAAAGGACAGCCATTACTTTCAATTCGGAATCAAACAGTTTAATGTCCATTCAATAACACCTCCTTTTAAGACTGGAGTAGTGGCCGCTTGTATATACTACCACAGTCTTAAAAGGTTGTCAATACTACTACGGTCTTAAAGATTGGGCTACAACGGTAGTTTTAATGTCTGGCCTCCCACCTTTGGGGGGCTAATTTTCAT
>CAZLOX010000361.1:0-1286 GCA_964561265.1 uncultured Lachnospiraceae bacterium
ATTTCGCAGTTTGGGCAAGCAGAAAAATTCAAGAGTTAGTTGGGGGATCAATATATAACAGGCAATCAGCTGCCCAGTATATCCAACTGATTCAGTACCCGCATTTTTTCCTCGTGTGCCTTTTCGTGCTGATTATACTCTTGCATATACACATAGGCATTGAACAGACACAATAAAAGCGTATATACCGTCCTTCTGGTTCGGCTTGATGAATCCATAGAAAGCGTCTGTCCGTACCCTTCCCAAAAGGTCGGTTCAGTATAGGTCCACTGAATAGAGGAAAATTCAAGATCCGGATCGCCCCATATCGCCCTGTCAGCGTCAATGATTGCGGCAAACTCAGGTTCTTCGGAATCGGAACGAATCAGAATATTTCCTTTCCAGAGATCGGTATGCACCAGTGAGGGAGTTTGTATCTCATCCAAAATAGGAACCGCGTTTTCAATAGCCTGCCTGATTCTCGTCCTCTCCGCCTTTGAAAAAATCATAGTTGATGCCGCAGCGCTTTCCCATTGCTCAAACTCATTAAGCAAACATTCGCTCCACTTTGAAAAACCATTTCCGTTTTTCACATCCGTTATCCTCCCGAATCGGGAATTTTTTATTGAGTGCATTTTCGCCGCAGCCATTCCGATATCCCGACAAATGCGGGCATTATCACTGATGTTAAGCTCTGTTTCAATCATCGGCAGACTCGGAATATACCTCACAATCATAAAATCACGGTCAATGAGCGTTTTTGAAGTATCTGTCACCAACACTTCGGAAACAGGAATTTCCTCCGTCCGGCACAGCTTATACACACACTCCTCCGCCTCCATCAGATTATGCTCAAACGGCAGCAGTAAATGCCGGTTTACCGGTCCTACCCGAAGCACCACATCACCCATATCAACGGTTTTTATATAATATGTTGTATTGAATAAACCGCCTGTCAGTAATTTTGCCGAGCTGATTTCGGTATGTATGGATTCCCGTATCAGCCGTTTAAGTTCTTCATTTGACAGTTCGCGGTATAAAGATGAATTCATAAAAAATCCTCCGTTTCCCTTTTTTATTATTTTATATCAAATATTTTGTTATTCTGATTGATAAATTTAGATTTTTTGTAATAATTTATAGTATATCATTTTTATTATTCTCTGTCAACAACAGCGATATAAGAAAATACGTAGAAAATAAAGGAAATAAAAATTTTTATCTACAATATATAAATAATAAAATATACGCTGAAATTGAAATTACCAGAAATTTATACTTGAAATCTGAGCGGATATACTGTATTA
>CAZLOX010000362.1:0-1282 GCA_964561265.1 uncultured Lachnospiraceae bacterium
TTGAAGAACTGCGGAATGAACTTGAAAATGTATACTATGGAACGTACTTTCTGGAAGTGGCGGACTATTACACGAGAGAGAATAATGATGATGCGGAAATGCTGAAATTATTATATCAGTCCCTCAGGGCATTACTACATAAAAATCTGGATAACCGGCTGGTAAGAGCGGTTTATGAGTGCAAGGCAATGGCGGTAAACGGAGAATTTCCGGGGGCGCCGGGAGATAAAGAACTTTCGGAATCCGCGGTTTATACGCTGAACTTTATTGCGTCTACCGCGCCGGAAAAGCTTTATACGTTTATGGTAAAAGAAAGTGTGCTTTCGGAATTACAGGAAGTGGCGGCAGAGTATCGGGAAAAGATATGGGGGCATCATTTTAAAAGTCTGGAGATGCTGGAGAGTTTGTAGATTTTTTAGGACATGGTTATTAGAATATGAATATCAACGAAATTGCAAAACTGGCGGACGTGTCCCGGGCGGCGGTTTCACGTTATTTAAACGACGGATATGTGAGTGAGGAAAAGAAGGAGCGGATCAAAAAGGTGATCGAGGAGACGGGATATCGTCCTTCCTCGCAGGCTCAGATGCTGCGGACGAAAAAAACCAAAATGATAGGAGTCGTCCTGCCGAAGATCAATTCTTCTTCCATAAGCCGCATGGTGGCAGGCATCAGCGAGGCACTTTCGGGCAGCGGTTATCATATGCTGCTTGCCAATACCGACAATAATATAGAAGAAGAGCTGAATTATCTGAAAGTATTTAAAGAAAATTATGTGGACGGTATTTTATTTTTCGCTACGATACTGACAGGGCGGCATAAGAAACTGCTTGAGGAGTGCAAGGTGCCGGTGGTGGTTCTCGGACAGAGACTGAAAGGGTATTCCTGTGTATATCAGAATGATTTTCAGGCGGCGAAAGAGCTGGCGGAAATTTTATTAAAAGAAAGCAAAAAGCCGTGTTTTATCGGTGTTTCCACGAAAGATGAGGCGGTTGGAAAAAACAGAAGGGCGGCTTACGAGAAGGTGCTCTTGGAAAAAGGAACAGATTGCCTTCCCGGGCAGTTTATTGAAGCGGATTTTTCCATGGAGTCGGGGTATCAGAAGATGCTGGAACTTCTGGAAGCGGTACCGGATGCAGATGCGGTATTCTGTGTGACTGACAGTATAGCGCAGGGAGCTCTGGCGGCGCTTATGGACAGCGGAAAATCTGTGCCCGGACAGGTGCGGATTGCCGGAATGGGGGATTCGCCGCTCAGCAAAATGACCAGGCCGAAGCTGACT
>CAZLOX010000363.1:0-1279 GCA_964561265.1 uncultured Lachnospiraceae bacterium
AATGGATGGAACTGTACCCTCTCCCGTCCTGCTGCAATTTGATAAGCCAACATTTGGCATCCGACAGTTTCACCTTGTCGATTCGTTTCTTGCCAAACGCTTCTTTTTTAATAATGTTGACTACAAAATTGTAATTGGCTTCCGTGTTGTGCCGCACCCCTGTTTTCTGCAAGAGGTACTTTTTAACCAGTTCCAGAACGGTCATCTCGCCGCCACGGGGAACTATCTCATCATCAATGTCTTTCAATATCAGCTTCTCTTTCTCCCTTAATGAAATGTCATCCCGTTTTCCCTGCGGTGTCTTGTCCGTCTTTTCCAGTTTCCAACTGTAAACAAATTGCTGTTTTCCTGTGGCATCAATGTATTTGAATGCATATCGTCCGTCACGACGCTGGCTCTCTCCGTTGCGGAGAATACGATTTTTGCTGTCCCGTCTTTTTCCGCTCATATTCATGCTCCTTTCATACAAAAAGAGCCCCGTCACGATATATTGTAGTATATCATAGACGAAGCTCTTTTGCCATCTTAAAAAATGAAAGCAGCATTTAGCATAGGACATCACAAATACCTATCTACAAAAGCTGCCTGCATATCTGTTCTTATTCAACGACATTCAAATAGCTGTTAAATTCTCTAAAAATGTTTCAAACTGTTTCCGCTTGATTAAAAATTTCACTCCATTCTGAATGATAAATCCTGTATCAATATTATCTGTAACAATTCTTCTTAATTTCTTTTCTCCAATATTGAAGTAAGCGGATGCTTCATCAATGGTAAGACAGAATTTATCTTTTATTTCAACCTGTGTTTGTTCCACCATACGCATTTCCTTTCTATATTAAGACGGATTCCTCTGGGGAATCCCAATACTAATGGCAAGAGCTTTATCAACTCTTGCCATCGCTTCAGCAGGCATTATGCCCATATACTGTTTTAATCTTTTCTTATCTACTGTACGGATTTGCTCAAGCAAAACTATGGAATCTCTGTCAAGCCCCTCAAAATTCTTTACTTCGGTATGTGTCGGCAATTTTGCCTTTGTATGTGTCTTGCCTGTGATAGCGGCAATAATGACTGTCGGACTGTATCTGTTGCCTATGTCATTGGAAATGATAAGTACGGGTCGTGTTCCGCCCTGTTCTGAGCCGATAACGGGATTAAGTTCTGCGTAGTAGATGTCGCCACGCTTTATAATTCTATCCATAAGTGTCTGACCTCCTATTTTGATTTAGGCAAGGAATATCCTGCCTATGTAGCAGCCAGACACAAGGGAGTTTTT
>CAZLOX010000364.1:0-1279 GCA_964561265.1 uncultured Lachnospiraceae bacterium
TGAGTACGGTAAAATACGGGTCTTAATGAAGACTGAAAATATGGAATCCGTAAATGTGAAATCAGCTGATTTGCGAAAGAAAAAATTTATTTATACGGGTAAGGGCTTTCTCTAGTATTTCCTTTTCCTCTTCAGAAAACTGTTCTACAATACTTTCAATCATCTGCTCATGAAAATGATGGTGGTGGAGAAATGCTCCTTTTCCTCTATCAGTAAGCGACACAAGCACGACTCTCCTGTCTTCTTCGCTCCTGACTCTGCCCACATAGCCCTTTTTTACAAGACTGTTAATCGAAATTGTCAGGGTTCCGGTGGTAACATGCAACGCTTTGGCAACAGTGGTCATATTTTTCTGCTCGTCCATACCGATTGCTTCTATAACATGCATATCATTGGTTGTAACATCTTTATATTCTTCCGTTCTCATGGACTGTTCCTCAATTGTGTTAATATTACGGAACAGCTTGACTAGAACGTCATTAAGCGCAGTATTAATATCCATATCCAATCTCCATTTATAAATATCTGCACCTATTTTAGCAAAAAATAGTTTGACGGTCAAATAGTTTGAATAGTTTTAGTATGGGCGTTATCACATGAGATTTGTACACAGCCTTTTTACATAAGTCCGGCCAGGATAATGCTTGCCGCCACACCTGACACAGTTGTCAGAATTGCTCCGGTAAGAGTGTAGCGGGTCTTTGTTACTTTTGCAGCCATATAGTAGACTGACATAGTATAAAATACCGTCTCCGTACAACTCATCATAATTGACGTGGTCATCCCAAGAAGGGAATCGGGACCATGATTTTTGAAAATATCGAGCACCAGTCCCGTTGCCGCGGATGAAGAAAACATTTTAATAAGAATAAGCGGTACTAATTCCGAAGAAAAGCCAAGACGCCCAGCCACTCCCGAAAACATTCCGGCAATAAAATCAAGGAAACCCGATGCACGTAAGATTCCAACAGCAACCATGAGGCCAATTAAAGTGGGCATAATCTGAATAACTGTTTGGAAACCGTCTTTTGCGCCTTTGATAAAATCCTCATAGACATTAGTCTTAGACGCCAGGCCGTATGCCACAATATAAAATATGATCACCGGAATAATAATATTGGAAAAATGGGTAAAAAGCTGAGTCATAGAAATGCCTGCATAAATTCTCTCATTAAAATTTATGCAGGCAAAATATTTTTTATGAAACCGAAGTCAAATACCTCGCGGCATTCGTCAAATATCCATGCAAGCATGGCTATTTTCCTCATTGCTCGCGGGA
>CAZLOX010000365.1:0-1277 GCA_964561265.1 uncultured Lachnospiraceae bacterium
ACAAGTAACCCATACTTATCTCCGGCTGACAGCAGAATTGTTTCCTGAAATTGTGACAAAAGCAGAAGCCTTCGCTGGTCATGTTATCCCACATCTGGAGGTGCAGGCTTTATGAAACAATCTGCTTTTTCTAAGGACCTGACGTTGTTTCTCAAAGACTATCTGCCAGAACAACGTAATGTCAGTCCCAACACCATATCGTCATATAGCGTTGCACTCAAGCAATTATTGGAGTTTGCAAAATTCCAAAAGGGGATTGATCCAATAAAATTTGATTTTCAGCATATGACTGAAAATTTCATTCTGGAATATCTGAATTGGATTGAAATAAACCGTGGGTGCAGCATTTCCACAAGAAACCAAAGACTTGCTGCAATCCACTCTTTTATAAAATTCTCGGATCATGAACATCCAGAATATTTGCATGAGTGTGTGAAAATTCTAAACATACCGTATAAGAAAACCACTGAACGGAAAATTCAGTATCTGTCAACAGATGATATGGCGTTGATTCTCAACCAGCCAAATGCAGCAACTCCTCAAGGCCGACAACATCGTGCGATTTTATGTTTGCTCTATGACAGTGCTGGACGGGCGCAGGAAATTGTAGACTTAAAGGTCAGGAATTTTTTCCCTATTCAGGGAAAGGTCCTTCTGGTTGGAAAAGGACGCAAATCCCGTGAAATACCGTTGACCTCAAATACTGTGGAGATTCTTCGCGCACATCTGCAAGAATGGGATCTGCTGGATATAAGCAAAAGAGATACCCCACTGTTTGTAAACCACCAACATAA
The DNA here is from genome assembly GCA_964561265.1 of uncultured Lachnospiraceae bacterium. GTDB lineage: Bacteria > Bacillota > Clostridia > UBA1381 > UBA1381 > JAFLUR01. Next base: position 795 of record CAZLOX010000365.1, read on the forward strand.
TCGTCTGACAAGGGCTGGTATTGCGTACATTCTAAACAAGTACGCTTCCCAGGCTCGCAAATTTTCATCTACAATCCCTGAACGGATTACACCTCATGTCCTTCGCCATACCAAAGCGATGCACCTTTTACAATCTGGCGTTCCTCTGCACATTATTCAAGACATTCTCGGACACAGCGATATTATGACCACTGAGAGATACGCACATGCTGATCTGGCAATGAAACAAAAGGCTCTTGAAGCAGCAAAACTGTTGAAGTCGCCTTCTGTAATTGAAACAAAGCAATTTGAAGAGCCGGATTTAATTGAGTGGCTTAATGCTTATGCACGAGAATGTACCGGAAAAATTATTTGAAGTTAATGACTGAATGTGTTGCTGTCTGCACATATTCAGTCATTTTCTTTGCATAACAAAAGTCTTTCCATAATCCATACCTGTGTCGGCGGTCAGCACCACATCAATGGGCATATCCCGCTCGATCA
>CAZLOX010000366.1:0-1271 GCA_964561265.1 uncultured Lachnospiraceae bacterium
GTTGTCCATGTAGTAGTCAATGCTTTCACGGGTCTGCTTCAAGCCCTCCTCCGTGAATACAGCCGCCGCCGCGCACTGCACAGGATAGGACACGCCGTTGAATTTACTGCCCTGACGTCTGCACCATATCTTGAAAACATTTACCTCGCCGCCGTCCGCTGTGTAAGCCTTCAACTCTTTGGGAATTACCGTGTAGCCGCACCGTGTTCCCGTAAAGCCCGCCGTCTTGGAAAGGGAGCATATTTCGATAGCGCACTCTCTCGCGCCCTCCACCGCAAAAATACTGCGGGGCAGGGACTTGTCGCGGATAAACGCTTCATAAGCCGAGTCGAAAATAATTATTGCCTTTTGGCTTTTTGCGTAAGCGACCCATTCTTCAAGCTGTTCCTTTGTGTAAACCGAACCCGTTGGATTGTTGGGGGAACAAAGATAAATTATGTCGCACTTAACATTCTTGTCGGGCATTGCCGCAAAGCCGTTTTCCTCGTTTGAGGAAGCGTAAATGACCTTTCTGCCGCCCATAACGTTGGAGTCCACATAAACAGGGTAAGCAGGGTCTGTGATGAGAACCGTGTTCTGCTCCCCGAAAATGTCGGGAATGTTTCCGCAGTCGCTTTTTGCGCCGTCGCTTATGAGGATTTCCTCGGGGTCAATTTCCACGCCGAAGCCCTTGTAGTAACCCGCAACAGCTTCCCTCAAAAACAGGTAGCCTCTGCCGCTGTCCTCGTAGCCTTTAAAGGTCTCCTTGTGAGCCATTTCCTCCGCGCCCTTTTTCATAGCTTCCACAACAATTGGAGCAAGGGGCAGGGTCACGTCCCCGATACCCATTCTTATAAGCTGCTTGTCGGGATTTTTCTCTCGGTAAGCCGCAAGCCTTTTCGCAATATCAATAAACAGATAGTTCTCCTTCAGGTTAAGAAAATTTTCGTTGATAAACGCCATTGTAACAAGTCCCTCCAAATAATATTTAAAATTACTTATTTAAAAAATCAAGGTCGATTTCACCGTCAAAGACCTTTGTCGCCGAACCTCTCATCATAACTCCGCCGTCCTTTTTGCAGGTTATAGAAAGGTCTCCTCCACGCAGGGATACGGTAATTTCCTCGTCATAATTTTTGTGTCCGCACAAAACCGCCGCAGTCGCCGTAGCGCAAGCACCAGTGCCGCAAGCCCACGTCTCGCCGCTGCCGCGCTCCCAGACACGCATTTTTATAACGCCGCTTTGTAAAATTTCGCAGAATTCGGTGTTCACCCTTTCGGGGAAAAGCGGG
>CAZLOX010000367.1:0-1266 GCA_964561265.1 uncultured Lachnospiraceae bacterium
CGAGCACAGCGTGAACGTGTTCCGCTGTGCTCGCACAGCCCCCCGGCGTAGGAGCCGTGGAACTTGGCGGAGGCGGGGGCGGTGAAAAAGTCGCACTTGTTTTCCAGGTAGTCCAGCAGTTCCGCGGAGCCCTCCCGGTGGATGTATTGGGTGTAGATTTCGATAAATTCTTCCTTTGCCGACATGGGCATGGCCTCCTTTTTATTTTCCCTATTATAGCAAAAAAAGGCGCCGGGGGCAACCCCGGCGCCGGTTCAGTCCTCCAATGTCTTTTGCAGATTGTCCATGATCTCCGCCAGCTTGGCCGCTTTCTGTTCAGGGTCAGTCTCCCTGTCCATATTCTTAAGAGCTCCCAACAGAAAGCGCACCCAGCTTTGAAACTGCTTATCCGTCATGCCCATTGAAAGCACCTCCTTTTGCAGCGTCAATCCTTCTTACCCGGCTTATACTGCTCGTCGCCGGATTCAATCCAGAGAAGAAAGTTTGTGATCTCAGTGTCAGTCCATCCCACGGCCCTGAGGCCAAGGATCAGCCTTGCGTTTTCCTGCATATTCATTGAGTTCACTCCTTTCTTTTTGGATTATAGCATACTTAAAAAGGGATGACAAGGGCCTTTCTTCCGTCCCTCACCTGGCCGCGGCCGCGTCGTCGTCCACCAGCGACGCGTCGTCCGCCAGGGCCTCCAGCGCCGCGAGGGTGCTGGTGGACGTATCCTGGACGGCGATGCGCACCCGGCTCTCGCTGTCGTCCTTGCCCTTGCCGTTCACCATGGTAAAGACAATCTCCCGCTCGCCGTAGCGGCTTGTGTCCGCCCCGTCTGCCGCGGACAGGTCGCGCACGCCGATCCGGTTGGCCTCATAGTCCTCCCGCACCGCGTCATACAGCGCCATGGCGTCCTTGCCGTAGAAATACCGCTCGGTTTCCTGGGGATCGTCGTAGTAATAGTATTCGTCGTTGTAGCTGTACTTGTCACTGTAGTCGGAATACCGGGCCTGCTCCATCCACCAGCCCTCCTCGGCCATGGCCCGGTCCATATCCGCAAAGCCGTAGACGTCCCAGTACAGGTCCCGGTCGTTGTAGAACTGCTGGAGTGCCCAGGCCCCGGAGCCCTCCTGGCCCACCTCGCTCACATCCACCCAGAGGGTGTAGTAGCGGGACAGGGTGGAGCCGTCCTTCAGATGGTACACCAGGTCCATGGAGGTGCCCATGATCGTGCCGTTGTAGTATCTGCCGTCCCGCTGTGAGATGGCCGCCCGGTGGAGGTCC
>CAZLOX010000368.1:0-1264 GCA_964561265.1 uncultured Lachnospiraceae bacterium
AGCGGTCGATGATGGATTTGTGGAAGGCCCCCAACTGGCCCACGCCCATCTGCTGCTCGCAAATGCTCATCAACAGCTCGGACTTCATGGCCACCGGGTTTTCCCCCATGCCATAGCCGCGGGCGATCTCCAGCGGATTGATGTGGTGGTTGCTGTTGGGGGAAATTTCAATGACGGCCCCGCCCAGGGCTCGGATCAGGTCGGAGTATTCCCGCTCCGCGTCGATCACGATAATATCATCGTCCGTGGACAGCGTGATAAAGGTGATGGCTTCCTTCATGCTGAAGGATTTGCCCGCGCCGGACACGCCCAGGATGAAGCCGTGGGGGTTGAGCAGTTTCTTTCGGTTGCAGATCAGGAGATTTTTGGACACGGCATTGATACCATAATAGATACCGCCCGCGTCCTGAATCTCCTGGACCCGGAAGGGCATCAATACGGCGGTGCTCTCGGTGGTGAGGGTGCGGGTGGTCTTGATCCGGCGCAGGCCATAGGGCAGGGCCGTGTTCAGCCCGTCCTCCTGCTGATAGCGGAGAACGGCGAACTGACACAGGGCCTTGCGTCCGATGGACAGCAGCGTTTCCGTGTCCGCGTCCAGCTGCTCCAGGGTGTCGGCCATATGGACCAGGGTGACATTGCCGAAGATCATCCGCTGGTCCCGGGTGCTCAGATCGTCCAGAAACTCCTTGGCCTCGGAGCGAAGCTGCTCCAGGTCGTAGGGAATGGCGGCGGTGAAATTGTTGCGGTCATTCTGCCGCTGCTGCCAGCGGGTAATGTCCGTCTCAATGCCCATGATCCGGTTCTGCATTTCCCGCACAGCCTCGTCGGTGGGAATGGGGAGAATGTCAATGGACAGCATCAAACTGCGGGAGAAGTCGGACAGGTCGGTAATCATGCTGTCCTTGATGTAGCTGGCGTACTCCCGCAGAAACAACACCCGGCCCACCTTGCCGCCCAGCTCGAAATAGTCCGCTTTGAAGCGCATCCCGTCCGGGGCAATGTAGTCCTTAAAATGGTGGCCCCGGCGCATGGCCGTCTCCATGTCGAACTGGAAAAACTGCTCGTCACCGGGCCGGAAAAAGTCGTGGAAGATACGAAGCCGCTCCTGGTTGTCCAGCGCCCGCGCCCCGCTGTCCAGCTTGCCCAGGTTTTTGGACAGGTCCGCATCCACTCGATGGAAAAAGGCGCGGGCCTCCTCCACGTTCTTCCGGGGAACGGACACGGTGATATACTTGTCCTGGATCAGATTGTTGCTGGCGGCGGC
>CAZLOX010000369.1:0-1262 GCA_964561265.1 uncultured Lachnospiraceae bacterium
AGATTCTTCATGCGCTGGGCCTGGGCAAGCGAGGGCGTCGCTTCTTCACTCTCCATCGTAGCCAACAAATTTTCCTGTTCCTCCTGTGTCAAAAAGGACAACTCCGCCCCAGGCGTGAGAGCGATCCTGCCCTCGTCCACCATCTGCAAAATAGGCGGTATCAGTTCCGTCAGACGGACAAACCGCTGCACCGTGGACTTGCTGACGCCAAAGCCCTTTGCCACGATTTCATCCGTCCGCGACTTCGTACCAACTTGGGACAATGTTAAATCGGTGCGGTAGCCCTGCCGCTTCATGGCGTCCAATTTCATTTTGTAGGCAAAGGCCCGCTCTGACGGGAGAATACTCTCCCGCTGGATGTTGCTGTCCACAAGGGTGATGATGGCCCGGTCACGGTCAATGGGCAGAACAAAAGCGGGGACGCTCTCCATCCCCGCCAGTTCCGCCGCCCGGACACGCCGCTGTCCTGCTATGACCTCATAGCTGTTCCCGTCCTCCGCCGACCGGGTGAGGATGGGCGCAGCCATGCCAAACTCCTTGATACTCTCCGATAATTCCATAAGCTGTTCATCCTCCACAAGATGGAATGGATTGCCCGGAAACGGGCGCAAATCCTCTATTTTCAGCACAGTTAATTCCTGTTTTTTCATCACCGATTACCTCTCTTTCGTCCTGGCCCTGCCGGATTTTTGAAGTTCCGCCAGCACTTCGGGCGGTATCAGCTTCACCAGCCGCTCCAACTGCTGGTTGGTGCGTTGTAACTCAAAAATGCGCCGGTTGGCTTCCTGCACCTTCAATTCCTCCGCATACCGGCCCTCACGTAGATGGTCGGCGTATTTCTCCGCTTGACCGGCCCTCTGCTTCAAACTGTCGATATAATCGCCCTGCTTTTTAATCTCCCGTGAAAACTTCTCCATATCGGGCAGCCACGCAGACAGCAGCGCCAGCGCCCTGTCCCGTTTCTTTCCAGCGTTGAAAGCGTTGATGTCAGACAGGGCCTTTACGATTTCGTCATGCTGCTTATCCAGCCTGCCGCCCAGCTTAAAGAGCCAGGTGGGGATATGCTTGCGTTTGGTAATCATGGAGGATTCCCCACGCTCCAACTCCGGCCACCTGGCTGACATATGGGTATGGTAGGCCGTCTGCCACTCTGAAAGGCTCCGCTGATTGCCCAGTATGGTTTTAGCCGACAGCTTGCCCTCCTTTGTGATGGGGACAAAGCAAAGGTGCATATGGGGCGTTTTCTCGTCCATATGCACCAC
>CAZLOX010000370.1:0-1259 GCA_964561265.1 uncultured Lachnospiraceae bacterium
ATTTTGCGGTCAGCACCACTACAATCAAATAGAAATGTGTTTGTCTGACTGCCGGGAAGGAGGAAGTATGCAGTCCAGAACAAACAACAAGCATGGTGTCACAGCGTTGTACCCCCGGCTCTCGCGTGACGACGATATGCAGGGCGACAGCAACAGCATCGTGAATCAGAAAAAATTGCTTTCCAAGTACGCAAAAGACCATCATTTTACCAATACAAAATTTTATGTTGATGACGGCTACACAGGGACGAATTTTAACCGTCCCGGCTTTCAGCAGATGTTGGAGGACATAGAGGCCGGTTATGTAACGACTGTGATCGTAAAGGATATGTCCCGCCTGGGGCGTAACTATTTGCAAGTCGGCTACTACACCGACACCTATTTTCCAGAACACAACGTCCGGTTTATTGCTGTAAACGACGGTGTGGACAGCGACCAGGGCGAGGATGATTTCTCGCCCTTCCGTAATATCATGAACGAGTGGTATGCCAAGGACATCAGCCGCAAAGTGCGCAGCTCCAAGAGGCTGCGCGGCAACGCTGGCGATCCTATGTGCCCGCCGCCCTATGGTTACAAAAAAGACCCGGACAATCCGCGAAAGTGGATCATCGACGATGAAGCCGCCGAGGTAGTCCGCAGGATTTACCGGCTCTGCATTGAGGGGAAGGGAATCGAAACCACGGCCCGGATGTTGCAGGAGGACGGCATTTTGACGCCCACGCAGTATTGGGAGAGTAAGGGCATCCGCAAGGGCGGCAAAAAGAGCCAGGACACCCCCTGCAAATGGTGTAAGACCACCATCACCAAAATCCTGACCCTCCGGGAGTACACAGGTACGCTTATCAATTTCAAGACCTATTCCAAGTCCTTCAAAAACAAGCGCCGCCTGGAAAACCCCGAAGAAAACTGGGCCGTCTTTGAAAACCACCATGAGGCCATCATCGACACCGCCGCATGGGAGCAGGTGCAAAGGCTCCGGGAGGGGACAAAGCGCCGGAAACCCAAGAACACCGAGAAGAATATGTTCGCCGGTCTGCTGTACTGTGCCGACTGCGGCCACAAGCTGCATTACAACATCAACCACCCCAACAGCTCCATTGAATACTTTAACTGTTCCAACTACCGGGGCAATCGGGGAACCTGCAATGAAACCCACTATATCCGGGCTGATTCGCTGGAGCAGGTGGTGTTGTTGGAACTCAATCGCATGGTCAGCTATCTGAAAAACCATGCGGAGGAATTTGCCGAGTTACTGGCTC
>CAZLOX010000371.1:0-1258 GCA_964561265.1 uncultured Lachnospiraceae bacterium
TCCTGTTTACGTTGTGCTTAAGAGTTCGCAAAATACACATTTTGCGTAGTGTCTAAAATCTGTTTTTTCTGACAGTTAAGGGATTTTTTGATTTTTCCTTTCAATCTGTTCCGACTGCTGCACGCATCGGGGCATATACTATGTAATTGTCATATTTATTATTCATAGAATTATGATATTTTTTACCAAAAGATCAATATATTACATATACCAAGAATCGGGAAAAAGCGTACCGGACAAGGCCAGCTGAGAGAACGGAGCATAAGGGCATGCATGCGGGGGTGAGGACCATCAAAGAGAAGGAGATGCCCATGATATGCAAGGCGGTCAACTTATGGCAACCGCCATTTGGTATCATTCGGGAGAGAGTTCAAGAGTGAAATTTCCAGATTTGCAGTAACGATAAAGAGCTGGGACGTGCAAGGGGCGATTTTCTGCGTCTGAACCCTGATGAGAGACTCATGGAGGAGATATTCATGGGTCTAAAGGCGGCGAAAGAGCAGGACAGGCGGTTTTGCGAATACCGATATATCCCGCTGCTCTGCAATTGGATCAGTGCACAGGGCTGGAAGAGTGAAAACATGCAGCATATCGCGGATCCTGCTGTAGTCCCGCAACCTAATCAAAGTTGCACATCTCTGTACATGTATGGTCAGCGTCCGGTGCCGACCTAGGAAGTCATAGAGCGGAGGTGTATAGCAGCCATACAGGAACTGAAAAAACGGTATGGATAAGCTGTGAAAAAATATATAGTATAAAATATTAATATATTAAATATGCAGAACCGAGCTTTCTGTCAGAGAGGGCGTATAAGGGCCTTAAAAGGCGCTGTAAGCGATTTCAGAAGTCAGGAAGGAGAAAAGTAAGGGCACTGACTCAGAAGGCCGGAAAAGGGCAATATCGTGGCTTTTACGGGCAGATCCTATTAATTGTATAAATAATATATTACAAAATAGAATATATACAATTTTACAGGGGAATACAGCCGGGAAGCGGCGGATAATTTTTTATAAATACTGCTGGAAAAATGAAGCTTCTAGGCATTGAAACGCAGAAAACGGCATCATAGAGCCAAAAAATAGCCATAAAAAATATTGATATTTTTTTGAAAAAAGTGTTGACAAGGCGTCTGAAAATTGATATTATATATGAGTCGCCTCCACCGAGGCGATCTTTGATAACTAAATATAGTACCACAAGATATTTTGAATGTAAAGTATCTTAGCAAGAAAGAAGCTTGAAAAGCGGAGCCTAGATT
>CAZLOX010000372.1:0-1250 GCA_964561265.1 uncultured Lachnospiraceae bacterium
CTCCAGCATAAAGCAGGAATGGCCCAGCCAGGTGATGGTCATAGCAGGTATCCTCCTTGTTTTCAGAGTAGATTTATTTTTCCGCCATCTTTACGGCGGTCTCCAGGGCAATCTTCATCATGGTGGTGAAGCTGGTCTGCCGCTCAGCGGCGTCCAGCTCCTCGCCGGTGACGATGCTGTCGGAAATGGAGCAGATGGCCAGCGCCCGCTTGCCCAGCTTGGCGGCATTCATATAGAGGGCGGCGGCTTCCATCTCTACTGCCAGTACGCCCATCTCCGCCCACTTCATGGAAGACTGGGAGGCATCGTAGAAGGTGTCGGAGGAGAGCAGGTTGCCCACGGGCATCTCCACGCCGATCTCACGGGCGGCGGCTACGGCGGTCTCCAGCAGGGTATAATCCGCAATGGGGGCAAACGCGCCGGGGAGGCCGTACTGGTGGGCAAAGTTGGAGTTGGTGCAGGCGCCCTGGGCGGCTACCACGTCCCGCAGCTTCAGCTTGGCGCTGATGGCCCCGGCGGAGCCGATGCGGATGATGTTCTCCACGCCGTACTGGTCGTAGAGCTCATAGGAGTAGATGCCGATGGAGGGCATTCCCATGCCGGAGGCCATGACGGAGACGGGCACGCCCTTGTAGGCGCCGGTGTAGCCGTGAATGCCCCGGACGTTGTTGACCAGCTTGGCATCCTCCAGGAAGGTTTCGGCAATGAATTTGGCCCGCAGGGGGTCGCCGGGCATCAGGACGGTTTTCGCGAAATCGCCGGGATTGGCGGAGTTATGGGGAGTAGGCATATCGTTTTTCCTTCTTTCGTTTTTGTTTTTATTGGGGTGTTATGATGCAATCATGCCACCAGTATAACATAAACGGAAGAAAATAGGAAGCATATTTTGCCCGGGAATGGGGAAAATCCATTCCTGAAATGCGGGCCTTCCCATTTGCGGCGGAAGGAGGCGGGCGCTGTGCGGAAAAAATTGGATTTCCGTGAATAAAGCCCGAATTTTCTCTTTACAATAGGAAATGTCTGTGATATAGTAAGGAAGCATGCGGCGCTCAGCGCCCGGCGTTCCCTGGCTTCGGCGGCGGCGGCACCTGCCCCGGCGCGGCCTGCGGAGAATTTATTGGAAAGGTGATAAAACCACTATGATGCAGAAAGATCAGAAGACCTCCATTATCGAGGCCAACCGCACCCATGAGACCGACACCGGCTCCCCCGAGGTCCAGGTCGCCATCCTCACCGAGCGGATCAACCAG
>CAZLOX010000373.1:0-1248 GCA_964561265.1 uncultured Lachnospiraceae bacterium
CCCCGTTGAGCGAGTGGAACAGGCTGTCGCTCTTGGCGGCTCCCGCTTCCCGTGCCGCCACCCGCCACATGGGCAGTTCCCCGACGGCTCGGCGGTACATTTTCCACAACATCCGTACTTCTGCGAAGTGCTGGCACATGGCAATTTCCTTTTCCGTCCTCTTTTTCTTTGCGACACGCTTGGAGGCGCACGCCTGAAATCTGCCGTTGCGGACGAAGTAGGTCATGCCTCCCATCCGGACGGGTCCTTCTCCTTTCACGATTTCTTTCAGCAGTGTCGAGGGGGTATCTTTCATACGGCTACGGTTTAACTACGATACAAATATGACAAAAATATTTTATAAATCCAAATAACAACTTATTAAAACCCTATTCTTATATAGGGTTATAATAGGGATTTAATAGGGTTATAATAGGGTTTTATCCGTAGGTGTCCCGTATTTCACCCGTAACAAACTCGGTATTCTCCAGTATTATCCCTAATATTTATGCAGGACTACGGACGATAAAGCAGAGTTCTTCAAACCGGAGGGCAGCGAGTCCGTTCTGCCGACGGTGTGTCCGTTGATTTTCAAGGCAAGGCAAGCCACCAATAAGCGCAAAAAAAACGTCCGGGAATTTCTCCCCGGACACCCCCACTTTAATTATGCGACAATGATTGAACAATAACTTCCGACAAGTCTGGTTCTGTTTATAATTCATATCAGATTATTATATGCCTTATAGGCATAACGTAAAAGTTACTCAAAAATAGTTGGACATTCGCGGGAGTATGAACCAGACTTCATATTATTTTATAATACCGCTGCAATATTACGAATGGAAGAAAGGCGTTTCATAAAAGAAGCGTCCGACTTCGCTACCTGCATGTTATAATCATTTTGCAGATTAAGCAACAAATCAGCTGGAATATTCAAAGCGGCTTCTATCAGTAAAGCCAGTTCAGTATTCACCCCTCTCTTACCTTTGATTACTTCATTAAGAAGCGAAGGCTTGACACCTATGCTTTCTGCAAGCTTTGCTTGAGTCAGATGGCTCGCTTCAAGTTCATCCTTGATGAGTTCTCCCGGATGAGTAGGCTCAAGCGGGGTAAGATTGTTAGCAAGCATCTCTGGAGCAACGTTTGGTAATGTAATCATATCATTCAATTACGATGCAAAGATATGAAAAGTTTTTCATTGTTCACAAATTTGTGAAGAATGTTTTGGGGTATTTGGGGGTAAGATATTGGTGGCACTATAAAAAACCG
>CAZLOX010000374.1:0-1247 GCA_964561265.1 uncultured Lachnospiraceae bacterium
CTGACGCTCCCATCTGCTTCCAGGAATTCATGATCCGTCCTATCGGTGCTACTTCTTTCAAAGAAGGCATCCGTATGGGTACCGAAGTATTCCATAACCTCAAAAAAGTACTGCACGAACGCGGACTTTCTACTGCTGTAGGTGACGAAGGTGGTTTCGCTCCTTCGCTCGATGGCACTGAAGACGCCCTCCAGGTAATCATCAAAGCCATCGAACTCGCAGGTTATGTACCCGGTAAGGACGTTACCATCGGTCTCGACTGCGCATCCAGCGAATTCTATGTTGATGGTATCTACAACTACCAGCAGCTCAAAGACGGCCAGAAAAAAGAAGAAAACGGCCAGAAGCTCACATCACAGCAGCAGGCTGAATACCTCAAAGGCCTCGTTGAAAAATACCCCATCGATTCTATCGAAGACGGCATGGCCGAAAACGACTGGGAAGGTTGGAAGATTCTCACCGAACTCATTGGCGATCGTTGCCAGCTCGTAGGTGACGACCTCTTCGTTACCAACGTTAAATACCTCAAGCGCGGTATTGAAGAAGGCTGTGCCAACTCCATCCTCGTTAAGGTTAACCAGATTGGTTCACTCACCGAAACACTCCGTGCAGTTGAACTCGCTCAGCGAAACGGTTACACAGCTGTAATCTCTCACCGTTCGGGTGAAACCGAAGATGCAACCATTGCTGACATCGCCGTTGCTACCAACGCCGGTCAGATCAAGACTGGTTCAGCTTCACGTTCTGACCGTATGGCTAAGTACAACCAGCTCCTCCGTATCGAAGAAGAACTCGGCGCAGCTGCACAGTACGGCTACGGCAAAAAGACCAAACGTCCCGAATAATCCCTATTCTATATAAATAAAAAGGAGAACGATCCACGATCGTTCTCCTTTTTATTTATATAGAATAGGGTAGGGCGTCGCAGTCTTAATTCAAGATTAGGCATACCTGTTTTCCATCTTCACACAATTCGCACGTTGTAGGATACCTTAGATTTATGCGCGATGTGAGGTACACGTGCCACACGCAGCATATACTTATAAGATTTATACTCCTTATATGTCTTATATGTCTTATGTCTTATATGTCTTATATGTCTTATATGTCTTATATGTCTTATATGATTTATTTGATATAATCGAGTCTCGAGAATAATCCGTATTATATGGTTAATAAGCCACTGGGCTTCCCTTCGCGCTTCTACGCCAAAAAAAACACCGGAAAATCATATTTGCTATACCTCA
>CAZLOX010000375.1:0-1241 GCA_964561265.1 uncultured Lachnospiraceae bacterium
TCCAGCTCCACAGTATGGATGTGGGAGACTTTTTCTGCCCGGTCCAGTGTCTCCGTCGGGATTTGCGTCAGGCCGATGCTGCCAATCCAGCCTTCCTTCACGCACTCCTGGAGAACCTCCATAAGTTCCTCCACCGGGACAGTCTCGTCCATCCTGGCTGGCTGGTAGAGATCAATGTAGTCCAAGTCCAGCCGGTGCATGGAGTAGGCCAAGTGCGCCTTGACGTTGAAGGGCTTCACGTCCAGCCCGTAGATACCGCCGCCAGGCTTGGGCAGCACGCCAAACTTCACCGACAGAAAATATTTGTCCCGAGGTACCCCTGCCAGCGCCTCCCGGAGTACCAGTTCGCTCTCGCCGCCGCCGTAAAATTCACCGGTGTTGAGCAGGACAACCCCCTGGTCAATGGCATAGTGAATCGTTTCAATAGATTGGGTCTTATTGGACAGATTCATGCCCATGCAGCCCAGGCCAAGCCGTTTGATTTCTGTCATGTCTTTTGCCTCCTATTTCAATTCACAGAGTTACATCGTATCAAAACGATTTTGATTGACTGGAAGTCAATCGCTTTTTATATCGGCTGAGCTGTATTCTCTGTATTCTCTTTTGGCATCTTCCACATTTCGTCTGCCAGAAAGACTACTGCCATCAGAAACGCCAGAAAATCCGCAGCAGGAGTGGCGTACATCACACCATCCAATCCAAAGAACCGAGGTAGAATTAGAATCAGCGGGATCAGGAATATAATCAGCTTGGAAAAAGACAATACGGCTCCTTTTGCCCCCTTTCCAATGGATGGAAAAAAGGTGGTTGAGCAAATCTGCACACCGTTCAGAAATACAAAAGCCAGATAGACCCGCATAAACCGGATGGCGTATTCAAAGTACAACGTATCCGTCTCGCCACTGCCGAAAAGAGAGATAATGGGCCGGGGGAAAAGTTGGAAAAGAGCCCAGATCACGGTAGAAATGATAATCCCCGCCGTCAGGAAGAGCCGCACAGTCTGACGGACCCGGCCATACTTTTTTGCGCCGTAGTTGTAGCTGCAAATCGGCTGGGCTCCGTTGATCAGACCAATAATCAGTGCAATAAAAATCGCGTTGATCTTCATCATGATACCCGCCACGGCGATGGGGGTATCTGCTCCATAGATGGACTGCTCTCCATAGATGTGGAGCACATTGTTCATGGTGATTTGCACCAGAAGATTAGAGAACTGGAAGATGAAAGAGTTGATGCCCAGA
>CAZLOX010000376.1:0-1236 GCA_964561265.1 uncultured Lachnospiraceae bacterium
GTATTCTGGCAGCAGCTGTCCGATCAAAATCTGATGAGCCTGTTTTTCAAGCAGGCATTGGCCGGTAATTCCCATACCGCCTATCTGCGGTTTGATACCGGACAGGATCCTGCTCTTGAGGGCCTTTTACACGGTGTTTTCAGAGAATACCGGTCCCCGGCGCCGTACAGTGTGCAGATCACGAACGCCATGATGAACACCTTTTTCCCCTTGCTTTTGCAGCGGTGTGAACACACCCTGCAGCTTTCCAGGCAGGGCGGGCTGTATTGGAAACCGGAATACGCGGCTCTGCTCGCGCATATTCAGGCGCATTATCAAAATCTGACATTAACAGATCTTTCCCGTCTTTTCTGTTACAGCGAACGACAGCTGATCCGCATTATCCGTCGCTGCACCGGCAAGACCTTTGCGCAGCTTCTGTTGCAGCTTCGAATGGAACAGGCGGCCCTGCTTCTTGTGTCGGAAAATATTGCCACCGAGGAAATTGCCGCGCGGGTCGGCTATCCCAATGTAAGCAGCTTCTACCGCGCATTCGGCGCATATTTCGGCTGTCCGCCGCGGGTGTGGATGCGGAAAAGAGCTTTGGGAAAAGCATAGTCCCGCAGATGCTTCCTCTGCCCGGTGAAGTTCTTTCCTTGCAAAAGCAGTTCCCTCTGCAGGGTTCTCCGGGCAGTGCGACTATCAGGAGCACAACGATTCTTCACAGCCTCCAGCCGTGTCAACGCCAGTGCGATTTTGTAATTTCGCTGGATCGGTAATGTCAAAAATGGCGGTTAAATGTGTACAGTCCTTAAATGATTGTACTTACTATTTTCGCCCGTCATACCGCATTGCAGCAGGCAAAAGCAATCAGCTTTCCAAAGGCACACGGCAGGAAAATGAAAAAGGGTGCCATTTTGGTTTTCACCTCCTTCACCCTTATTGCCTGCCATTTATATCCATATGCCGCCGCTACATCGTTTGCCCATGCTGTTCGATCCGCTCAATGTGTTTCTCCGTAGGTTCCGGGCCATTGAGACTCGGTTCGATCTCCCGCAGCTGATCGCGAAGCTCGTTGATCAGCAGCCCCTGTTCAAAGGTGAGCGTATCGTCATGTGCAAGGGCTGATGCACAGCACACATCCAGTCCTTTGATCTGGTCCGGTGTAAAGAACATCTCCTGCGGCACAAGCCCGCTACGCACGGCAAAGTCTTGCTTGGCTTCCTCGTATTTGCCGAGGATATAGCAGCCATTGGA
>CAZLOX010000377.1:0-1230 GCA_964561265.1 uncultured Lachnospiraceae bacterium
CTACCGGGCACAGCCCCGGTGGGCTGGCGGCGATCCGGCGTTCCATGTTGCGGTAGAGCTGTTCCACCACCGCCTGGGCCTGGCCGGGGGTCTTTACTTCCAGTCTGCTCATAACCTCACTTCTTTCTTCATGTTTGGCTTTTGATGTGAAAAACCGCCACGGACAGGAGAGGTGAAAATCCTATCCGCGGCGGCTAAGTCACGGTTGATATACGCTGCTTTTACAGATTTCTCGCGATTTCGTAGGCGTCGTTGACCTGGCTGGCAATGCTGCCGATGCCGTTTCCGGCCACGATCTCATAGACTTCCATGTCGGCGCCGTAGAGGTCCTCATACATGGACTTTCTGGCCCGGAAGCCAATGGCGATGATGACATCGTCCGCTTCGATCTGGACCAGCTGGCCGTCCTTGCTTTTCAGGACGCAGCCCTGATCGTTGATGCTGTCCAACATGTGACCCATGTACTTTTTCACATGGTGGAGGTCCAGCAGCTCGTTGAGCATCCAGCGGGTCTGGAAGGGCACGCCGTCCGGGTCGTTGGAGAGGATGTCGTCCAGCCCGTCCACCAGGACAAGCTCCTTCCCCTCTTCCTTGGCCATATCATAGGCCATTTCCGCGCCCACCAGGCCCGCGCCGATGATGGCGACCTTCTGGCCTACTTTTCGCTTGCCGGACAGCACGTCCGTGCAGGCCACGGCTTTCGGGTGGTCGATGCCGGGAATCCGGCGAGGCATCACCGCGTCTGCGCCCACGGAGAAGATCACCGCGTCCGCGCCGCTGGCCCGGATAGCCTCCGGCGTCATTTCCTTGTTCAGCTGTACCTCCACGCCCAGGTCCTTCAGCTCCTGGGCGTACCACGCGGCCAGGTTCCGGATGTCCTGCTTGAATTTGTGGAGTCCGGCGTCAAACAGCCGCCCGCCCAGCTTGTCGGAGCGCTCCACGATGGTGACCTTGTGGCCCCGAACCGCCGCCGTTCTGGCCGCCTCCATGCCGCCCACGCCGCCGCCGACCACAAGGACCTTCTTCGGCTGGACTGCTCTGGTCAGCGGATACTGCCCGGGGCGCATACCGATGGGATTGACCGCGCAGGTGGCGGAAACCTTGGAAAAGGAGGACGCCATGCAGTTGCCGCAGGCGATACAGGGGTGAATCTTGTCCGGACGGCCCCGCATCAGCTTCTGAGGATAGGCGCCGTCGGCCAGGCCGGAGCGGCCCAGGGCGATGCCGTCG
>CAZLOX010000378.1:0-1227 GCA_964561265.1 uncultured Lachnospiraceae bacterium
TTTCATCTTTCACTGTGTAGCGGATTTTTTCAATCGTCCCATACTTGTCTTTGATTGGTCCAAAACGGTCTTTGACCTGTTCAAACGGGAAGGTAATCGTCTGGCCGCTCTCAAAGGTCAAGATGACGGTCTCAGCGGGGGAGCGCATTTTTTATGATGCGCAAAACCTGTTTTTTGTAGTCAATGGGATAAACATTGCCGGTAGGCCGTCCCTTATCCTGACCGGTTACGGTCACACGAAATGCCTTGATTCCATTGGCCTCAGACGCATAATCCGCATAATAGGTCCATATGCTGTGCTCCGTTGAATCCCGGACAAAAACGCTGTGCTCGTTCAGGCACCATGTTCCATGCGGACGGGACATCCAAAGAAATGACTGGCCCTCCTTGTCCTGAGCCTGTATCGCCGCCGTCAGTGTTTTAACATCAAGCTGAAAATCTTCCTGGTAGCTGTGCGTATTTGTTTGCACAATCTGTTCCAGAAAAGGCAGAATATCAATTTTTTCCTGCATGATGTACCCTACCTTTCCGGTCTGAGCCGTACATGGGGCCGGGCAGGACGTTCCGCCTGACTTTTCTTGATTTCATGCAATTTCACCTTTACCGATTTCCGGGGAGGGGAATTGTCATGGGCGGGGGCGGTACGTTCCTGCACAGGGGCGTCAGTCCGGCTGGTGTTGGCTGCTTTTCGCAAGTCTCTGACAGCCGATTGAGTGTGTTGGAGAAACTTTTCCTGGTCCTTTTCCGGTATAACTGCTGCCTGGACCTCAAATTGCTGTTCCAGTTTGGAAATGGTGTAATGCTGTTGGAAACAGTTCAGCACCCTGTTTGCCAGTTTTTTCAGATCGTCGTGCAACTGAGGACCAAATTTGTCATGCAGCAATTCGGCCAGCCCTTCCGGGGCTTCATAGAAAGGTCTTGTCGCAATATCTGAGTGCTCCAAATTGGATTCTACATAATACTGCATTTGTGTCAGCATAGAGCCATAACCTTGGCCGGTGTGAAGGGGGAGCCAGTAACGATCTACCTCGCCGTCCAGCATATAGTCGATTGCGACCTTGACGGAATGGTCCGGTTCATCGCTGTCAAAACGCTCCAGACGCAGTTGGGAGATTCTGTCCTCCGCCTCGGATAATGTCATTTTGGTGCCGGCCGGCAGGTCCATGTCATCACTTTCCATCACTGTAACGACAGGTTCCTGCTCCGGGGACAGGTCAGGCAGAAGGG
>CAZLOX010000379.1:0-1224 GCA_964561265.1 uncultured Lachnospiraceae bacterium
TCTGAGCAAGAAAAACTGGCAGGCTGGCAGGGCTCTGCTCTCCCTCCGGGAGCAGCTGGACATGGATGCCGCCGCCCATCTCAGCAACTTCGACCGGGAGCGGGTATGTATTCCCGAAACCTGCGATTGCGGACGGGAGAACTGCCGATACCTTGCCTTTCTGGAGGAATGCAGTGAAGGAGGCTTTCCAATCCAAATCTGCAATCACAACCTGCTCCTGGCGGACGCCATCCACCACGGAACGGGCCGAACGCCCATTCTGCCAGACCCCTGCACCATCATCATCGACGAAGCGCACAAGCTGCCTGATACAGCTCGTCAGATGTTCGGCACCACGCTAAAGGCCCAGGACATCCGCACACTGATCCGCAGCCTGCGCCGGGAGAAGTTCCTGCTGGCGGCGGAAACTCTGGCAGAGTTATCTGCTCCCCTGCTTCGGATGATGGCCCAGCCCTTCGAGGACAGCAGACCCTTCAAATGTTTTGCCCGCCTGCTGATTGCTCCGGCCCGAAACCTGCATATCATCCAGAAACAGCTTCATGGGCTGCTCAAGCCCCCTACTCACAAGCAGTTGAAAAAACTGTCCTCTGCCATGGCGCTGCTCTGCGAGGATCATTCCGGCCTGGTGTATTACACCATGGAGGGTGAGCGAGGCGGCACTATGCTGTGCGCCGTTGCTTCCGACATGACGCTCCAGCTACGAAGTACCCTGTGGAATCGGAGCAGTTCCACCGTTCTTACCTCCGGTACCCTTGCTGTGGAAACGGATTTCCGCCGTTTCAAAGAGGAAACAGGGCTTCTGGCCGATGGACGAGTTATCGAATCTGTCTCCGCCTCGCCGTTCGATTACAAAGCTAACTGCCTGCTGTACATGCCGCTCCATCCACCCGAGCTAACGAGCAGCGGATACTTTGACGAGCTGGCGGCGGAGATCGCCGCCCTGCTTGACGCATGTTGGGGCCACGCTTTGGTACTGTTCACCTCCTATGCTGCCATGTCCGCCATCAAGGAGCGGTTGACGGAGATGAATCTGCCCTGGGACATTTTCACCCTGAGTCGGAATGCAGTACATACGGCTCAACAATTCAAGGACACTCCTGGAAGCGTCCTACTGGCTACCGGGGCCGCCTGGGAGGGCTTTGACTTTCCCGGTGACTGTGTATCCCTGCTGATCATCCCACGCCTGCCCTTTTCTCACCCGGACGCTCTAAAGGAGAAAAAGCG
>CAZLOX010000380.1:0-1223 GCA_964561265.1 uncultured Lachnospiraceae bacterium
ACCATTTCCGGGAGGAGGCGGGTCTGCTGGCTGATGTGCGAGTAAGCGAGTCTGTTTCTCTTTCGCCCTTCAAGTACCGGAAAAATTGTCTGCTCTACCTACCCGAGTCTCCCCCTAAGAAAAGGAATCGGGATTATTACGACCTGCTGGCAGAAGAAATCGTCGTACTGTTGGACGCAGCCTGGGGCCACGCCCTGGTGCTATTTACATCCTACGCCGCCATGTCCGCCGTGAAGGAGCGGCTGACTCAGCGAGAATTGCTGTGGCCGCTGTTCACCCTAGGCCGCAACCCGGCCCACACCACGGAGCGATTCAAGGAGCATCCGGGAAGTATCCTGCTGGCCACCGGCGCAGCCTGGGAGGGCTTCGATTTCCCTGGCGACTGCGTGTCCCTGCTGGTCATTCCTCGCCTGCCCTTTGCCCATCCGGACGCTCTAAAGGAAAAACTTCGGGAACAGTACCCAAACCTCCGCGCCTTTATCCGGGCGGTGGTGATACCGGAGATGCAGATCAAGCTGAAGCAGGGCTTTGGACGTGCCATCCGCACCGAAACGGATACCTGCGTGGTGGCTATTCTGGATGAACGGGCCGTTAAGGATGGACGTTATTTCAAGGCTGTGAAAGCGGCTCTACCCAAGATGAGGATCACTACCGATCCCGAAGATGTGGAGAATTTCATCAGCCGTGTCAAGCCCGACAGTTACTTCCAGGAGGGCTGCGCATGATTGATACCAGAAGCGAACTGCGGTACATTCTGCTGATACAGCTGATGGAAAAAGCCTCCACCGCCGGTCTGCTGACCACGGAAGAACTCTGTGCAGCCAAGCGGCTGGCTCGGGACAAGTACTGCCCGCAGACTGTGTGGGAATAGTGATAGCTATTTCCGTCAAAGTGTGGTAACGTTGTCGGTACCCAGGGAAAGGAGGCCGCATCCGATGAGCAAAAATGTAACCATCATCCCGCCCAGCCAGAGCAGGCCCAACACCCTGCGGGTGGCGGCATACTGCCGTGTCAGTACGGGCCTGGAGGAACAGGCTTCGTCCTACGCTTCCCAAATCCGGAGCTACACTGAGCTGATCCGTCAGCATGACAGCTGGGAATTGGTAGACATTTACGCCGATGAGGCGGCCAGTGGGACAAAAACGGACAAGCGGGAGGACTTCAACCGTATGCTGGCCGATTGCCGAAAGGGCAAAATTGACCGGATACTGGTGAAGTCCATC
>CAZLOX010000381.1:0-1216 GCA_964561265.1 uncultured Lachnospiraceae bacterium
ATATCGGAGACACATTCCGGCATCACAGCTACCGTACCATTGCCGTGGTAAATTCCGTGCCGTATGAGGCGGGACCGGGGGTCTATGGGGCGTACTTCGTGTTGGATTTCGGAATGGTGCTGCTGATCTTGCTCATACAGTTATTTTCTATCCTCCGTTTGAAGCCTGCCAGGATTTTAATGGGGAGGGAGTAGGAAATGGGATTTATCAAGCGCGCGTTCTACAGCATGAAGTACCGGAAAGGCCAGAACATCGTCCTGACCATCGCCTATACCCTGCTTTTTGCCCTGACGCTGGGGATACTGTTGGTGTACTTATCCATGAGCGCCCAAGTTGATCTGCTGCAAAAATCCCTTGGCTGTGCGGTGACGCTTCGGAGCAACGTCTGGGACATTTCCCTGCCGGGAGAGCTCAAGTATTGCAGTATCCGGGAGGAGGATGCCCAGGCATTTATTGACAGCCCTTATGTGGAGTCCTATAACAAAGTAGGTTTTGTTGGGTATGCCGCTTATGAGGGAGGTCTGATTCCGTATGTGCGGGATGCCAACCGGAGCTTATATGAACTTCAGATGTCGGACGGTCTATATATCGGATACCCGGGCGATTGTCTTATGATCCCTGTGACCCAATCCGAGAAATTTGAAGCGTTTACCGCATTGGGCTTTTCCCTGGTAGAGGGACGGCACTTTACGGCGGAGGATACAGATACCATTATCATCTCCAAAAAGCTGGCGGAGATCAACGGGCTCAAAGTTGGAGACCAGATGTCCTTTGCCAGCGGCTACGGCACAAGACGCTATTACGAACCCGAGGACGTTCAGCATGTCACCCTGACCATCTGCGGACTGATGGATGTGCCCGACGCGCAGAAGATGGGATACGATGTGTCGGTAGTGATGACAGACCCATATAACGTGGTCATTTCCTCCTATGAAGCGACCAAAGTGCTGTCAAACCTGTATAGACCCGAGGTATATCTCCAGGATGTGACGGTCTATCTGAAATCGGCAGATGATATGGACGCGTTTATCCAGGAGACGCAGGAAAAACTCACCATTGAAAATGTGTTCGGTTCGGCATCCAGTTATGGCGGCATGACGGGCGACGGAGGGTATATTTACTCAGATGAGGCGGTGTACCGGGAGCGCTACGACCGCTTTGCCGGGGGAGACTGCTTCTATACCTTGTATTTGGATAACGAGTGGTATGACGTGGT
>CAZLOX010000382.1:0-1213 GCA_964561265.1 uncultured Lachnospiraceae bacterium
ACCGGCGCAAGAGGAAAATTGGCGGGCGCTACATCTGCTCTTGCCCGCGTTCGGCGAGCTTCTGGGCTAGGTAATCTTTGGGAACGACCTTCACGACAAAGGTGCCCTCCGAAAGGACGTCTCCCGCGCCGTCGTAGGCGGTTACGTCCCAGTACAACTTGTAGCCCACTTTGGTGGAGGGCTTGCGGTCGACAAGTTTCGCCACGCCGCGGGCGGTGTCGCCTTCGCGACCGCTCTTCTTGTGGCGGATGGTGGATTCCACGCCGAAGGGCTGCTCGGTTTCAAGATCGCACACGAGCTCGCCGCCGGCCGAGGCCACCGACTCCAGCAGCGCGATGGTGGCGCCGCCGTGCAAGAAGCCGAAGGGCTGCAGCAGGGCCGCCGTGATGGGCATGACCGCTTCCACGAGACCCTGTTCCACCTTGGTGAAGTGGATGCCGAGAGTATGGTTCAGGCCCTTCGTCTCGCGCTTCTGCGCGATTTCCAAAGCGGCACCGGTGAGTGTCTCTTCCATTGCGTTCCTTTCTTGTTGGCGTGCTCGACGTGCGGGCGGCGCGGCTACTTCTTCGCCGGGGTGGATGCCGACGCAGCCGTCGGCGCGGCCACCGGGGTCGTTGCGGTCGTCGATGCAGCCGGTGCGGCCGTCGGGATCGTTGCGGTCGTCGACGCAGCCGACGCGGCCGTCGGGGTCGCCGCAACCGCCGGCACGACTGCGGCAGCGGCCTGGGCCGTCTCGCTGACGGCGGGCAGGCTCGCGTCGATCTGCTCCGCCTGGCTTTCCAACTGCGCCTTTTCCTTGGGCACAAACGCGTTCATGCGCTGGATGACGAAGGCGCCCACCAGGAAGGGCAGCCAGAACACGATGGCGCGGTACACCATGACCACCGCAAGACCCGTGCCCGACCCAATGCCGAACAGGGAAAACGCCACGGTCACGGCGGCTTCGACCACGCCCACGCCCTGGGGCACGAAAGAAATCATAGCAAACAGCGTGGCCACCACGTACCCACAAATCAGCGCTTCTGGGCTATGGACGCCGAAGGCGAAGCCCACCAGCACGAAGCAACCCATCTCGCAGATGCTGGACAGGGTGGTCCACAGGAAGGACTGCACCGTCTTGCGCGGGTTCTTGGTGATGAGGTGCGCCGCGCTGGCGAAGTTGTGGATGGTCTTGTCCACGGACTCGTCGATGGGGCCCTTATGGAAGCGCGCC
>CAZLOX010000383.1:0-1212 GCA_964561265.1 uncultured Lachnospiraceae bacterium
TTATCTTTCGCGAAGCCTCACCCTGTAGGCGATATTCCGTAAACGATACCTCTTCGGCAACGCTTCGCGCACGAGCAGGCTTACTTCGCAGCCGCCGTCACTACCACCGTTGCGGTGTAGGTGCCGGATGCCAAGTTCTTGCTTGCTGCAACCCCAACCGTAAAGGTGTGGTGGTCATCGGTAATCGGCTTAGTGTTAGTGCTTTCGAAATAGCGCACCGGATTGGTTGTGATACCCTTGTACTGGCCACTGATCTCGTTCATAATCGCCCAGCCCGCCGTACCGTCTTGCAGGTTATCGGTCGCCGGAATCAGGCTCGTAGCGTTCTTTTCGTGTGTCATTGCGGTGCCGGATTCGGTCTTTGCGCTGAGAAGCAACGCATAAGCCGTGTTTGCCGTTACGCTTGCGGTAATCTCGCCAGTGCGAATCGCCGTCGGCGAAAGCACAATTGGATCTGGCGAACCCTGCGCTAGCGCATCAATCGAAATCGTCGGCTGGACATTAAACGCCACTTCCATCCCGTTCTGTACGTTGTTATCGGCTGTTTTTACCGCGAAATCGCACTGAATCGTCGAGCCTTCCGTCAGGCTGCCCGCATCGTCATCAATACAGTTAGTGTACGAAGTTCCGTTCGCGTTCGTCCCGTACGAAACCACCGTTTTTGCGTGAGAAGCCAACGGTGTCAAAGCCACCGCCGTACTCAAAACCACGCCAGTCCCCACGAAAAGTTTTTTCGCAATACTTTCCAAGTTCATTTTTATTTTGCTCCTATTTTTGTATTACAAAATAATACTTGTTTATTTTTATTAATACATGACTTTTATATCTCTATATTACACTAATGCTTACAAAAATGCAATAGGTTTTTTGTGGGAAATTTGCTAGAAGATTAATTTTTGTTTGTGATCGTTACGGTATACCTAACTCTGCCAGATTGTTTCTATGGTCAGGGAAAATGGTTACGAGCCAACCACGAATATTGCCATAGTCGAACGCGGTTCGTCCAGCTTTGGCTAAATCTGTAAGAATAGAATATGGAACTAACTGATAAAATATGATATAATAAGGATATGTCAAAGAATGATTCATTGCATCAAGCGAAACGAGCTAAAAATGATGAGTTTTATACTCAATATGCCGACATTGAGCGCGAGATGAATGCCTACCTAGAATATAATCCTGACGTCTTTCGAGGAAAGACTATTCTTTTGC
>CAZLOX010000384.1:0-1212 GCA_964561265.1 uncultured Lachnospiraceae bacterium
CTTCCAAACTATTGCATACCATATCATTATCCTCCAAATGTTAGTTTTTCAATCTAGTCAACTCCCCGACAAACTGTAATTTAGCTTAATGCAATAATAGAATTACTTTCAATCATTGCACCAATAAACATTAAAACGATTCCCAATATTAAAAATATTATCTCTTGTTTTGTACATTTTATATCTTTTATTTTTCGGGTTTTTGTTTCTTTTTTATAGGTCATAACTAAATATTTGTTAGCAAACGAACAAGTAATCAATAGTTGACCAAACATTTCTATTAAACCTGCATTTTTAGTAATATTGAATATACCAATAATTCTAACAATTAATGGAACACTTTCCGTTTGACTACTAAAAGACCAAGTACCTAATGTTATAGCATTTATTGATATACATATTATAAAACACCAGTATCCTAGAGACATATAGTTTTGATGTTTTTCTTTCTTTTTTGCAAAACAACTTCCAATTATTACAAATACAATACTTATCATATTAAATAGAAATATTTGTAATGTTGAAAAAATTAAATTAGAAGATGTTTCAAAATTTTTAAAATTATTTTGGTTTAATAAAAAACCTTCTGGCAATATAAAATAACTTAATACAGTTAATCCCAAAAATACAATAATAAATATAATTGATAAATATAATATCCTTATATACACTTTTTCGGAAGTTAATTTTTCTCTAATCATTATTTATACCTCACTTTTAAATCCTAATTTATTTTATTGCCGTCACATTTATTCTTCGGAATGTTTCAAAGCAGGTTCCGTCCTTCTGCCTTGTTTTTTCAACCATCAGTTGTATAACTTCCCTCCGAAAGGACTCTTTCATATTGTCTGGTATACATTTAATAAATGGTACAATACTTGGCTGATCTATCCACTTTATCATTTCATCAGTATCAGCAAAATACCTGTCCTTATTTTCCTCTACTATTTCAATCTTTGAAAATCCAACTGGTTCAATCAGTGCTTTATACTGCTCTTTTGATGTCATAAACCACGGCCATATAATACCATGAAAATAAGGAGCATATTGTTTATCCCTCATTTTCATGCGTACCACATCATAAAATGCCGCACAAGTACCATCCCCAGCAAAGTTCCAATGAATACTTCCGCCTTGCTTTAATGCACGAAATGAATGGTTCAACAATAATGAATGATTCAAAACCCAGTGTAATGCCGCATTGGAAAAGAT
>CAZLOX010000385.1:0-1208 GCA_964561265.1 uncultured Lachnospiraceae bacterium
CGCTTACTGCTGGAAACGGTTTCCCGCACAGCGTTTCCTGCGGACCGCTTTCCATCATGAGCAGACAGTGTGGAGGTGTGCTGGGGTTGGATATTGCCGACGTTTCGCTGCTGTGTGGGTGTAACATGATCCGTCTCAAGAGAATTTGCCCTGCGCTGTGCGGCAACTTTCTCCTGTCTCTGCCTCACAAACTTCTGACGACCTTGCTCCAAAGGCTGGGATGACAGATATTTTTGTTCAGTGACAGAGTTCATATGCCCTGGTACACTGTTATTCTGCGTTTCCCTCACAGAAATCTTTTGGGGCCGTTCCCGTATCGAGCTTTGGCGGCCTCGCTGTGGGGAGCGAGGCATCTGGCGCTCCGGTGGGACGGTACTTTTTATGGCAGGATCATATTCCGGGACCGTGGCCTGATATTGGATACAGGCATCCTTCGTTTTGATTTGGGGCGACTCAAATCTGACCGGGTCTGTATGCCTATGATCTGCCGGCGAGAATCGGCGGGCAGCATCCTTTGTCTTGACCCGAACAGGTTCTGCGCTGTCCGGCAAATCACCCTGTCCGCTCTGGAGATTTTGGGCGGATAAATCCGGGGCAGTATCATCCACATCTGTGTGGGCATCCAATTTCCCGGTCCGAATTTTTTTCTTTCCATGTACCAGCTTTTCCAGCCGATATGCCGTCTGCCGAGCGGCGGTTCGAGCTGTGTTTTGAGCGTGGTCGGCCTCAGTATCTTCCTGGCGTCCGCCCTGGGAGGCATCCCGGAGCTGGCCCTGCAGCTTTTCTGCCCCGGTGAGAAGGCCACGCCGGAGCAACTCCTTCGGCGAAGCCTTCGCCTTTTCCGATACTTTTCTTGTAATGGACGGCTTTTCTTTTACCTTTCCGGCCATATTATGCCGCTCCAACCTCAGACGGCTTGGTGGTCATCAATTTATAGAGCCTGGTGTGCTTCGGGAAGCTGTTTACAAACGGAACGATGGCGCTGCCGCACTTGATCAGCCCCCGCCCAGAGTCCACATTGGTGATGTAGGAAAGCTGGTTATCAGAAATATTCAACAGCTGGGCCAGTTCCACCCGGTCGGTGCTGGCCTGATTGAGCATGACCAGGAACTCGCTGTTAGCCAGCATGGTCCGAGCGGTGTGGGACTGGAGCAGGTCGTTGGGTAGGGCAAAGGCGCCTTGCCACCTCCAGGTGGCAGGTTTCCTAC
>CAZLOX010000386.1:0-1170 GCA_964561265.1 uncultured Lachnospiraceae bacterium
AAGAGATTCTTGCCCCTGCCGGCTCACTTCGTCTTTTCCTTTGACGGCTCATAATGCCGCATCAGAAACTGCTCCGCCATGCAATCGAGTGTTTTCAAGAAAATCTGCCGTTCATCCTCCGTGCAGGCTGCGAATTTACTCAGCAAATGCCTTATTTCTTCCTCTTGCTTTGTAATATCAGGGAAAAACAGGGTATCCGCTGAAATGCCCAGCCGGTGAATTATGTCGGACAGAACTTCATAGGAAGGATTGGCAAGACCCGATTCAATATTTTGGATATGACGAAGCCCCCGATGGCATTGTTCAGCCAACTCCTGCTGTGTCAATCCGCTGGCCATTCTTGCTGCCGTAATACGTTCCCCCAAGTATAAAAGCTCTTTAGTTGGCTCTTTCTTTGACTTTTGCGCTTTACGCATTTTACATCACCTCGACTATATTCTATCGTGCGTAAATGACGTTTCAAAGGCACTAATAAAACGTATTGATATGTCTGTATCATGCGTAAGTAGACAAGCTCCTGCTGGAAGCCACAAAAAAAACGGCTTCATAAGTAGGGGCTATCCGTGTTGCCGCTTGTGAATGCTGTGGAAAGGACCAGCCATGGGCGGCTACTTATTTTCATATATAGATGATGGCATAGAAAAATTACAAAAAAAATAATGTGCCGGAAACGGACATTCAGAACGCACGGAACGCATTATCAAACGCAAAGAAACGTCTCAATAAAGCAAGGCAGAGCGTCAGACAGTCACTAGGACTGGCTGACGCTCTGTTTTGTCGTTTTGGGTCAAACCACCCCGATTACTGGTACAACGCCCGCGCCCCGCCTCGGAAATCTGAACTTGCCCCAGTCTACTTTCAGATTTTCGGAGGTACTTACGGATGAACAGCCGTACCGAACACAAAAAAACTTCAAATACTTTTTTCGTGTGTTCTTTAGCCGAACACACGAGAGTTTATGATTGCCCCCAAGGAGTGATGGAAGGGGGTGTAAGCGCATGGGTCCCGCAGAGCGACGCCAGGAATTGCTGGAAGTGCTGTGCCTGAGAAGGCATGATACATACGACAATCTGGCCCACGAGTTCAATGTCTCTAAAATGACAATTCGCCGCGACATTGCGGTACTCATGTGTTCTTACCCGATTGAAACCGTTCACGGTGGCCGTCATG
>CAZLOX010000387.1:0-1156 GCA_964561265.1 uncultured Lachnospiraceae bacterium
CTTGGGGCTGATCCGATTCCGCAGCCGTTCCTTCCTCTACAGATCCTGCCTGCTTCGGCTCTGTTGCTATTTCGACTTCCTGTACATTTTCCTGTACTTCCTTTGGAAGTGATGTAATCCCCTGCTGTTTTGCTTCCACCGTCATCCCCTGTGACCACTCCGGAGCTGACGAATCATTTTGATGCAGTGCAATGGCATCCCGGCTGTCCACGAGATAATCCTGATATGTTCTCTGGAAAATATCTTCCGCCATCCATTCCCGGAAATTCTCCCAATTCTCATAGGCTTCTGCTATGACAGGGGCATTCTCCTGGTTTTGTATGATCAGGCTGTCCAATTCTTCCTGAACAATGTCATATGCCATATTTTCATCGACATCTCTGGAACGGATCACGTCATAAACCGGACTATTGCGGATTGCCACAAGCGCAGTATACAGACATTCCTTGTAAATCGTCCTGCTGTCCCTTTTTAAAGGATTCCCACCAATAAGATTATGCTGATTCAGTTCCGGGCACACAGACATTCTTCCATGATAGGATTCCAGGCTAATAATGCTTTCTTTGTGGTCTGGATGTTCCATATCTTCCACATACACCCGCTGAGATCTTACACCTTTAATACGATATAGATGGTCTACATCCAAATAGATAAAACTTCCCATACCATACCCATATTTACCTGTGCTGCCATGACCGCTTTCCTCTGCCGCCTGTTCTGTATTCCTGATTTCAGGCTCTGCCTTTTTCAGCGGTTCTTTTGTTGTTTCTTCCTTCTTCTCCTCTGTTTTTTCCGGAACCATAAAATCAAATAAAGACAGCTGTCCGCCATTTTCAATCTGTGCTTCTTCTTTTTTCTTTTCTGGAAAGATGGTGTATGTCCCTTCCACATACCCATGCAGATCTGTGAGAATCTGAACCTTTTTTTCATAATCAGGGAAATCCAGCGGCAGTTCCGCAATCGCTTCATCCATATGCCGCAGCAAGCCATCCTGACCGTCATGATTGCGAAGCAGACTCACCACATCATCCCGATGCGTGAACATATCCGGGTTGCCCTCCCAGGGGCGCATGATATGTTCGGGGAGATGGTGATAAAAGCTGACAACACGTCCTGCCATAACTTCCCGTTCATAGTCAGGCATCCGGGAATAATC
>CAZLOX010000388.1:0-1145 GCA_964561265.1 uncultured Lachnospiraceae bacterium
GCGGACGTCCACGTTTCTTCAATGGTTCGCGCTCAAAGTCGGTTGGTTTATCCGGCAGGGGTGAGATTGGAATTTCAATTCCATCGAATTTATCCCGCATCTTTCGCATATCTTCCGAGATAGCCTCATCAACCATTTTTGCGTAGATCTGCGTGGTCTGTATATCGGAATGTCCCAGCATCTTTGAGATTGTTTCCAATGGTACGTGATTTCGCAACGAGACAGTCGCAAAGGTATGGCGGGCGATATGAGTCGTCAGATGTTTATGCACTTTTGCCAGTGTGGCGATTTCAGCTAAGTAAGAGTTCATGCGCTGATTGGATATGACAGGAAGAACAACTCCTTTGGCAATTACGGTAGGATGATTCTTATATTTATCGGCTATCCTTCGGGGAATGTCAAGGAGCGGTATACAGCTCAATTCGTCGGTTTTCTGACGGTTCTTGCGAATCCAGCACTCACCATGCTCGTCTTCTATTATCTGGTTGCGGGTTAAGGTTGAGATATCCACGAACGCCAGACCGGTGAAGCAGCAGAAGATGAAAATATCCCTTACTTGATCAAGCCGTGGGAGAGCAGTGAGGTTAAGAGCCATGATACTTCTGACTTCTTTTTCAGTCAGCGCCTCACGGTTGGCAACGGTACGTGTATATCTCTTGTCTATGAATGGGTCTTCCGAAAGCCACTTGTTGGCGATTGCGACACGTGTCACTTTCTTGAGATAACGGATATACTTCACGGCTGCATTATTGCCGTTCTCTTTGTTCACACGTAGAAAATGCTCGAAGTCATCAATCATTCCGCTCGTCAGCTTTTTGATGGGTATATCCGCCACTCCTTCCCGATGGGCAAGAAACTCTGAGAGATATTTCTCGCATCTTTCCCAACGGAGAAATGTTGACTTGCAGATGTCACCTCTCTCCAGTTTGTCACGATATTGTCCGATAACATCCCGGAAGACTGCACAAAGCATTTTCGGTCCTTCAATATTCCCAAGAAAATGCTGTTTGAGGATAAGAGGGTTGATGACAGCTTCATCTTTAAGTAGATGGGCATGAATCTCACTCATACGGACACGGATAGTGTCAGATATTTGTTCAATTCGATATCCTTTTTAGAACGGCCTTTAGCCATTCCTCTTGAAG
>CAZLOX010000389.1:0-1145 GCA_964561265.1 uncultured Lachnospiraceae bacterium
CCGCCCTCCAGGAGTGGAACGGTGACATGGACAGTAAGCGCCGGGTGCAGCAGTATATGACCGACCATGCCCGTGATCGGGGCACAGCGGAATGGCTGAAAAATGAATACGGCGATGATTTTCCGGCATACCCGGTCAATGGGGCGGGCGCGGCCACCGACCTGCCCTGGACCAAAGTGCAGCGCCACCTTGCCCGGTTGGTGAAGGAGGGCAGGTTTTTTACCGAGGAAGAACAGGACCGCTTTGAGGACATTGATCCCGCCGCCATCCGCGAACATCTGGAACAGGCTGGGGACAAGCCCTCTGCTTTCGTGGATCAGGTCATGGCCGATGTGGAGCGGATCGCGGAGCAGGAAGCGGACGAGCTTGTGGCCCCAGCGCCCACGGTCCGGGAGATATACGACCGCTACAAACCCAAGGTGAAAGAGCTGGTGCTGGCGGATGAAGCCTATCAAAATGCCTGCCGCAATTCTGACCGAGAAACCGCTGTCTTTGAGGGGGATGCGGCGGTCAAGCGGGCGGCGCTCACCATCACAGACCCGGAATTTATGCGGCTGTACTACGATATGCCGGACTTTCGCTATCGCCTGCATCGGGAAATCGTGGATGAGACATATCCCATCCTCTCCCAGCCCCAGCAGGAGCATAATTCGGTTCCGCACCATGAGACACTGGACACATCCGGGGTTGAGGATGAGGCCCCGCCCTGGGGAACGGAAGTAGGCGCTCATTCCCCCTGGGGCAAAGTGCAGGTGAGCGATCAGTTTGCGGCTGGTGTGTATGAGGTCAGCACCGCCGGTCATGGCGGGATCATGATTCGGGAAGCGGACGCGGAAAAGCTGCTTTCCCCCGAAGCCATGGCCGCAGGCGGGCATGAATACGGGTGGCGCTACTATGAGGAAGATGAAGCCGCACCCATTGTCATCCGTGAGCTGCTGGACCGGGGCATACCCGCCGCTCCGCCATATGTTCGCTGTGAATACACCGAAACGGGCATTTTTGAGGAAAAGAAGATCTATTCCGTCCATGAATTTGACCGGCTGATGAAGCAGGCGGACGATAGGCGTATCGCGGGCCGGGAAGCCGCCATCAAAAAATACGGGACCTAGCAAAAATGGATGGAAGCCAACGACCCGGAATTTGAC
>CAZLOX010000390.1:0-1144 GCA_964561265.1 uncultured Lachnospiraceae bacterium
CAGAAACCCCGAATATATAATAACCGTAATAGCTGCCACTCCGTCCTCTCCCAACAATTTCATCATTGTCGCATTGAACAGAAATGTAGTTACAGCAGTTGACAACTGGCTTACCATTTCAGATGCACCATTGGAACAGCTCTTTAACAAAACAAGGGCATCCATTTTAGGCTTACAGAAATGCAATTCACTTCTGCCAGTCAGAAAAAATATTGTACCGATAATTGTTGGTATCATATATCCGATACCTGTACCAATGGCAGCTCCTTTTATTCCCATCTGCAACAAAACGATAAAAATATAATCAAATACAATGTTAGCAATTCCTGCTAAAACAGAAAGGATAAGTCCCAAAGTCGGTTTTCCTGCTGTCACAAACAAATTTTGATATAACACCTGCATCATATTCCCGACAACAAAAAGGAACTGCACCATCAGATACTCTTTGCAATATGGGAATAGGATTTCACTTGCACCTAATCCCCAAACAATTTCATTAAGAAATAAAAGCCCAATAACCATAATAACCAGACCAGTAACTACCCCTGTGATGATAATAAGCGTAAAATCACTTCGGGCTTCATCTATTTTTCCACTTCCCATTTTTTTCGCAACAATCGCACTTCCGCCTGTCGCAAGCATCGTTCCCAAACCAACAATAATATTGATAACAGGACAGACGATATTGATAGATGATAACGCATTTGTATCTACAAAACGGGCTACAAAAATGGTATCCACTATCGTGTATAATCCCATGAAAAGCATCATAACCATGCTTGGGAAAGCGAACTTGATAAGAGATACCATATTAAAACTTTTAGCTAATGGGTTTCTTTGCATTTCTGTCATTACTTGCTTCCTCCTTGTTCTCTGGAAGAAGTACCAAACGCTGTGTCGGATAGCCATATTCCACAAGTAATTCTCTTTCTGCAAATCCAAGTCGGCAATATTCCTTGCGGTAGCCCGTATCTGCCTTATCACCCTCACGGTATGTCGTTAAAGTGATTTCCCTGCCATAAAGCAGTTCGTCCACAAGTTTGTCAAGGAACAGCTTCGTAATCCCCAAATTTCTGTACTGTGGATGTACAGCAAAAAAATCTATGCTCCCTGTGTCTGCTGAAAATCCCATGATACCGATTGC
>CAZLOX010000391.1:0-1142 GCA_964561265.1 uncultured Lachnospiraceae bacterium
TTTACCTCTATCATCCCTTTTTTGACGGCGAGACCCGGGTGAATCTGACGCAGGTGTGGGATTACCCCGCCGACGGCTCTATGATCTTCAACCTGCTGTATACTTTCGAGCGGGACAATAAGATTATCCAAAAGGAAATATTTGAGGAACACTACCATCCCCTCCCCCGGCGTCTCTTGTTGGACAAGCTGGCGGAACTGGGATATCAGGAGGTCAGGCAGTTCTGCTTCCCCGCCTTTTTGGAGCAGGACGCGGAGGATGCGGAGTGGTACTGCATCCTGGCGAAGAAGTGAGCCGGGCTGCACTCCGATCCTGGTACAGAAAATACAGTTTAGTTTGCGGGGGAAAGTGATGTTAGGAATATATGATTGCTTCGGGTATGGCGCAGGGTATGATGTATCCTTTGAAGACAGATACAGACTGATAAAAGGGGCCGGTTTTGATTGTGTCATGCTCTGGTGGAGCGATAAGTTCGGCAGAGGAGACGGCTATCAAAAGGACGTCCAGTTCGCAAGGGATGCAAAATTGGTCGTGGAGAATATCCATGCCCCGGTTCACGAACAGAACTTTTTGTCATTGGACAATCTGGACGGAGAAAGTGTTTTTCATGACTATTTGCAGAGCGTGAATGACTGCGCAAAATATAATATCCCAACAGTGGTGATCCATTTGCCTGATGATACATATCCCCTGGACAATACGGGAATGGAAAGGCTGCGGGCAATTATTTCTGCGGCGGAGGATAGAGAAATACAGATCGCGTTTGAAAATCTAAGGAATATCAGTAATCTTACCCGGGTATTGGATACGTTTCGGTCGAAATATGTAGGATACTGCTATGATAGCTGCCACCATAAAAACTACGCCCCTGACGATGATTTGCTGAAGCGGTTCGGTGATCGTCTGCTGGCGCTGCATCTACAGGACAACGGGGGTAAGCACAACCAGCATCAGCTGCCCTTTGACGGGGGCATTGACTGGACGAAGGTAATGGACAGCATTTCGCAGACAGGCTATCAAGGCGCAACATCATTGGAGCCGATGAATTGGGACTATGGACATCTAACCATTCAGCAATTCCTATCACTGGCATATCAAAAGGCTCAAAAGCTGGATAATATGAGAAGGCAATAGCGCAAGGA
>CAZLOX010000392.1:0-1138 GCA_964561265.1 uncultured Lachnospiraceae bacterium
GGAAGGAACTCCCCGCCATCCCAGCAAAGCCCGGAAATCCAAAGACGGCCTTCCTGGTCATCCGGCATGGGCTGAACCTCTTTCAGAAGGCGGACGCGCTTAGGCACCCCGGCGGAAAGCCCCTGAAACACACAGACATCGTTGACGCCGCGGTTCAGCGGCATCCGGATCAGGAGCTCTCCGTTGACCTCCACGGCGATCCAGGGCGCAAACCGGGCATAGTCCGCCTCCAGGATAACGTGCAGTTCCGTCCCGGTGAAGCACAGTTCCATCCCGCTTCCGGGCCAAAACAGCGGCAGAACTTTCTCCTTCTGCGCGGATGCTGGATGAAACCGGCCCAATGGATGCAGATTGGGAATTTCAAAGACATTTTCGGTAAGTATCATATGAACACCCTCTTTTTGCCTGTAGTCTCTGTCATCATATCATACGCAAAGTAAAATATCAATCAATAATTTATCTTAAAATTAGCTTTCGATTTAGTCTATTTGCTTATGCTGCGTGGTTAAGAACCATTGACGGAGTTGATAAAATCATTTATAATAATATTGTTAATAACCAAACCTCCCGACAGGAGGAAAACGGACGGAGGAAAGCGAATGGGAAAACAAGTGCGGATGGCGGACATCGCGGAAAAACTGGGGATCAGTGTCGTATCTGTCTCAAAGGCTCTGGCGGGAAAGCCCGGTGTCAGCGAGGAAATGCGGGCAAAGGTGGTGGCCCTGGCACGGGAAATGGGCTATGAGGGCGTCCGAACCTATACGGAACCCGGACGAACCGGCAACATTGGCGTCTTAGTAGCAAACCAGCTCTTCGGTGACAGCTCTTTTTATAGTAATCTGTATCGGAATGTGGTCCTGGCTGGCGGCGAGGAAGGATTTACCAGTATGCTGGAAATCGTCTCCCCGGAGGCGGAAGAATCCGCTCAGCTTCCCGCCCTGGTTACAGGACGCAAGGTAGACGGCCTGATTTTCTTGGGAAACCTCCAATCATCCTATATTCAGGCAGTTGTGAACAGCGGACTTCCATGTGTCCTTTTGGATTTTCATATCCCGAACGCAAAGCTGGACTGTGTCGTCAGCGACAATATCGAGGGAGGCTGTGCTTTAACGGAGCACTTGCTGGAGCAGGGCTTCCG
>CAZLOX010000393.1:0-1124 GCA_964561265.1 uncultured Lachnospiraceae bacterium
CCAAGGACAACCTCGACCTCGCCTGCGCGAGGGAGCAGCTCGACCGCGACCACTTCGTTCTCGACGAGGTTAAGGAACGCATCCTGGAGCACTTGGCCGTCATCAAGCTCAAGGGCGACCTCAAGTTGCCGATTCTGTGCCTTTACGGCCCTCCGGGCGTCGGCAAAACGTCGCTCGGCAAGTCCGTCGCCGCCGCTTTGGGCCGCAAGTTCGGACGTATCGCGCTGGGCGGTCTCCACGACGAGTCGGAGATACGCGGACACCGCCGCACTTATATCGGCGCCATGCCGGGCCGTATCATCCAGACTATCAAGCGGTGCGGATCGTCCAACCCCGTCATCATCCTCGATGAGGTCGACAAACTCACCGTCTCCAACCACGGCGACCCGTCGAGTGCCCTGTTGGAAGTCCTCGACCCCGAGCAGAACACTACGTTTCACGACAATTATATCGACATGGAGTACGACCTCTCGAAGGTCCTCTTCATCGCCACGGCCAACAATGTGCAGAACATCGCCCCGGCGCTCCGCGACCGTATGGAGATGATCGACATCGCGGGTTACCTCACCGAGGAGAAGTTGCGCATCGCCGCCGACCACCTGCTGCCCAAGCAGCGGGAGGCCCACGGCATCAAGGAGCAGGAGCTCGCCATAGCGCCCGATGTGCTCGAACAGATCGTCACGGGATATACGCGCGAGGCGGGCGTGCGGTCGTTGGATAAGCATCTGGCCAAGATCGCACGGGCACGGGCCAAGCAGATCGCTTTCGACGAGGTTTTCGCTCCCGAGCTCACCATGCCCGAGGTCGAGAAGATATTGGGCAAACCCAAGTTCCTGCGCGAGGAGTACGAGGTGGGCGGCATAACGGGCGTCGTCACGGGCCTCGCATGGACCGAGGTCGGCGGCGACATCCTCTATATCGAATCGGTACTCACCCCTGGCAAGGGCAAGGTAAGCCTTACGGGCAACTTGGGCGACGTCATGAAGGAGTCGGCCACCATCGCCCACGAGTGGGTCATGGCCCACCACGCCGAGTTAGGCATCGACCCCGCAATGTTCGAACAGAACGACATCAACATCCACGTTCCCGAGGGGGCTATTCCCAAGGACGGGCCCTCGGCCGGT
>CAZLOX010000394.1:0-1123 GCA_964561265.1 uncultured Lachnospiraceae bacterium
AAAACTTTAAATATCGCCCCGAATTGTTGCTATGAGCGGCCTCTTAGGCCGTGAAGAGTAACGAAAAAAGGAATAGAAAGGGAAAGAATTATGGAAAAAATGGACAAAATATGCAGAAAATATTATTAAAACAGGCGCTTCGGGAATGGCAGGATTCCAAAAAAGGGTTGGTAAAGGAATCCACTTTTGTAAATTACAGCAATCTGATTGAAAGTCATTTGGTTCCGGATATTGGAGCTTTCGCACTTTCCTCTGTTTCGACAGAACTATTAAATGAATATTTAAAAGAAAAATTATGTTCCGGCCGTCTCGACGGAAAGGGAGGCTTATCATCGAAAACAGTGTATGAGTTAAGGTCTGTTCTTATTCATACTTTGAAGTATGCGAAACAGTCAGGTTATTCCTGTAAGGATACAGACAACCAGCTCTTTTGTCCTAAGGGAAGAAAACCCCGGATCCGTGTATTTACGAGACAAGAGCAGGAACGTCTGGAAGAATATCTCTTCCGGGAAACAAGTCCGCTTCATATCAGTATTTTAGTTACTTTATACAGCGGACTTAGAATCGGCGAATTATGTGCTTTAAAATGGGGCGATATCCATCTTAATAATGGCATTATATCGATCAACCGGATTATTATACGGATTCGTGATCTGTCACCTGATGCGCTGACGAAGACAAAGATTATCGTTGATGTGCCAAAGACGGAATGCTCACACCGTGATATCCCGCTTCCTGACTTTATCATAGAATATTTAAGCAGATTCCGGCAGGAAAAAGAAGTTTATCTATTAACCGGAACGAAAAAATATATGGAACCCCGCTCATGCCTGAATAATTATAAACAGGTTCTGTCAAAAGCAGGATTAGAGAATTTTAATTTTCATACGTTAAGACATACGTTTGCTACCCGCTGTGTAGAAAGCGGATTTGATGTAAAGTCACTCAGCGAAATACTAGGTCATGCAAATGTCAATACAACAATGCAGCGGTATGTGCATCCATCTATGGAGCTGAAAAAAAGAGAAATGAATAAGCTGGGGCAGATATGTGTCTATGGAAAGGATTTCTTATAGTGTTCTACTATAAGATAAAACAGCATAATTTTTACAAAAAAATAGAT
>CAZLOX010000395.1:0-1121 GCA_964561265.1 uncultured Lachnospiraceae bacterium
AAAAAGTCCGCACCGACACTCTGCGCGTATTCACACCGCTCTTCCAAATCCATGTCCTTATCACCGGTTCTTGTCAGATATACGGTGATGCCCTCGTACTTCTCAAGCTCTTCTTTCATTGCATTGGCAACGATTAAAGTCATCTCTTTCTCGGTATAATCTTCATATTGCCCGCCAAGATTTTTACCGCCATGCCCAGGATCTATTACCACTACAATATCAGAATTTTCCTCTGAAGGCTGCTCCTCACCAGCTTCGTCGGACGCAGTCTCATTTTCATCCGTTTCTCCAGAAACTTCTCCGGCTCCTTTTTCGGCCGCATAAACTGTAAAGCAGCCTTCCGCCTGATTCATAATTTTTCCAATACAAGCAAGTATCAAAATAAAATTTATTGTGAAAAACAACGGACAGTACGCGCCGCGAACTGTCCTTAAGTTTGATAATAATCCATTTTTTTTGCATAACCGGCTTATTATGAAATTATGCACCATATCATTAATCATGCCTTTCAACTTTTTATCATATCCAAATTAATTGCTTCTTCGGCATGGTCGTCATAATCTACCTCTTTAAGCAATTGTTCAACCTCATGCGGTTTAAGTTCCGCACGATTAGCCTTAACAACCTCATTATAACCGTTGATAGCATTATAAAAACTCTCATAATGGGCGGAGGCGGCATTAAGTGAATTAGTCATTATATTTTCAAGATTGGACAACATATCGTCAAGATACTGCATAGCCGAACTTCTGACGCCATTAGCTTCATTAGTCGCATTATCCAGTATTTCCTGTGCCTGATGCGCTGCAAGTGTAACAACCTCATTCGCCTGGGCATAAGCCTGCTGCATAATCTCGTGCTCATTAATCAGCTCATTGGTATGTACAGTCGCTTCATTAATGATAGTCTCCGCCTTAGCGCGGGCATCATTCAAAATAGCCTCTTTATTGGAAATAATCTTCTGATAACGTTTGATCTCATCAGGTGTTTTCATACGAAGTTCCCGCAAA
Organism: uncultured Lachnospiraceae bacterium; assembly: GCA_964561265.1. GTDB lineage: Bacteria > Bacillota > Clostridia > UBA1381 > UBA1381 > JAFLUR01. The sequence continues at coordinate 1,011 of CAZLOX010000395.1, forward strand.
AGCTCATCAATTTCTTCCTTATTGACTAAAATATTCACCTTAGAAAGCGGCTGATACTTACATCCATCAATATAATCTTCAATCTCATCAATTAATTGTTCGATTTTGCTG
>CAZLOX010000396.1:0-1096 GCA_964561265.1 uncultured Lachnospiraceae bacterium
GCAAGCCTGTCATCTCCCGAAACTGTATATGTGTAAAGAATCTGTGTTCTGGAATCCATCACATATTGCAGCTGTTCATAAAACGGACAGTCTTCATAAGTCTCATGCATACATCTGCGAAGTGATCTTTCGGAGATATCCCATATCGCATCAAAATCAGGATCATCTGCTGTTGCTTTTGTCTTTACCTCCAACGGATATCCCGTCTCTTCATAATCAAAAGACAGCAGTGTCATTGCCTCATCTTTTGTCTCCACTTCCAGGCGTACAAAACGAAAAGTCCGAAACCAGAACGGTGAATATTCTTCCGGCTTATCATGGGTTCCGCTTCCTGCCGGATAATATGTATCTGTGAATCCATGAAGGTATCCACCTTCCATATCCAGACGGTCTTTTTTAAAGGGTACTTTCAGATCGCCCTGAAATCCTTCCTGCACATACCCTTCAGAAGTAAGAATCTTTACGACACTTCCTTCTCCACCTGCCATCTTAAGATGCAGATATCCTGTCTCTTCTTCACCGGCATTGAGTTCTATGATTATTTTCTGCTCTTTCTCAATTGTAATCGGATGGCTACCTTCTAAAAATGCAGCCAGTTCGCTCTTTTCGGCTTTTGACTGAACAACTCTTACATCAGTAAATTTCTTATTCTCCCGATAAAGAAATGGAATTACACGTTCGCCTAAATTTCCGGGGCTAAACTCAGCGCTGAGCTGAGTATCATAAACCGCATTTTCCCATGACGAATCATCATAATCCACCAGATTCCATTGAATCAATTCTGAATGTGCTTTTCTTTCCTCTATCATCTGCAGCGGCGCAAAAATATCTGACTCTTTGATAATAGAAAAACCAGGGTCCGCACACACCTTCCATTGTTCATCCGCAGACAGATCAATCGCTATATGACGGCTCTCAGCTTTCCCCGACACAAACAGTCCCGGATGTCCTGTACGAAAAATGCTAAAGCTGCCATTTCCATGCTCATTCGGAAAAGCGAGTACTTCTACTGCAATTACATTTTTTCCTGTCCGCAAATAGGGAACAATCTCTAACGTATCATAATACCAGACTTCTCTGTCTCCTTTACATGGAC
>CAZLOX010000397.1:0-1085 GCA_964561265.1 uncultured Lachnospiraceae bacterium
GTAGGTGTCGGAGCAGCCGCCACCGCTCTTTTTACCCGGGTCATTATTAACCAAGGCTTATTATAACACATCTTGTTTTATTTTGTCAACCCACTGACTTTATACCACATTAATGTATTTCCTCTATTTTCTAAAAAGTAAATGCCGCTGTACCGATCTTCCTGAAAAAGCGACTTGACACAGAATTTATATAATGATACAATTATAAACATCGAATAAAAGAATATATCAGTTACTGAAAGGACTGAAGAATAATAAATGAAATCTCATACCGATAACCCTGAAAGAAAGGATTTGCTCATAGGAAAAATTATTGCGGGCATTCTCTGCGTTCCGCTTCTTATTTGTTTTATCGTGAATTTAGCTGTTGGACATACATTGAACTGGTTTTTTATCGTCCTGACATCTTTAATGGTTGCCGCGTCGTTGACTGTCGTTCCGCTTGCAGTTAAAAAGAAAAAAGGACTTTTCACGATTTTCAGCTTTACAGTCAGTCTGCTGATTCTGTTATTTACCTGTTCTGTTTTCACGCGCGGCAAATGGTTCTTAACAGCCGGAACATCAGTTGTATTCGGTTTGTCTGTTCTGTTCACTCCTTACATTGCTTTTAAACTTCCGCTTCCGGATTTCTGGAAAAAGAATAAAGGATTATTTACATTTATCATAGATACATTCCTGTTTGCCGTTATGATGTTCTGTATCGGCGTACACCTTGACAACGCGGAACCTTATTGGGAAATAATGCCTCCGATTGCCCTGTTCAACGTCGGCGCTGTCTGGATTGTATTTCTTGTATGCAGATATCTGAAAGCAAGTAAAATTATCCGCACAGGAATTGCAAGTCTTATAACAGGAGGATATTTGTTTACAGTCAATGGTTATATCAATATGATTCTCGGTCAGGATTTTGCCTTTCCGGAGTTAAATTTAAGCGTCTGGAATACCGACGCTGTTAACGGAAATATCAGCTGGCTGATTCTGCTTGTCAGTCTTCTGATCGGTTTTTCATGTATTATAATCGGATTAGTACGTCGAATAAAAAATAAATAGATTTCAATTTTACCAAAACGCTTGACATACCGTGT
>CAZLOX010000398.1:0-1081 GCA_964561265.1 uncultured Lachnospiraceae bacterium
GAGCTTTTCCGCGTCATTGACTATTCTTCGGAAGCCGCGGAACGCATTGGCTACTCCAACTACTCCTACTGGAAGAGCGTGTGGCACAACTTCACCAAGAAGAAGTCCGCCGTCGTCATGGGCATCATCTTCCTGGCCCTGGTGATCTTCACCTTCATCGCCCTTGCCATCGGCAAGTACCAGTACAGCGAACTGAGGAGCGATACGTCCCTCTACTTCCAGAAGCCCAACGCGGAGTTCTGGTTCGGCTGCGACTCCATCGGCCGCGACTACTGGTGCCAGGTGTGGTACGCCACCCAGGTGTCCATCAAGCTGGCGCTGATCGTGGCCGTCGGTGAGGCGACGCTGGGCGTGGTGATCGGGTGCGTGTGGGGCTACGTCCGCTGGATGGACCGCCCCCTGACCGAAATCTATAACGTCATCAACAACGTCCCCACCATCATCTACATGACCCTGGTCAGTATGATCTGGGGCCCCAGCTTCTCCCACATGGCGATCGCGCTGATCGCCACGGGCTGGCTGACCATGGCCCGCAACGTGCGCAACCTGGTGCTGATGTACCGCGACCGGGAGTACAACCTGGCCTCCCGCTGCCTGGGCACGCCGGTGTGGCGCGTGCTGACCAAGAACATCTTCCCCTACCTCGTCAGCGTGGTGATCCTGCGTCTGGCCCTGTCCATCCCCGGCACCATCGCGACGGAGACCACTCTGAGCTACCTGGGCCTGGGCCTGGGCTATGAGACGCCTTCCCTGGGACTGATGCTGCGCGACGCGCGGCTGCACTTCCTGGATTATCCCCATCTGCTGATCTTCCCCGCGGTGATCGTGTCCGCGATCACCCTCACCTTCTACCTGGTGGGCAACGCGTTCTCCGACGCCGCCGACCCCAGGAACCACGTGTAAGGGGAGGTGCAGGATATGGGAAAACAACCGTTACTGTCCGCACGGGACATTGAGATTCAGTTCAGCCTGCGCGGGAACATTCTGAAGGCGATCCGCAAGTGCTCGCTGGACCTGTACGAGGGCGAGACCCTGGCCATCGTGGGCGAGTCCGGCTCCGGGAAGAGCGTGTTTACCAAGT
>CAZLOX010000399.1:0-1076 GCA_964561265.1 uncultured Lachnospiraceae bacterium
TTTTGGAAGGTAAAGGTTTCATAGTAGCCAAACATCGGGACGCCGGTAAAAATGCCGGTATAATTATCCCAGAGCCCGCTGCCGGATAAGCTGCGGAAAAAATCCAGCTGCTCCTTGTTGAGCTGAACAATCTCCTGATAAACATTACTACAGGCCCAACCCTCCTCCAGGCAAATGACGGAATAGATCGAATCCGCTTCCCCGATCATTTGCAGCTGCTCGTGGGCGACTTCCTGTGTTACATTTTCAACGTCGGCAAAATATCTCGCATAGCCATTCAGCCGCTCCCGGTCTACAGAGACAAAATTCTCGAAGGCCTGTCGCTGCTGCAAGGTTATATCCATAACATCCTGGATCGCGTTGTCCCTCAGCTTGTCTCTTATTTTTTGAAGATAGGCAACTGCGCCGATTGCCATGATGCCCATGCAAATAGCAATCAAACCAATCAAAAGCGGACGCTGGTATTTCTGGATCTTTCTAATCATTGTACATCTCTCCCTGTCTATCGGAATATGCACTTATGAGCCGACTGAAAGTGTCCTTGCCACAACAGCATAATAGCAAAGGACCGATACATCTGTCAACACAGATTGTCTCTTTTCCTTGGAATTTCAAGGGTTTGGCCTTTCCAAGCTCATGTGGCAAACATGCTATGCTATCCTCAAAGGCAGTGCGTTCAACATATTCAAGACCCTTATAAGGTTTGACAAGCCAAGCCATGCATTATTACATATGGCTCGGGTTAAAAGAGCATCACAAAATTGCTCCGTAGCTCTATGGAGCTACAGACCTAGCAGGTTGACTTTCCTTACCTCTTGATATATGCTATAATAGCAGGTTAAAACGTGAAAACATCCAAAGATGGTCATGACATCGGAATCTACAAACTAAAAAATTGGAGAGAGACTGGCATGGCTGACAGACACTGCCAGTCTGAACGGCCTATTTGAACACAACATACTGCTCTGGCAGCGGGTATAGGAGGACATTATGGCTATTGAGAAAGTAAAAGAGTATCTCGCTCAATTCGGTATCGCAGACCGGGTGCAGGAGTTTGCCGTGTCCAGCGCTACCGT
>CAZLOX010000400.1:0-1064 GCA_964561265.1 uncultured Lachnospiraceae bacterium
TCTCTGAGTGCCGCTTCTTCCGATGTTTCGCCCGGCTCAATGCCGCCGCCCGGCAACTCATTGATATATCTACCTGATCTGTGCGTTTGTACCGACAATATTTTATTATCACGAACTACTAATGCCATACTGCGATCTCTCATGCCTGTACCTCCAAATTCCGATTTATATACTTGATTATAAAGTATTTTCTTGTTTCTTATAATGTATATTTATAAATTCATTTTTAGCGGATACACAATTGCGAAAAGGGAGTTTAATAATGATAAATTCATTATATACTCTGTGATATTTTCTGTCATATACTTCTTTGCCTTATTTTTCCATCATGCCATACTGTAAATTCAATTTCACTTTCGATTACATCCAATTGTTCAATCCTCATTGTGAGAAATAATTCTGTATGATAAAATAGAAAATCGCCAGAGGAATAAATCGTAAAATTGCGGAGGTACACAAATGCAGGGCTATAACATAATCGTAGTATTTTGTGAAAATGCCGATAAAATACTGATGTGCAAAAGAAGAAAAAATCCACACAAGGGATTATCTAATTTTGTCGGCGGAAAAATAGAAGAAAATGAAAACGGACTGGAAGCGGCATATCGAGAACTTGAAGAAGAAACAGCAATAACCAAAAACGATATTATCCTTTCTCATTTAATGGATTTTACATATTATTTTGAAAACTGCCTCCTTGAAGTTTATGTTGGAAGGCTGAATAAAACAGTAGACGTTTATGGAAATGAAAACGAATTGTATTGGTCAACATTAGATCATGACTTTTTCGACGCGACAAAATATGCGGGAGAAGGAAACATTGGGCACATTATGATGCAGATTAAAAAGCATCAAAAAGAGTTGTTGAAATAATTTAACGTTTAGTGTGGGGATGCGTATGCAAGACGGCCGCGCAGATAAAATAACTCCTTTCGTCAGCACGCTCGATAAAGCGTTCGCGAATGGCTTCCTTAAGGAGTTATTTTATTCTACGCTGGGCTGTCGAATGACGCAAAGCCCAACTAGCAACTCTGCTAATACTAAATAATCCACTCTTTGGCAAA
>CAZLOX010000401.1:0-1062 GCA_964561265.1 uncultured Lachnospiraceae bacterium
GACGAAAAATCTGTCGGCGCAATCGAACGACAATAATTATGCGGTGTTGCCTTAAATCATTTATTGCGTGAGAGCAGCAGTACGCGCGGATATTTTCTTTCGCTTCCCGTGGAAACGCAAATCGAGCTGCATGGGTATAACGATCATATTCATACCGCTGCCGAGCTGCACCGTTATGTGAGTGCATTGGAGAAATACCACAGACAGGTGCGGCTTTCCGAGTATTTTTAAATTTGATCACGAATCATATGATCGCACATACTTCCGATTTTTGTCGGAGTATTTCATATCCGCTTCTCGTTTCTGTTCAGCATTATCAGCAAACCTCCGAACATCCAGAGATTTCCGAGGTTTATCCAACCGGCTGCCAGCGCGTTTGTCAGCGGAACGTTCGGGAGCTTCAGAACCACCGCCGCCAGCAAACCGAAAAGAGGATTAAATATCCACGCCCGTTTTGAAAGCGGAGTAAGCCCCTTTGCAAACGCTTTGATATGTACCGTAATCAACACGACATAAAAAATCAAGAACAATATCGCTGCAGGCAGCAAAAAATACAATATAAATTTCAGTGATTCATCAAACACCGTGTCGGGATCATGCTCATACATTTTCTTCATAAAATAAACCGCCGCGCAGCAGGGAATATGAACTCCGCAGCCTCCGAAAATCAAGCAGCCGAAAATTCCCGCGCGATATGCGTGCGCGTATTTCTCGCTTTGGGGAACGATCAGCCGATACACCGCAAACCCGCACAAAGCTGCAAGCGGGATTCCTATCATCCCCAAGACAGCCGACCAAAGCAGTCTCGCATCCGATACGGCAAGATACCTAGCAAGCGTCTCGGGTATCCCCGAAACAGCCGAATCCGCCGTGCCGTAACCGAGCACTATATCGGCACTCAAAGCAATTATTGACGCAAAGATCCCGAGCTTCATCAAATGTTTTATTCTCGGAATGTCAAGTTCATCGGATATTCCGATCCTGTTAAAATCGTTCTTCATTCCCGCTCCTCTTTTCTTCATTTAACCATCCTTATTGCAGAGTGCTTTACATCAAATTAAC
>CAZLOX010000402.1:0-264 GCA_964561265.1 uncultured Lachnospiraceae bacterium
CCCCGGGCGTAGGCTTGCGCCTCCGCTGGCTACGACTTGCAAGCAAATTCTTAATTTTTCATTTTTAATTCCTTGCCCCGCTGCCCCCGACCCCTCAAAAAAGCGCCTCTTTTTTGCTTATCGATATAAAATAGGTACCTTTGTCGATATGGCAACGATTCGACTGACCAAGGAATTCGCTTTCGAGGCGGCACACGCCCTCGACGGCTACGACGGCCCCTGCCGCGAGATTCACGGACACTCCTACCGCCTTTTCGTTACGGT
>CAZLOX010000402.1:274-1061 GCA_964561265.1 uncultured Lachnospiraceae bacterium
GGTCAAGGGCCGCCCCTCAGCGACTGAGGGCGACCCTAAGTGCGGCATGGTGATGGATTTTGGCGTGCTGAAACGCATCGTCGGCGACGAAATCGTCGACCGCTTCGACCACGCCCTCGTCCTGCGGGCCACGGCCGACAACGCCCCGCTGCGGGAGATGCTGGGCGTGCGCTTCGACAATATCATCGAGGTCGATTATCAACCCACGTGCGAGAATATGCTCGACGACTTCGCTCGGCGCATCGCCGCACGCCTGCCCCAGGGCGTCGCGCTCCATGGCCTGCGCCTCCACGAAACCGCCACCTCTTATGCCGAGTGGCTGGCCGACGACAACGATTGACGCTCCGGCCGCAAAAGACGATCGAAGGTATGGAAAAACTCTTTCTGGTCGACGCTTATGCGTTGATGTTCAAGTACTATTACGCTTTTATGGGGCGGCCGATGCGCAGCCGCACGGGCATGAATACCTCCGTGGTCTTCGGTGTCGTGAAGTTCCTGCGCGACATCCTCAAGCGCGAACACCCCGACCTCTTGGGCGTGGCGTTCGACCCCAAGGGAGGTAGCTTCCGCCGCGAGCTCTTCGCCGAATATAAGGCCAACCGCAGCGCCACGCCCGAGGACATCATCCTGTCGGTGCCCTACGTCAAGGAGGTGCTCCGCGCGATGTGCATCCCGATTCTGGAGGTCGAGGGCTACGAGGCCGACGACGTGATAGGCACCCTCTCGGCCAAAGGCGCCGAGGCGGGTTACGACGTCTATATGGTCACGCCCGACAAGGACTACGGCC
>CAZLOX010000403.1:0-1059 GCA_964561265.1 uncultured Lachnospiraceae bacterium
TCTGTAGACACACCAAAGTATTCCGCAAGTTTTATCAGCACTTCAACGGTGGGAAAATATTTGCCACACTCATAACTGCTGATGGAAGTTTGGTCAATACCCAGGTCGATAGACATTCGCTGTTGGGTCACATTCTTGGCCTTACGCAGTTCATAAAGACGCTTTTGCATGACAATCACCTATACCTTATTGTATTTCACTCTCTTGCATTTTATAGGAGATTGTTATATACTTCCTTTGAATATTCTCATATTTTGGGGTGGGACAAAAAACCGATTGGAACGCTCTAAAGAACATTCCAATCGGTTTTCACTCGTTCATGCTGTCGAGAAAATCACCCAAGGTTTTTCGCTGGTGTGGGGTGAGCTGATATATCTTGGAAATCAACGGATCGGCTGGCTGATCGTCAAAGAACTCTTTCAGCGTCACACCGAGGGTATCGCACAGGACAGACAGGAACTCCACTGTAGGATTCTTGTTGCCAAGTTCAATTTCCCTCAGATAACTTTGTGAGACGCCTGATAGATTCGCCAGTTTGTTGACACTGTAGCCCTTGCTGGTTCTAAAAAATGTGATGCGCTTGCCTATCTCCATAGAAACACCTCTTTGTCAATATAGAGATAGGATACCAGAGAATCGCAGAAATACTTACAGATATAGAATTGACTTTTAACGCTATATCGAATATACTTATTGTGTCGAATTTTGTCGAAATTATTATTTATTGAATCGAAATAGAACACTAAAAAGGAGATAAACGGTTATGTTTTGCTCAAAATGTGGTCAGCCCTTGCAGGAAGGAGCAAAGTTTTGCAGCAAGTGCGGCTGTGAAGTTTCACCGTCACCGAGTAGTTCAGGACAAACGGCGAATTTCAATTCGGCACCCCGGCAAAACAGGCGGATGCTAAGATGTCCAAAATGTGACTCGGAGGATATTCAATTTACCTCGTCTACAACTTCCAAAGGTGTTTCTGTGCGTAATTCCTGCTGTGGGTATATATTGCTTTCGCTGGTGTTCTTAAAAGAGCCTCACATCAATACGGATACATACCGTAACGC
>CAZLOX010000404.1:0-1047 GCA_964561265.1 uncultured Lachnospiraceae bacterium
TAGGGCTGGCCGTCATCGTCATAGAGGGTTACTGTGACGGGCGTCCGAGTGAGCTGGTACTTTTCAGCGAAAAGCCGGTCCAGTTCCGGGCGCACCTGCTCAAAGGTGAACACGCCATAGGTGGCGGACAGGTAGCTCATCAGCTCATAGGGATTGTGGCTGATTTCTCCGATGCTGTAGCGGTATTCGTCATAGCCGGGATAGTTGGCCTCAGTACTGGAAATGTCCAGTTGCAAATCTGCCTCCAATTCGGTAAAATACAGTTCAGCGTTGCAGATTTCCTGCTCATCCGACAGATAGGTAGCAGAGAGGAAAGAGGACTGGACGCCGGACAGCATAGCGGTGCAGGAGGCCAGCCCCGCCGAGAAGAAGGAGATCACCAGCGCCAGCATTGCCACGATGAGCAGGACACTTTTGTGCGCCGCCGCGAACTGCTGAACCGCCCGGATGATTTTCCCGGTGGTGGTCAGAACTTCCTGGGTGTGCTGGGCGGTCTTTTGGGCCTCCCGTGCGGCCTGGGCATATTTCCGCTTGATTTTCTGCTTTTGCACCCATTTGGCGAGAGCATTTTTGCGCCGCAGTTCGGGGTTATCCCGAAGGGCGGTCTGCCATGCCAACCGGGTCTGATCGGTGCGCAGCCGACGTTCGGCTTGACGCACAGCGCGGTATGGTTTGGAGCGTAAACGCTGCTTATTCCAGCGCAAAAGCCGCCCCGCGCCCCGTTCAGCGGCAAATTCGCCCTTGTGCGCCGCCTCAACCGCCACATTCTGGCGCTCCGTTTCCCGGATTTTCCCGTGGAGCTTCATGACCGCCGCCGTTTTCACAGTGCGGCCAACCTGGGCGGGGAAAGAGGGCTTCACCGCCTCCGGCTTAACCTCCTCCTCAAACCGCAGGCGATGGCGGACCTTGCCGGTGTTGGCATCGTACTCCTTCTCCAAACGGGCGCGACGGCGGGTGGGGAGCTTTGACTGGGCCTTTTCCAGCCTGCGCCCGGACTGCTCCACCCGGCGCTCCGCCTTTTCATACTGCTTGTGCTGGCGGCGGGTC
>CAZLOX010000405.1:0-1040 GCA_964561265.1 uncultured Lachnospiraceae bacterium
CTCCTGACGCTGTACAGTCCCATTCAGGTGGACGTCATTGACCGGGATGGTTCCGGTCAGGCTGTTCCGCTGCGGGCGGCAGGACCGGAGCATGCACAGGAATATCTGGACATGATCGCACGGGCCTTTGCTGAACTTCAATCCCAGGAGGACGCCCGGAGCGCCTTCACCGCGCCGGATCAGGATTGGTCCGAGGTGTGTGAAAAGATCACTTCTGTTACCCGTGCGACAGCTCTGATTGACGGCAGACCGTATGGCGTCTATTTTTGCCGGAGTACGAGCGAACTTAATTCTGAGGATATAGAGGACCTGGAGTGGTACTGCCGGGACCAGTGGGAACAGGGCTGGGGCGAGGGTTACGCCCACTGTCCCAGAGAAGGTTCCGGTCTTGGCCTGTACATTCATTTCTGGCAGGATGACGGCGCACCGATGCTGACCAGGGAGCAGTTGGAAGCTGTGCATCATACGGAACATAGCATGCCCGCTGTCACGGTCACAGAGGTCACCCCCGATACCTTTTGGACGTTGATCGCCCAGGCAAAGGATGTCTGCGGCCAAGATCAAAGGGCAGCTGCGTACTGGCTGAAAGACCGGCTGGTGACGATGGGACCGGAACAGACGCTGAAATTTCACAGTATCCTGCATGGGTACATGGAACTGGCGGACAAATATGGCCTGTGGAACGCCGCCACACTGATCCATGAGGACGGCTGCTACAGCGACGGATTTGAGGACTTCCGTGCCTGGCTTATCGCCCAGGGCAGGGAAATCTATTTGTCCGCACTAAAGAATCCTGACTCCCTGGTGGATGTGCCTGATTATGGAGGCTGTCGGTTTGAGGCCCTCCTCTATGTGGGCGATATGGCATACCAGCAGCTGACGGGCCGTATGGCCTATGAGGATGTTATCCCGGAAACCCAACAGAAGCTGTTGGCAGAACTGCGGCGGGATATCGTGTATGGCGCTGGAATCGACTATCCCCACGAGTGGTCGGAAGTCGCCGCATACCTCCCGCGCCTGTGCGACGCTCACACGACGCC
>CAZLOX010000406.1:0-1037 GCA_964561265.1 uncultured Lachnospiraceae bacterium
AGGGAAATGGGATGACGCGAAGCTGGAAGAAACGCAAAAACGCGAGAGCTTTCAGGCAATTTTGGAACTTTCCCGGAAGAACAGGACTCCCCTCTTTGTCAGTATCGATGACACGGTCCTGGCCAAAACAGTGCCATCTTCCAAAGCAAAACGTCCAACCGAAGGGGCTGGATGGCATTACTCTCATCTGGAAGGGAAGGTCATCTATGGATTCCAGGTTCATGCCGCAATCGTCAGTACTGGAGACACTTCCCTGTGTTATTCTCTCAAACGCTGCAACAAAGAAAGTGCCACAAAGATCGATATGACCAGGGATATCATCCAATCCATACCAGATCAGGCCGGGGCTTACTTCCTTATGGACAGCTGGTACACAAATTCAGACCTTCTTGATGCCTGTAAGGAAAAGAACGGTCATTTGATTGGTGCAATGAAGACCAATCGTATCCTTTATCCAGATGGAAAACGCACCTCCGCCGCAAATCTGGCTTCCTCCCTTGATTCCAGCTGTTTTCACCCTGTAACGGTGAAAGGGCGTACCTACATGGTATATCGTTATGAGGGACCCTTGAACAAAATCGATCATGCGATAGTTCTGCTGTCCTACCCTGCAGCCGCTTTGGGTAAGAAAAATGCCCTTCGGGTATTCTTATGCTCTGATCTCTCCCTCTCTGACGAAACAATTCTGGATTATTATGCCCACCGTTGGACAATTGAGGTCTTTTTTCGTTCCCATAAACGCTATTTGGGCTTGAAGAGTTTTATGGTCAGAACTGCTAAGGCTATTGACCGCCTGCTGTTGATCCTTTCTCTGGCACACTTCTTCTTTTCTTTCGGCCTTGGCTCAGTGTGCCCTTTTTACGATGGCCTTCGCCGCTGTCGTGCCCTTTTCGTCAAATCTTGAATTTGCTCATTTATAGGAATCTCATTGGTGGTGGCATGGACTTTGCCATTCACTTTATTACACCAGGCCAGGGCCTGTCCGTTCAGATCCGCCAGACTGTTATACTTGATGCCGATCATGAAATTGTCTCGCA
>CAZLOX010000407.1:0-1035 GCA_964561265.1 uncultured Lachnospiraceae bacterium
ACTGACGCTGCCAGAACGCAACAGCGCGATCAAGCCACCCCTCGGCAACGGTGCCCGTGCCCAGTCCGAAGCCATGGGGCAGTCCCTCGAACACCTCGATCTCAGCGTCCGTGCCGTTCGCCTTGATGCGCTCGATGCGACTGCTCATGACTCGCCAATCGGCGATGCCGTCGGAGGTGCCCACCACGTTGTAGGTGGGAGGCTCCTCGCCTGTGACCTCCGAGAACCCCGTGTACTCCATGATGACGGCGGCAGGCTTGGGATAGGCGCGCTCGCCGAACGCTTGAGTGCCGTAGGTGCCCACCCATGCCGCCATGCGCGCTCCGGCTGATCCACCCCAGAGCGAGTAGTCCTCCATGTCGATCTGCAGCTCCTCGGCGTGCTCGAAGAGGTAGGCAATGGCGCGAGATAGATCCTCGCAGGCGGTCTGGGCACCCGGTCGGTAGATGAGGGCAAAGGCGTTATACCCCATTTTCGAGAGTTCATAGGAAACCGGGAAGCTATCGTGGACGGCGCCCACATAGGCGAAGCCCCCTCCGGCGTTGCAGATGGCGGTCTTTGCACCTTCTTCCCCGCGAAAGAATACGAGTCCCGTGTCTGCCTTGCTGGGATCGAGGGCTATCTCCTCTTCCGTATAGATGTCCAAGATGACGGGAACGCCCTTCTGCGCCTCTTCGCGTAGGGTGTTCATCACCGCCACCGTTTCATCAGGGTCTATGAAGCTGTACCAGGCGAGGCTGATACCGCCTAAAGTGTTGCCGCTCATATAGCCTTGGTCGACGGGGAAGAGCAGCCTGCCCTTCCCCTTGAAGACGGGGTCGCTCTCAACCTCCGATATCGCGGTGTCGACCGTGTACACGCCGCGCCTTCTTCAGAGGCTCTCAAGCCACTGGCTTACTTCCTCGGCGGTAGCTATCTGAGAGAAGCGATGTCCCTCCATCCAGTCGCCAGTACCTGCAAGATCAGCAAGCAGCTCGCCGCTCTCGCCAATGGAAGAGGAGGTTGAGGTGCAGAAGGGAATCACGGTCTTGCCAG
>CAZLOX010000408.1:0-1034 GCA_964561265.1 uncultured Lachnospiraceae bacterium
TAAATACTCTCTAAAATCATCTTAACGGCTTCCTGCACGAGTTTATCGTTCCCGGACTGTATGCCCAGAGGACGTTTTTTATTGCTGTTTTTCTTTGCAATATATTCCCGTCTTGCAGGTTTTGGTTGGTAACTGCGGTCTCTTAAGGATAAAATAATCCTCTCGATTCTTTCATCACTCATGCCATCAATTGTCGTTCCATCAGCCCCGGCGGTCATACTCCCGTCATTTGCGTATATGTTTTTATACGCAAGCCAATAAAACTCCGGATTGTACAGGTTCCTGTATAATCTCTGGAACCTGTAAGTTTCATTCTTTGACATTTCCGTCAAACTTTTTAATACTTCAGTTGGATTTCTCAATGCCTCCCGCACCTTCCTTCATTTTAGTATTAACAGTAAACTGCACCCCTTCGCCATGTAAGCAGAATTACCTGCATCCGTTTTTACGGCTTTCCCTGTCATTCCAGGGTTCTCAGACTACTATGGGTGCTGTGTACCCATGCCCGTTACCGGGTTTAGGGCATCCCCATTTAGTAATTATAGAATTAGCTTTCAATGCTGTCGGATTCGACGTTCGCCATTTACCCGCTGTCTTGCGGTTGTCATTCTGTGAGTATCGCTTGCTCTCATAACTGCGAAATGAGACCAACACGGAAAGCATACGTTTCAACCCTTTTCGTATGCAGGGCACGGGTTCCCCGACTCTGACTGTCGTTTAAGCAGTTTAGCTTTATTCCTCATGCACTGATTTTTATCCTTGAGTTTATGGCGCTTGGGATTAGCCCCACTTCACCCATGTTCCAATTGGAACAACAACATGCTGCACTCCCCTTCGGGTTTCCCCTCTCGGATAAGTTGCAGGATAATAGGCTGTGACTTTTCATCACTTGATACTTTTACCTACCGCTTGCTAAAGGCGGCATTCCATAAAAACCACGTCACCAAAATTTATAATGCGCTGGTGACTTATGGGCGCACACAATTCCCTAGAATTGTTTCCGCCGCATCCTTATAAATGGTTTTCAACTGGCT
>CAZLOX010000409.1:0-1029 GCA_964561265.1 uncultured Lachnospiraceae bacterium
TGAAGCATTCTGAATACTGTCTGGTGCAGCCGGGCGGCGACATTGACGAGGACTATGGGGATTCCAAGATTGCCTGTACAGAGCTGACTATCCTTAAAAAGCTGGAACGGGAGGAATTTTTCCTCCATGCGCTGGCTTACATGGTAGATCACCCTGGACGCAAATGGAATAATCACGTCTGCCGGGGCAAGGGCAAAGCTCAAGATGGATATGCAATCGTCCGCGGCGCCGACCCGGTTGCCTCTGGACAGGAAGGCGACATTCTGGCCTTTGCGAAAGAGGCTCCGGAGACCGGCAAGATCATTCAGATCGCATTGATCTGTATAGATGGGCAAAAAATCAGGTCCAACACATGGTATGACATTGATTTTAAGAAACGGAAGGTGGCTTGATCGTGAAAAAGAAAGAATTGCTGTCCATACGGCAACTGGATGCGTCCCCCGAAATAGTGGAGATTGCAAAAAAAGATATTCCGAAAAAAGTTACGGTCCATCATGGCGCTTATTCTTTTCAGGTAACCCGCCAGGAGTACCAGCTCTACATGCGCTGCTGCGTCGAAAAGGACATTTTGAAAGTCGCGCTCTACTACCCTGACAACCTGCGGGTAGAAGGGCGGCTGCCAACCTATGAGGTCTACATTGACCGCAGCGCCGGCCGGTTTATCACCTATGACCGCATAAGGAGTAAATGGCTGGGATCCAAGGTGGACCGGCTGGAGTGGCCAGAAACGCTGTACGCACCGAATGTATGGGTCTCTGATACCGATGCCAAAGCAGCGGCGAACTACCTCAACTCTGAAAAGCAGGGATATGAGGCGGTCCTCTCCTATCAGCAAAAGCTGCGGGAGGAGGCCCGGATGCGCCGGTACAAGAAGGAAACCGATGCTTGGGACGCGGATATGGCACTGGTTCCGGCACTCCCCAAGGATTGGGACCGCTGGGTCAATAAGGTTGGTATTCCGCAGAATTACATCTTCTACGAATACCAGCGCGGCGGAGCCAGGACAGGCTACTGTACCTACTGTGAAAA
>CAZLOX010000410.1:0-463 GCA_964561265.1 uncultured Lachnospiraceae bacterium
CATTCCGCAAAATGGTCTTGACCGTCACATCGTTCCAGTACGGCGTTTCGCCCCGCAGATTGGGCCTGCTTTCCGCCATGTAGTAAAAACCTCTCGGCGAGGGTATGCCTTCCTCGTTGAGTGTTCGGGCGATCTTCCGAAAGCTGTCCCCCTGCATACGCATATCAAAAACGCGGCGGACAATGGGGGCGGTCACGGGATCAATCTCCAGAATGTGCTTGTCCGCCTGAGATTTTCGATAGCCGATAGGAGCGTAGCAGCCGACATACTTTCCTGTCTTGAAAGTGGACTGTTTCACCGCCCGGATTTTACTGCTGGTATCCCGTGCATACAGGTCGTTCATGATATTCTTCAAAATGACCAGCATCTCATTGTTCTTGTGAATGGTGTCCACGCCGTCATTCAGAGCGATGAACCGACAGCCCATACTCGGAAAAACAATGTCCGTATACCGGCCCGCCTC
>CAZLOX010000410.1:473-1026 GCA_964561265.1 uncultured Lachnospiraceae bacterium
TTTGCATAATATCAGATTGATTTTCCCCGCTCTGGCGTCGGCGATCATCTGATTGAACATGGGGCGGTCGAAGGTCGTACCTGAAACGCCGTCATCACAGTATGCCGAATAGAGGTTCCAGCCCTGCTCCTGCACATAGCGGCTGAGCATGATTTTTTGATTCTCGATGGACACAGACTCGCCTGTTCTCTCGTCGTCGCGGCTGAGCCTGCAATAGATTCCAACATTGTAGTTTTCCTGCATCTTGATTATTTTACCTCCTTGGACGCAGGTACATAGCATCGCGTTACCTGCTCCCATTATAGCCGCTTTAGCACTGTAAAGCAATATCTTTCTTGATGGGCAGAGAAACTTTTATGCCGTCTGCCGCTGACTGCGTTCCAGTTCAATCGTGTCAAGAACCTCGCCCATTTCTGCTTTTTCGGAAAAACTGCTGATAAGATGGTAGGTCACTCCGTCTATCTCCACATCAAGACCCAGGTTCAAAAATGCGCTTCGGCGTTCCCCGTATTGAAAACCGGGAAATTCTCCTGCAATGGTGATCTCCATAGGC
>CAZLOX010000411.1:0-1026 GCA_964561265.1 uncultured Lachnospiraceae bacterium
GAACCATCGATAACGGCGGCCATGTCCACGGGCAGATCGGCGTTCTCGCCGCCAGGACGGCCCACGGTGATGACGGCCACGTCGGAGAAGGACTTTGCACCGCTGATTAGATCGCTGCTGTAGGTGTCAGCGGGAGGCTGGGGCAAGGTCCAGTCCTGATCCCACATTCCCACGGTGGCGCGTCCGTCCCGGTAAGCGGTGTAGAAGTCCACCAGATCGGAGTTGACCTTGAACCCGGCGTTCTCCAGCCCCTCAATCAGGGTGACGGTGTGATAGGCATCGTTCAAGGCACCGGAGCCGGTGCCGCCGTAGACGGGGTACACGGAGTCCCAGCCGAACAGGTTTACGTTGGAATCCTTGCTCAGGGGGAGCAGGCCGTCGTTCTGGAGCAGGACAATGCCATCCTCGGCAATGTCCACGCACAGGTCGGTCGCCTCCTGGGTGGTGGCGGCGTCGATTTTGGACACGGGCTTGCCCGCCACCTGAGTCAGCAAGGTAGACACAGGGCCGGTACAGATTAGGTTGACCACAATTAGGATAGCCAGCAGAGCAGCCACCCAAGCGCTGCCCCGAATCAGGCCCTTGGTACCTTTGGGGGCCTTGATGGCCGCGATGGTGACCGCGATGGCGGCAACCAGCGCGATACCAATGGCCACCAGATGTGGGATTATTGTCGATAGTACACTTTCGACGTCAGCCCAGTTGATTTCTAACATTTCATTTTCCTCCCTTTGATTTATTGGCCATTCCATTCAATCTTGTGTGGAATTTGCCGACATCATTATGCATTTTGCGCAACAATTGTGGGGAAGTTCAAAAAATTTCTCCACCCTGGCTGTTTACATTATTGCTGCTTTTCGCACTTTGCTGAGAAGGTTTTTGCCTGTTGGTACAGCTTCTAAATTTCTCATGTAACCTTATAGCTCTGCCCCACCTCCTTGGTGTCAACGCCAACCTGAAAATGTCGATTTTCGGCGAAACGAAATGTAATTTTTCGCCGGTCAGCACAGAGGTGTATACAGCCCT
>CAZLOX010000412.1:0-1019 GCA_964561265.1 uncultured Lachnospiraceae bacterium
AAAATCTCACAACAAGTAAGGAGAATCGCTATGAAATGCAGACGAAAGCTGTTGGCACTGGCCGCTGGCGCGGCTCTGACGCTATCCCTTGTTCTGACCGGCTGTACTGCTCAAACCGCACCGATATCCTCAGCCGGAACGGATACACAAAACACGTCCACTCCCGCGCAGAGTGAGGAACCTACTGACCCCGGTGTGGTCAAAACCACCGCAGGTTTGGTGCAGGGCACTGAGCAGGACGGAGTCCTGCGCTATCTGGGCGTACCCTACGCCCAGGCGGCGGAGCGTTTCGTCCCCGCCGGTGAGGTGGAACCCTGGGAAGGTGTCCGGCTGATGGACAGCTATGGGAATATCTCCCCGCAGGGCGCTCTGTTCGGCATGGGAATGGGCCAGGAGATGCCCGGCACGGACAACAACTGCCAGAACCTGAACCTCTGGACTCCCGGCGCGGACGATGAAAAGCGCCCCGTCATGGTGTGGCTCCACGGCGGCGGCTTCTCCACCGGGTCGGGCAACGAGCAGGGCTACGACGGCGCGAACCTGAGCCGCTCCGGCGATGTGGTCGTAGTGGCTGTCAACCACCGGCTGAACCTGTTCGGACATCTGGATTTGTCCGAATACGGCGAGAAGTACCAGTATTCCGGCAATGTGGGCGTCATGGACATCATCGCGGCGCTGGAGTGGATTCAGGACAATATCGCGGCCTTCGGCGGCGATCCGGACAACGTCACCGTGTTCGGCCAGTCCGGCGGCGGGGCCAAGGTGCTGGCCCTCATGACCTCCCCTTACGCCAAGGGCCTGTTCCACAAGGGCATCGTCCAGAGCGGCGCCACCGAAACTATGGGCGTGACCTTTGCCTCCAAGGAGGCCAGCGCCAGCCTGACTCAGCGCATCCTGGACAGCCTGGACATCACCGCAGACAACATTGAGGACATCCAGACCATCCCCGAGGCTCGTTTGCAGGAGGCCGCCACCGCCGCGCTCCAGGCTACGGCGGAGGAATATGAAATCCCCGCCGC
>CAZLOX010000413.1:0-1016 GCA_964561265.1 uncultured Lachnospiraceae bacterium
GTTTTGGTGCGGACGGATTATAATGTGCCATTGTATGAGGACGAGGACGGAGTGATACAGGTGGCGAGCGATTTTCGAGTGAGGGAGAGCTTGCCGACGATTAATTATTTGCTGGAAAATGGCGCGCAGAAGGTGATTTTGATTTCGCACCTGGGGCGGCCGGAGGGGTATGATGAAAAGTTGTCGCTAAAGCCAGTGGTGGGGATTTTGGCGGAGAATTTGCCGGGGCGAGCGATTGGATTCGTGGAAAACACGGATATGGAGCAATTGGCGCTAGCGATTGAGGAAGCGCCGGAGGGGAGCGTGACGTTGCTAGAAAACCTGCGGTTTTCGCCGGAGGAGAAGGCGAACTCGGAGGAGTTTGCAAAGGATTTGGTGCGGGCGACAGGAGCGACATTGTTTGTACAGGATGGATTTGCGGTGGCGCACCGGGCGCAAGCCTCGACGGTGGCGATAGCGAAGTTGTTGCCGGCGGTGGCGGGGTTGCTGCTGGAAAAAGAAGTAACGATGCTGAAGGGAGCGCTGGAGAATCCAGAGCATCCGCTAGTAGTGATTATTGGCGGGGCGAAGGTGGCGGATAAGCAGCCGTTGATTGATAAGTTTTTGCCGGTGGCGG
The DNA here is from genome assembly GCA_964561265.1 of uncultured Lachnospiraceae bacterium. GTDB lineage: Bacteria > Bacillota > Clostridia > UBA1381 > UBA1381 > JAFLUR01. The sequence continues at coordinate 617 of CAZLOX010000413.1, forward strand.
ATCGGATTATTGTAGGAGGGAAGATTGCGGCGGATGGCTATACGACGGATCACCCACAGGTGTATGTGGCGGAAGATTTTGATGAGAACGGGGCGGGGGAGAAGCTGGACATTGGGCCGATTTCGACGGCGAAGATTGTAGATATGATTCACGGGGCGAAGACGGTGGTCTGGAACGGGGTGCTAGGGAAGGTGGAAGATCCGGCCTACGCAACCGCTTCGACGATTGTGGCGCAGACGCTGGGCGAGGACGACGGCGAAACTTCGATTATTTGTGGTGGGGATACGTCGGGGTTTGTAGAGAATTTGGTGGCGGAGCATCCGGATTGGACGGTATCGTTGGTTTCGACAGGGGGCGGAGCGGCGCTAGCGTTGCTCTCGGGCGGGGAAATGCCGGGGAT
>CAZLOX010000414.1:0-1010 GCA_964561265.1 uncultured Lachnospiraceae bacterium
ATCGTGGCAACCTCGGCGCGGGTGGCGCTGTCTTTCGGGGCAAAGATGTTGCCCGTTCTGCCATTGATGATCCCATTGGCCCGCGCCCAGTCCACAGCATCCACCGCATAGGAGTCAATATTGTTACTATCGGCAAAGCCAGCGCTTTGTCCAGCCTCGGGGCTGCCCTCGCACCGCCACAAAATGGTGGCGATCTGCTCACGGCTCACCGGATCATTGGTTCCAAACAGGCCGTTGCCGTAGCCGCCCATGATCTGCTCCGACGCTGCCCAGCGCACCGCCTCGGTGTACCAATTATTGTCCGCTACATCGGAGAACTGCATCAAATAGTTCACCGCAGGTTCGTTCTTCATCCGCCATAGGACGGTGGCCAGCATAGCGCGGGTCATGGTTGTGTTGGGGGAAAACGCGGCGTTACCCGTACCGCCCATCAATTTGTTTTCGTGGCAGTATGTCACCGCTTCGGCATACCAATCGTTGGCGCCCACATCGGAAAAGCCGGTATCATCCACGGCGGCGAGGGCCGTTGTGGAGAGGGCCAGAGCCAGGATCAACGCCAGCGCCAGCACAGCGGCAATCCACTTTTTTACGTTCTGCATGGTTCATGTCTCCTTTTCTGTTTTTTTATCATCAACGCCCAAAATAAGCGCAGATTTCAGCCATTCGATTTACCTGAGAAACCTGGAAGGGACAGCGTTTATCGCAGTGACCGCACTTGATACAGTCACTTGCTTTCTTTTCCAGCTTGTCATAGTGGTCATGAGCCAGCTGGTCCCCGGCCCTGGACAGGTCATAGTATTTATTGATGAGGCCCACATCCAATCCAGCCGGACAGGGTTGGCAATGGTTGCAGTAGACACATTTGCCCGCCGCATCCTGGGGCGCAAAGGAGCCAAGAATGGAATAATCCTTTTCCTCGGCTGAGGCATCCAGGAAACGAAGGACGCGCCGCAGGTCGTCCCGGTCCCGGACACCGGGCAGCACCGTCAAAACGCCGGGTTTATCCAAAG
>CAZLOX010000415.1:0-1002 GCA_964561265.1 uncultured Lachnospiraceae bacterium
CGTTTGCAACCGGAATCAGCGGAAGTATGAAGCAAATGCAAAAACGTATTATGAACATCGCAAATTATCATCCGGCTTCTTTCAGAAAAAATTTGCATAGTGCCTTTGCGTATATCATGATTGCGTTTTTCCTGTTAGGAACTGCCCCAATCCTGTCCATACAGGCTTCGGAAAATAACCGCTACTACTTTAACGACACTAACCGTAATATTAAATATATTGATTTAAGTGATGTTTTCGAGGAATACAATGGCAGCTTTGTGTTATATGATGCAACCGAAGATTCATGGCAGATTTATAATAAAGAGTATGCCACTACACGTATATCCCCGGCTTCTACCTTTAAAATATACAGTGCTTTATTCAGTCTGGAAACCGGGATTATTACGCCTGAACAATCACTGATTCCTTGGAATGGGCAGAATTACAAGTATGACTTATGGAACGCTGATCAGACCTTAGAAACAGCCATGCAAAATTCCGTCACATGGTACTTCCAGGCACTTGACCAGCAAGCAACTTTGTCATCCATAAAGAAGTATGTTCAAGAAATAGGCTACGGCAACCAGCTCGTTGAAGGTGATGTATCTTCTTACTGGATAAATTCATCTCTAAAAATATCACCTATTGAACAGGTTGAAATGCTAAAGAAACTATATTACAACCAGTTAGGGTTTTCATCGAATAATATCAAAGCTGTAAAAGATTCAATCTGCCTTTATTCTACGGAGCAAGGCTCTATCTCTGGAAAGACAGGTACAGAAGAAGTGAACGGACAAAATACTTCCGGCTGGTTCATTGGATATATAGAACAGGACAACCACATCTACTTCTTTGCCACAAATATCCAGAGTGAAGAACTTGCTTCAGGTCCTCTTGCCACAGAACTTACTTTTTCTATTCTTTCTGATCTAAAGTTATGGAATACTTATCAAGAATGAGGAGCAGACAGCTCCTTATTCTTTTCTGATAAGATTTATCTCTATAATCTCCGGAATATTA
>CAZLOX010000416.1:0-1002 GCA_964561265.1 uncultured Lachnospiraceae bacterium
GGAAATTTGTGAATAGTTGAGGTATAATTTGGATGCTGAGGGTAAACAGCAAATCGGAATTTGAGGAGATGAGAATAAAATGAAGCAATACATAGTCGATGCGTTTACAAATAAGCCTTTTTCTGGAAATCCCGCAGCTGTCTGCGTGATGGACAATTGGCCTTCTGAAGAATCTATGATGAAACTGGCAATGGAGAATAATCTTTCTGAGACAGCATTCATTGTAAAAGAGGGAAACGGATATCGACTTAGATGGTTTACACCTGGAACAGAAGTAGAGTTGTGTGGACACGCGACATTGGCTTCATCTTTTGTAATCTTAAATTACTATGAACCAGGGAGCAATGCTGTTATATTTCACACGTTGAGTGGAGAATTGATTGTTGAAAGGAAAGACAATCTGTATGAAATGAACTTTCCGACATATGAGCTAAAAGAAATTCCGGTAACAGATGCTATGGAAGAAGCATTCGGAATCAGACCTAAAAAGGCGATGCTTGGACTTGATCTTATATGTGTATTTGAAAATGAGGATCAAGTAAAAAATATGGTTCCAGATCAGGCTGGTCTTAAAAAAATTGAAGGCAGGATTCAAAATGCAACTGCGCAGGGAGAGAAGATAGACTGTGTTTCAAGAAGCTTTTGCCCGAAGCTATCTGTTGCAGAAGATCCGGTATGTGGTTCCGCACATTGTCAGATTGCGACTTACTGGTCTGAAATCTTGAAAAAATCTGTGATTACTGCATATCAAGCCTCGAGACGTGGGGGTTATCTACATTGTGAAATGTTACCAGAAGGACGCATTGCTATTAGCGGGGAAGCAGTATTGGTGGCAGTTTCTGAAATTAAGGTTCAGCTATAGATTCCAGTTGATAGGGATCACTAAAAATCGCAATTATCTCTTGGGTGCAAAAAATAACGATAGCACCTCTGAAAAATGGGTTATCGTTAAATTTTACACTATGTAATATCGAAAGCGCGGCAAATCCAATTCAAAAAAAT
>CAZLOX010000417.1:0-1000 GCA_964561265.1 uncultured Lachnospiraceae bacterium
GTGGCGAGGACAAGAAGACTCACCTGGTTCACACCCTCAACGGCTCCGCTCTGGCTCTGCCCCGTATCATGGCCGCACTGCTGGAGAACAACCAGACCCCCGAAGGCATCGTGGTGCCCGAATGCCTGCGTAAATACACCGGATTCGATATCATCAACTGATTCGGCCGACAAATATCGGCTCGGCGGCACCCGTTCAAGGTGTCGCCGTGTTCTCTTCTTTACGGGGCCATAAAGAACTTTCCGGCCACATCGGCGTTATACGATTGATGACATCAGGAATTGACATTTTGTCAGTTGGTGCATTTGGAACAATATTTGCATAAACACATTCAGAAAGAAAAAAACTTAAATTTTACTATACCGACATGAAACTTAAACCATTGGCCGACCGTGTGCTTATCCAGCCCACACCCGCCGAAGAAGTTACTATGGCAGGAATCATCATCCCCGATTCCGCTAAAGAAAAACCCCTCCGTGGCACCGTTATCGCTGTAGGAAACGGCACCAAGGACGAAGAAATGATTCTTAAAGCCGGCGATCAGGTGCTCTACGGCAAATATGCTGGTACCGAAATCGAAAACGACGGCGAAAAAGTGCTCATCATGCGTCAGAACGAAGTTTTGGCTGTAATTGAAGCTTAAGAATTAACTAACTGAAACACAGATTAAAATGGCAAAAGATATTAGATTCAACACTGAAGCTCGCGACGAGCTCAAGAAAGGCGTCGACGCACTGGCCGATGCCGTTAAAGTTACCCTCGGCCCCAAGGGTCGTAATGTGATTATCAGCCGTCAGTTCGGCGGTCCCCACATCACCAAGGACGGCGTGAGCGTCGCTCGTGAAGTTGAACTCGAAGACCCCTTCCAGAACATGGGCGCACAGCTCGTGAAGGAAGTGGCCTCCAAAACTGGCGATGATGCCGGTGACGGTACTACAACCGCAACCGTTCTCGCACAGGCAATCGTCGCTGTTGGTCTGAAGAACGTTACTGCAGGTGC